>DASWPX010000101.1:0-7164 GCA_036398395.1 Pseudolabrys sp. | reverse complement strand
TCGGTGAGACCGTCGTCATCGGGGCGATCGGCTATCTCCTGCTGCTGCTCGATTGCCATCCGGCGCCGGTGCTGCTCGGCTTCGTGCTGGGACCGCGCTTCGAGGAAAACTTCCGCCGCGCTATGCTTATTTCACGCGGCGACATCATGGTCTTCGTCAAGCATCCGATCAGCGCCGTGTTCGTCGGGCTTTGTGTGTTGCTGATCGTGGCGCAAATCTACGTGCGGCTGCGCAAGCCCAAGGCGCTGGCGACGCTGGACATGACGCTGGCCACCGACCCTCACATCAACCCCCGCGCTACCGACGCGAAGGTCACCGCCGCCGAGTAAGCCCAAGCTGGCGCGGCGCGGCCTGGCGCTCTAGCATTCCGTTCACCGGCGAAATGGGCGGAGCGGCGATTGGGCGGAATAATCGACAGCGCCATCTACCTTGGCACCGCGCCGCTGCGCCTGTTCGGCCGCTCGCCGCAGTTTCGCCTGATCGTCGGGGCCTTCTGCATCGTCGCGATGTTTTTCGCGGCGACCTTGTGGGCGCTCGACCGCTTCTTCCCCGCCGGTACCGCCAAGAATTCCGACGCCAAACGCGCGGTGGCGGGCCTGCCCGCGCTGCCGGCGCTGCAACCGGTCACACGCGCGTCTTATGTAATCGCGCCTGTCGCGGTCGCGCTTGCCGCCATTCGCGCGCGCATGGATGCGGCAGCGCCCCACGACTTGGTCGGCAAGAACGACAATCCGGTATCGAGCCTTTTGTCCAAGGCCGACATCGGCATCACCGTCGCGCGCGGGCCCATGACGGTGAGCGGCACGCCCAACGAACTGACCATTGGTACGCCGCTCAACGGCAATCTGAAAATCACCGGCCGGATTGCGACGCAGGCCGGCAATCTTACCGGTGGCATAACCAGCCTGCTCGACAGCAGTATCGGCAAGACCGTCGGCAAGTTGACCAATCAGGTCCTCGATCAGCGCGCGGAAGTGCGCGGCCAGGTCACCGTGCGCTCGCGGCCGGTGCTGACCGCCAATTGGCGGCTGGATCCCAACCTCACCGCCCAGGTCGCGCTCGGCGACAGCGCGCTGTCGCTCTCCGGCATCAAGATCAACATGGCGAGCGAGGCCAAGCCCCTGATCGATCGCGAGGTCAACGCGCAGATCGCCGGGCTGCAGCAGCGGCTGCGCAACGATCCCATGATCGAGCGGGCCGCGCGCGAGCAATGGAGCAAGATGTGCCGTGCCATTCCGCTCGGCGGCGGCAATACCGGCCTGCCCACCCTGTATTTGGAAATGCGTCCGGTGCGCGCCGCGGCCGCCCAGCCGCAGGTCGACGCCCGCAACGTGACCCTCACGATCGGCGTGCAGGCCGAAACCCGCATCGTGCCGGCGCCGACCCAGCCGGTCTGCCCTTTTCCGGCACAGCTCGAACTTGTGCCGCCGATGGATAATGGCCGCCTTGCCATCGGCGTGCCGATCGATATGCCGTTTAGCGAACTCAATAAGTTGTTGGAAGCCCAGCTCATCGGTAAACGTTTTCCCGACGATGGCAGCGCGCCCGTCGAAGTCGAGGTGCGCGGCGCCAGCGTTGCGGCGGCCGGCGAGCGGCTGTTGATCTCGCTGCGCGTCAAAGCGCGCGAACAGAAAAGCTGGTTCGGCTTCGGCGCCGAAGCCACAGTTCACATCTGGGGCAAGCCGGCGCTTGACCAGGCGAGTCAGATCGTGCGCTTCACCGATCTGACGCTCGCGGTCGAGTCGGAAGCGGCCTTCGGACTGTTGGGCGCCGCGGCGCGCGCCGGTATGCCCTATCTGCAACGCTCGATCGCCAAGAACGCGGTGATCGACCTGAAACCCTTCGCCGCCGACGCCCTCAAGAAGATCACGGTCGCCCTCGCCGATTTCCAACAGAACGCCAACGGCGTGAGGGTCGACGCCGCCGTACAGGACCTGCGCCTGACCGGGATCGAATTCGACTCCGACACGCTGCGCGTGATCGCGGAAGCCGACGGCAGCGCCAAGGTGGCGGTGAGCGAATTGCCGAGGATGTAGCGGCTCCCGCTCCCGCATTGACAGTCCCGGTCCTAAGCCTACATTAGCCTCGTTCCGAGGGGTGCCCCGCTAGGGGCTGAGAAAAACCCTTTGAACCTGATCCGGGTCATGCCGGCGAAGGGACGGAAAAAGATGCACCAGCAGGACCGTGCGCGCGTTCCCGAATCCATCAGCGTCGTCGGCGCCGGTGTTGCCGGCACTTGGCAGGCCCTGATGTTCGCCAAGGCCGGCTGCGCGGTCACCGTCTATGAACGCAGCGATGCATCGATGACCTTGGCCACCGGCCATTGGGCGGGCGGCATGCTGGCACCTTATTGCGAAGCCGAATCGGCGGAACCTCTGATCGCGCGGCTCGGCCTGCGCTCGCTCGATCTGTGGCGGGAAGCGCTTCCCGATACGCCATTCACTGGCTCGCTGGCGGTCGCGCATGGGCGGGACCGGGCCGATTTCGACCGCTTCGGAAACATGACCTCCGGTCATGAACGCCTCGGCGCCGCCGAAATCGCCGGACTTGAGCCCGATCTGGCCGGCCGTTTCCAGGACGCGCTGTATTTCCCGCAAGAAGGCCATGTCGATCCGCGCCGTGTGCTGCCGGCCTTGCATGCGGCGCTGCGCGCCAACGGCGTTGCGATCGAATTCGAACAGGCGGCAGAGCCGCGCGATCTCGACGGCCTGGTGATCGATTGCCGCGGCATTGCTGCGCGCGACTCCTGCCCGGAACTGCGCGGCGTCAAGGGCGAGGTCGTCATCGTCGAGACGCCGGAGATCGCGCTGTCGCGCCCGGTGCGCCTGCTGCATCCGCGGTGGCCGCTCTACGTCGTGCCGCGCGCGGACAATCGCTTCCTGATCGGCGCCACCACCATCGAAAGCGAGGACACCGGCGTGAGCCTGCGTTCCGCCCTCGAACTCATGAGCGCGGCCTATGCCGTGCATCCGGCCTTTGGCGAGGCGCGCATCGTCGACTTCGGCGCCGCGCTGCGGCCGGCTTTCCCCGACAATCTGCCGCGCATAACCGCCGGCAACAAATGCATTTCGGTGAACGGGCTTTACCGCCACGGTTTTCTGCTGGCGCCGGCGCTGGCCGAGGTCACCGTCGCGCATGTGCTCGGCGGCCGCACCGACAGCGAGGTCGTGCGATGCGCGTGACCGTCAACGGCGAGATCAAGGAAGTCGCGGCCAGTGACCTCACCGGCCTGCTCGGAGAAATGGAATACGAAGGCACCTACATGGCCATTGCGGTGAACTACCAGGTCGTGCCGCGCGCGCGCTGGGCGGAGACGCCGCTGAACAGCGGCGACCAGATCGAAATCATCACCCCGCGGCAAGGCGGCTGACATGGTGAAGTTCTACGGCAAGGAGTTTTCCTCCCGTCTGCTGATCGGCACGGCGCTCTATCCGTCGCCGGCCATCATGCAGCAGGCGATCCGCGCCTCCGGCGCGGGCATCGTAACGGTATCGCTGCGGCGGGAAGCCGCCGGCGGCCGCGTCGGCAACGCGTTCTGGGATTTGATCCGCGAACTCCAGGTCACCGTGCTGCCCAACACCGCCGGCTGCCACAGCGTGCGCGAGGCGGTGACGACCGCGCAGCTCGCGCGCGAACTGTTCGGCACGCCCTGGATCAAGCTCGAGGTGATCGGCGACAACGAGACCTTGCAGCCCGATGTGGTCGGCCTGGTCGAGGCCGCCGAAATCCTGATCAAGGACGGCTTCCAGGTATTTCCTTATTGCACCGAGGACCTGACGGTGGCGCAACGCCTGCGCGACGCCGGCTGCACGGTGATCATGCCCTGGGCTTCACCGATCGGCAGCGCGCGCGGCCTCGTCAACCGCGAGGCGCTCAAGCTGTTGCGCGCGCGTCTGCCCGAGGTGACGCTGGTGGTCGACGCCGGCCTGGGCGCGCCGTCGCATGCCGCCGACGCGCTCGAACTCGGCTACGACGCCGTGCTGCTCAACACCGCGATCGCCAAGGCCGGCGATCCGGTCGCCATGGCGAATGCCTTTCGTCTCGCGGTCGAAGCCGGCCGCGCCGGCTACGAAGCCGGCCTGATGGGGCCGCGCGATTTCGCCTCGCCGTCAACGCCTGTGGTCGGGACACCGTTCTGGCATGCCGTATCCTGATCGATTTTATCCGGTGGTCGACAGCGTCGCCTGGGTCAAACGCCTGGCGGCGCTCGGCGTCGGCACCATCCAGTTGCGCGTCAAGGACGCGCCCGAGACGCAGGCCGTGGCGCTGGTGCGCGAGGCGCTTGCCGCAGCGGCGGGCGCCAAGCTCGTGGTCAACGATTATTGGCGCGCCGCCATCGACGCCGGCGCAGCGCACGTCCATCTCGGCCAGGAGGATTTGGCCGAAGCCGATGTCTCCGCGATACGCCGCGCCGGGCTGACGCTCGGCCTGTCAACGCACGACGACGCCGAACTGGAAAACGCGCTGCGGCACGATCCGGATTACGTGGCGCTGGGGCCGATCTATCCGACCACGCTGAAGGCCATGCGCTTTGCGCCACAAGGACTGGAGCGCATTACCGAGTGGAAAAAGCGCGTCGGCGACATTCCGCTGGTCGCCATCGGCGGTATTACGCTGGAACTCGCAGCCCCGATCTACGCCGCCGGCGCCGATTCCATCGCCGTCGTCAGCGACATAAGCCGCAACGAGAACCCCGACGCGCGCGTGCGCGCCTGGCTCGGCCAAACCCGCATTGACACGCTTGGCCCTGAGCCTACATTAGCCGCGTTCCGAGGGGTGCCCGGTGGGCTGAGAAAGACCCTTTGAACCTGATCCGGGTCATGCCGGCGAAGGGACAGGGACTTTGCTCTCCCGAGCCACGTTACACCTGGAACGATACGCCGTCTCGCAGGCAGGGAGCATGCCATGAACAAAGCCGTCACGTCCGCCGATCTGGTCACGCCGAAAGTCACGACCGGCCCGCTGCCCGCCTCGCGCAAGATCTACGCTCAGCCTGACGCCGCGCTCGATCTGCGCGTGCCGGTGCGCGAGATCATCCTCGAGCCCAGCGCCAAGGAGCCGAACGTCACGGTCTACGACACCACCGGGCCGTACAGCGATCCGAACGTCACGATCGATGTCGAGAAGGGCCTTGCCCGCACCCGCATCGAATGGGTCAAGGAACGCGGCGGCGTCGAACAATACGACGGCCGCCCGATCCAGCCGGTCGACAACGGCAATGTCACCGGCAAGCACCTGGCGCGCAATTTTCCCAACACGCCGAAGCCGTTCCGCGCGATTGATTCCTCTTCTTCACCTCCCCCCTTGAGGGGGAGGTCGGATCGCGAAGCGATCCGGGAGGGGGGTCAGCAACAAGCGCCTGCGCAAGTCAGTACCCCCCTCCCCAACCCTCCCCCTCAAGGGGGGAGGGAATTTGCTGCGGCAAGCGGCAACACGGTTCCTCTTACTGCGAATGGCCAATACCCCATCACCCAATACGAATGGGCGCGCGCCGGGATCGTCACGAAGGAAATGATCTACGTCGCCGAGCGCGAGAATGTCGGCCGCAAGAAAATGCTGGACCGCGCCGAAGCCGCATTGGCCGATGGCGAGCAGTTCGGCGGCGCCGTGCCCGCTTTCGTCACGCCGGAATTTGTGCGCAGCGAGATCGCGCGCGGCCGCGCCATCATCCCAAGCAACATCAACCACGCCGAACTGGAGCCGATGATCATCGGCCGCAATTTCCTGGTGAAGATCAACGCCAATATCGGCAACTCCGCCGTCTCGTCTTCCGTAGAGGAAGAAATCGAGAAGATGGTCTGGGCGATCCGCTGGGGCGCCGACACCGTGATGGACCTCTCGACCGGCCGTAACATCCACAACACGCGCGAATGGATCTTGCGCAACTCGCCGGTGCCGATCGGCACGGTTCCGATCTATCAGGCGCTGGAGAAGGTCGACGGCGATCCGGTCAAGCTCGACTGGGAATGCTACAAGGACACGCTGATCGAGCAGTGCGAACAGGGCGTCGATTATTTCACCATCCACGCCGGCGTGCGCCTCGCCTACGTACCGCTGACCGCCAACCGCGTCACCGGCATCGTCTCGCGCGGCGGCTCGATCATGGCGAAGTGGTGCCTGTCGCGGCACAAGGAGAGCTTCCTCTACGAGCGCTTCGACGAGATCTGCGACATCATGCGCAAATACGACGTGTCGTTCTCGCTCGGCGACGGCCTGCGTCCCGGCTCGATCGCCGACGCCAACGACCGCGCGCAATTCGCCGAACTCGAAACGCTCGGCGAACTCACGCAGGTCGCCTGGAAGAAAGGCTGCCAGGTCATGATCGAAGGCCCCGGCCACGTGCCGATGCACAAGATCAAGATCAACATGGACAAGCAGCTCAAGGAATGCGGCGAGGCGCCGTTCTATACGCTGGGGCCGCTGACCACCGACATCGCGCCGGGCTACGACCACATCACCTCCGGCATCGGCGCCGCCATGATCGGCTGGTTCGGCTGCGCCATGCTCTGCTACGTAACGCCGAAGGAGCATCTCGGCCTGCCCGACCGTGACGACGTCAAGGAAGGCGTCATCACCTACAAGATCGCGGCGCACGCGGCGGACTTGGCCAAGGGCCACCCGGCGGCGCAACTGCGCGACGACGCGCTATCGCGCGCGCGCTTCGACTTCCGCTGGCAGGACCAGTTCAATCTCGGCCTCGATCCCGACACAGCACGCGAATATCACGACGAGACGCTGCCCAAGGAAGCGCACAAGGTCGCGCATTTCTGCTCGATGTGCGGGCCGAAATTCTGCTCGATGAAGATCACGCAGGACGTGCGGGACTATGCGGCGACGCTGAATGATCCTCTCACCCCTCATCCTGAGGAGCCCGGCATAGCTTCAGCGAAGCCGGGCATCTCGAAGGATGAGGCCGAGAAAGGAATGGCGGCAATGAGCGACAAGTTCAACGCCATGGGCCAGCAGGTTTATGTCGATGCGGAGAAGGTGAAGGAGAGCAATAAGGCGTTCTAACGCGCGCCACTCTCTGCCGCCACGCCTACGCCTGACCCGGGCAGCCTTCTAATACTCAAAGGCCACGCAGGTCGGTTCAACAGTCCCGACAAATCCGCGGCACGCCGAGCGGCTCCAGCCTGCCCGGCAGCGCCGCGTTTTCCTCGTGCC
>DASWPX010000100.1:0-8329 GCA_036398395.1 Pseudolabrys sp. | reverse complement strand
CCTTTCGACAGGCCCAGAGCCACCACGGCGGGCACGGCGAGCAGGTAGAACAGCGGATCGGTGATGATGGTCACGGGACGCCTTGGCAGGACGGCAACTTGCGCGGGATCAAAGCCCAGCGGGCGGGCCGGTGCCAGCCTCGTTTACGCAAGTCTGTCTTGCGCGAAGCCTTGTTTGCATAAGCCGGGCGTTCCACAATCGCGGTCAAAGAACAAAGGGGAGGGGCATCCATGGACGCCCGCACGAGCCGTTATCACGAAGTCTATGCGCGCTGGCGGCGCGACCCGGAAGGCTTCTGGGCCCAAGCCGCGGCCGACATCGACTGGTACGAGAAGCCGGTCGAAACCTTCGATCCCGATGCGGGCATCTACGGCCGCTGGTTCGCCGGCGGCGTCTGCAACACCTGCTACAACGCTGTCGACCGTCATGTCCTCAACGGCCGCAACGACCAGCCGGCGCTGATCTACGATTCGCCCGTCACCGGGCAGAAGCTGACCTTCACCTACGGCCGCCTGCTGTCGGAAGTCCAACTGCTGGGCGCCATGCTGCGCGACTTCGGCGTCAAGAAGGGCGACCGCGTCATTCTCTATATGCCGATGGTGCCGGAGGCGGTGTTTGCCATGCTGGCCTGCGCCCGTATCGGCGCCATCCATTCGGTGGTGTTCGGGGGCTTTGCGGCCAAGGAACTCGCCACCCGCATCGACGACTCGACGCCGAAGGTTATTCTGTCGGCGAGCTGCGGCATCGAGGGCACGCGCGTCATTTCCTACAAGCCCTTGCTCGACGAGGCGATCAAGCTCGCGGCGCACAAGCCCGAGACCTGCCTCATTCTCCAGCGCCCGCAATGCGAGGCGGCGATGGTCGAGGGCCGCGACCACGACTGGCGCAAAACATGGGAGCATGCCGTCAACTTCGCCAAGACCAGCGACTGCGTGCCCGTGCTCGCCACCGACCCGCTCTACATCCTCTACACTTCGGGCACGACCGGAATACCCAAGGGCGTGGTGCGCGACAATGGCGGCCATATGGTCGCGCTGAAATGGTCCATGAAGAATCTCTACAACATCGACCCCGGCGAGGTGTGGTGGTGCGGCTCCGACATCGGCTGGGTGGTCGGCCACTCCTACATCGTCTATGCGCCGCTGTTCCACGGTGCGACGTCGATCCTCTATGAGGGCAAGCCGATCGGGACGCCCGACGCCGGAGCCTATTGGCGCGTCTGCGCCGAGCACAAAATCGTGTCGTTGTTCACCGCGCCGACCGCGTTCCGCGCCATCCGCAAGGAGGATCCGGACGCGAAGCTGCTCAAACAATACGATCTGTCGAGATTCCGCGCGCTCTTTCTCGCCGGCGAACGCGCCGATCCGCCGACGCTGGAGTGGGCGGAAACTGTACTCAAGGTGCCGGTGATCGACCACTGGTGGCAGACCGAAACCGGCTGGTGCATCGCCGGCAATCCGGTGGGCTTAAGCGCGCTGCCGGTCAAGCACGGCTCGGCGACGGTGCCGATGCCGGGCTACGCCATCGATGTTGTCGACGAGGCCTGCCACAAATTGCCGGCCAACAAGATCGGCTCGCTGGTCATCAAGCTGCCGCTGCCGCCGGGCGCGCTGCCGACTTTGTGGCAGCAGGACGCGCGCATGCGCGAGAGCTACCTCGACGAATTCCCCGGCTACTACAAGACCGCGGACGCCGGCTACCTCGACGACGACGGCTACGTCTATGTCATGAGCCGCACCGACGACATCATCAACGTTGCCGGTCATCGGCTGTCTACCGGCGGCATGGAGGAGGTGCTGGCCGGTCATCCCGACGTCGCCGAATGCGCCGTGCTCGGCATCAAGGACGACATGAAGGGCGAAGTGCCCTGCGGCTTCATCGTGCTCAAGGCCGGCGTCACCAAGCCGCCGTCGGAGATCGAAAAGGAGATCGTGGCGCTGGTGCGCGAGAAGATCGGTCCGGTCGCGGCGTTCAAGCTGGCGATCACGGTGGCGCGGCTGCCCAAGACGCGCTCGGGAAAAATTTTACGCGGCACCATCAAGAAAATCGCCGACCACGAACCCTGGACCATGCCCGCCACTATCGACGACCCGGCGATCCTGGGCGAGATCGAGGGCGCGTTGAAGGGGCATGGGGTGGGATAGTGATGGCCTCGGTCATTAGAGGCCCATAAACTTGTTCTTATTCCAAAACGCTTGTCTTTTGCGCGAACCGGGCAGACCCGGCGCGCATGCCTACTTCACACCACAACGCGTCATCGGCGTGTAAGCTTCGCCGGCTTTGTTATGCTGCAGGTGAAATTCGGGGAGAACTTGAATGAAAGCAAAATTTCAACTCGCGGTCGCGCTGCTTGCCGGCGCGGCCGTCGGCGCCGGCGCCATGCAGGGGCTGCACGCGCAGGCCACGCCCAAGGGCTACGCCATCATCGAAAACACCGTGACCGACCAGGCCGCCTACAGCCGTATGATTACTCCGGTGATCAAGGCCATCACCGACGCCGGCGGCAAATATGAAGTCCGCGGCAACAAGTATTCGGTCATCAAGGGCACCGAGCCCAAACCCGCGACCGTCATCGAGGTCATCGAATACGACAACATGGTCAAGGCCGAGCTCGCCTATTCCTCGCCGGTCTGGAACGACGCGCGCAAGCTCAGCCAGATTTATGACAACGCCCGCATTCTCATTGTCGAGGGCGTGCCGCAGTAGCAATGCCCGCTTTCATCTGCACCGCCTGCGGCACGCAGTTTCCGGAAACCGCGGCGCCGCCGACCGAATGCCGCATCTGCGAGGAAGAGCGGCAATACGTGCCGGAGGGCGGCCAGCGCTGGACGACGCGCGAAGCGCTGGCGCAAAGCCATCCCAACAGATTCCGCGATTACGAAAAAGGCGTGCTTGGCATCGGCGGCGGTTTCGCCATCGGCCAGCGCGCGCTGCTGGTGCAGACCGCCGGCGGCAATATTTTGTGGGATTGCGTCGCCACGCTCGACGAAGCGACGATCGCCAAAATCGAAAGCCTCGGCGGCATACAGGCGATCGCGATCTCGCATCCGCATTTCTACACCGCGATGGGCGAATGGAGCCGCACATTCGGCAATGCGCCGATCTATCTCAACGCGGCGGACAAGGATTGGATCGTCGATTTTAATGCGAACGTGCGCCTGTGGCAGGGCGACACGGTCGAGCTTTGGGATGGTGTCACGCTCATCCGTTGCGGCGGCCATTTCGAAGGCGGCACGGTGCTGCATTGGCAAGAAACTAAAAAGGCCGGGGCAGGCGAAGGCCTCCAAAACAGGGGAATTGTTTTTTCAGGCGACATTCTCACGGTCACGGCAGACCGCAAGTGGCTGTCTTTCATGCGTAGCTATCCGAATTTCATTCCGCTATCGGCGCGCGCTGTCGAAGCCATCGGCGCGGCGATGGCGCCGTACGCCTTCGATACACTCTACGGCCATTATTTCGACCGTGTGATAACGAAAAATGCCAAGGCGATTCTGGAAAAATCCGTCGCGCGCTATGTCGCGGCGATCGAGGGCAACCGCGGCTATTAGCCGCCGTCATTCCCACTTGTTTCACCCGCCCGGAATACAGCTCAGCGCTTCATGCAATTTTTGATGAAGCTTCGGCGCTTGAAATATCCCAATTTCATCGCCTTGGCCTCGCGCGTGCAGGTAGCGCGGTTCTGAATGGCGGCGCGGTCCATGGTCGCCATTTCGCCCGGACTTCTTTTCACTTTTTCCGGCGCGGTTTGCGAAAACGCCGGCGCCGCGAAGGCTGTCAGCATGACGGCAACGAAACCGATACGGCGCAACGCCACGGCGGAAGTTTTCGGCATCATGCGTGCTTACTCTTCTTCGTCCTTGTCGTTCTTGCCGCCAAGCTGCTTGAGCTTGGCGAAGACCGCGCCGACGTCGAGATCGCCGCCCGCCTTCTGGCTGGCTTCGTGGGCGGCCGCGACTTCGGCTTCCTTGCGCGCGGTGGTTTCCGACGCCGGCAGCAAGGTCGCGCCGGAATCGATCGGCGCCGGTTTTTCCTTGTTGGCGCGGTTGACCTCGAAATCGAGGTCAGTCTGCGTAGCAAGGCCGAGCGTCACCGGATCCATCGGCGCCAAAGTGGCGGCACTCCAATGGGTGCGGTCGCGGATCGCCGTAATCGTCGACTTCGTGGTGCCGACCAGCCGCATGATCTGGCTGTCCTTCAACTCGGGATGATTACGCACCAGCCACAGGATGGCGTTCGGCCGGTCCTGGCGGCGCGACACGGGCGTGTAACGCGGACCCTTCTTGCCGCCGCGTTCGGGATGCGGGGTGGCGACCTTGGCCTCGGTCAGCGTCAGCTTGAGGGCCGGATCGGCCTCGGCCGCGGTGATCTGCTCGCGGGTCAATTGCCCGGTCTGGATCGGGTCGAGGCCCTTGATGCCTTGCGCGGAATCGCCGTCCGCGATCGCCTTCACCTCAAGCGGGTGCAGCTTGCAGAAATCGGCGATCTGGTCGAACGACAAGGCTGTATTGTCCAGCAGCCAAACGGCGGTGGCTTTCGGCATCAGGGGCGCTGCTGTGGCCATGGCAAATCTCCTCTACGCTTCGCCCGCCCGTCGGGCGAAGCTGGATCATCGGCGATGATCGGAATGCCGGGAATATAGGGATTTGGTCCCCGGCATGCAACCGTTTCGGCTTGACAGGCCGGGGCAGCGCATCCATGTCGGGCGTGCTAATATCGTTAAATAGACGCCAATTCGAGGATCTTATGGCCTCAATGCCGGAAAATGCCGCCGCGAAGAAACCCGCGTTGCACGTGCTGCTTTGCCAGCCGCGCAGTTTCTGCGCCGGGGTGGTGCGCGCCATCGAATCGGTGGAGCGCGCGCTCTCGATCTACGGTGCGCCTGTCTATGTTCGTCACGAAATCGTGCACAACCGTTATGTGGTCGATGCGCTGCGCGCCAAGGGCGCCATTTTCGTCGAAGAACTCGACGAAGTTCCCGACAACGGCGCGCCGGTCATCTTGTCGGCGCATGGCGTGCCGATCGCGGTCACCGACGAGGCAGCGCGGCGCAATCTGTTCGTGCTGGACGCCACTTGTCCGTTGGTCACCAAGGTGCATCGCGAGGCCTCGATCCATCATCGCCGCGGCCATGAGATCGTGCTGATCGGGCACGCCGGCCACCCGGAAGTCATCGGCACCGTCGGCCAGCTTCCGCCGGGCTCCATCACGCTGGTCGAAACCATGGCGGATGCGGCCGCCTTCACGCCGCGCGATCCGCATAATCTCGCTTACGTCACGCAGACCACGCTGTCGGTGCAGGACACCGCTGAGATCGTCGATCTGTTGAAAACGCGGTTTCCCGAAATTTCGGGACCGCACAAGGAAGACATTTGTTACGCCACCACCAACCGGCAGGACGCGGTGACGCGCGTGGCGCCGACGGTGGACGCCATGATCGTGGTTGGTGCGCCGAATTCGTCCAATTCGCAGCGGCTCAAGGAAGTGGCGGAGCGCGCAGGCTGCCCGCGCGCGGCTCTGGTGCAGCGCGCCGCCGAGATAGACTGGAATGTATTCGGCAATGTTACGCGGCTTGGCATCACCGCCGGCGCCTCGGCGCCGGAAGTGCTGGTCGAGGAGATCATCGACGCTTTTGCTGCGCGTTACGACGTAAGCGTCGAGACCGTCTCCGCCGCCGAGGAGGGGGTGTTCTTTCCGTTGCCTCGTCCGCTGCGCGGAGACCAGGCGGCGGAGTAACGCTGCCATGGCGGTCTACACCGACGTCTCGGCGGACGATCTCAATCAATTTCTTTCCGGCTACGACATCGGCGAGTTGCGCTCCTATAAGGGCATCGCCGAAGGCGTGGAAAATTCGAACTTCCTGGTGCACACCGGCGCCGGTAATTTCATTCTCACGCTTTACGAGAAGCGCGTCGCTGCCGGCGACCTGCCGTTCTTCCTGGGGCTGATGGAGCACCTTTCGGCGCGCGGCATCACTTGCCCGCAGCCGGTGCGCAACAAGCTAGGCGGCGTCTTGGGCAAGATCGCCGGCAGGCCCGCCGCGATCGTCACCTTCCTCGATGGCATGTGGATCCGAAGGCCGACCGCCGATCATTGCGCGGCGGTGGGCGAGGCGCTGGCGCGGCTGCATCTCGCCGGTGCGGATTTCGCGATGCAGCGGCCGAACGCGCTGTCGCTCGAATCCTGGCCGCAACTCTACAATCAGGCAAAGGATCGCGGCGACAGCGTTCAGCCCGGTCTGTGCAGCGAGATTGAAAAAGAACTTGCGAAGCTTTTCCGCGCGTGGCCGCGCGATCTGCCGCAAGGCGTGATCCACGCCGATCTGTTTCCCGACAACGTCTTCTTCCTCGGCGAGGACCTGTCCGGACTGATCGATTTCTATTTCGCCTGCACAGATACGCTCGCTTATGACGTCGCGATCTGCCTCAACGCCTGGTGCTTCGAGGTCGATCACTCCTACAACGTCACCAAGGGCCGCGCGTTGCTCAAGGCCTATGCCAAAGTGCGCGCGCTGTCGGCGCCGGAGCGCGACGCGTTGCCGGTGCTGGCGCGGGGCGCCGCTATGCGGTTTCTGCTGACCCGGCTGGTGGACTGGCTGGCGGTGCCGGACGGCGCGCTGGTCAGGCCGAAGGATCCGCTGGAATATTTCCGCAAGCTGCGCTTCCACCAGTCGGTGAACAGCGTTGAAGACTATGGCGGATTCTAATGGCTGATCAGCATGTCACCGTGCATACCGACGGCGCCTGTTCGGGCAATCCGGGGCCTGGCGGCTGGGGCGCGATACTGACTTTCGGCGATCACGAAAAGGAATTGAACGGCGGCGAGCCGCACACCACCAACAACCGCATGGAATTGATGGCGGCGATTGCGGCGCTTGAGGCGCTCAAGCGGCCTTGCGTCGTCGAGTTGCACACCGACAGCCAGTATCTGCGCAATGGCATCATGAGCTGGATCAATAACTGGAAGCGCAATGGCTGGCGCACCGCCGACAAGAGCCCGGTCAAGAATGTCGATCTGTGGAAGCGGCTCGACGCGGCGCTCGCGCAGCACACCGTGCATTGGCACTGGGTGAAGGGCCACGCCGGCCACGCCATGAACGAGCGCGCCGACGAACTCGCGCGCGCCGGTATCGTCGCGGCGCGCGCGGGAGCCCTAGGTGCGATGAAGTCGAAGTAGCTAGATTTGCCCCAGCAGCGCCTGGCCGCCGGAGACGTCGCATTTGCCGGGCGATTCCTCGATGTTGAGCTTTTTCACTACGCCGTCCTCGACCAGCATGGAGTAGCGCTTGGAGCGCGTGGCCAGCCCGTTGCCTGAACCGTCGAAGGCCATATCGATGGCCTTGGCGAATTCGCCGTTGCCGTCGGCGAGGAATTCGATTTTGCCCTCGGCGCCGGTCGACTTCTTCCACGCGTCCATGACGAAGGCGTCGTTGACCGCGGTCACCGCGATAGTGTCGATGCCCTTGGCCTTGAAGGCGGCGGCGTTGTTCACGAAACTCGGCATGTGCATGTTGGTGCAGGTCGGCGTGAAGGCGCCTGGCACCGCGAACAAGGCGACCTTCTTGCCCTTGAAGATGTCATCCGTAGTCTTGGGCTTGTTGGGGCCTTCCGCGGTGTTGACGCGAAACGTGGCCGTGGGCAGTTTGTCGCCGACCTTGATGGGCATGGCATTCCTCTTGCGTTGAGTGATGTTTACGTTTCCCGGGGTGAAACTAGCGCCCTTGAGGCGTCCTAGTCGAGATGAGTCTTGACCTCGACGGCGCGGTCGCCGTCGACCACGGTGAAGGTCAATTCGAACGGCGCCTTCGGATCGACGCCCGGCGGCAGACCGTCGAGTTCAAAGCCGAAATGGCGGCGGCCGACCGGCGCGCCTTGCGCCGGCTGCGGGACGGGCAATGCCCATTCCTTGCTGGGCCCTTCGACGAACAACTCGACGGCCCTGTCGGACGGCGCGGCCATGTCGACAAAGACCAGGGGCTTGAGCCCGCTATTGACGCGCGTCGCCGTCAGATCGATGGCGGCGGCCGTTGCCGGCGTCGGCACGCGGGCTTCGGCGTCGGCGACCGCGGCGTTCTGCGCGCTGTCGCCGTCGCCGAGGGTCAATTCGGCGCGGCCTTCGGCCGGAATGCACAATTTCTCGCACACGGCATATTCGAGCTTGAGCCGGAGCGTGACCTTCTTGTCAGGGTCGCGCGGCGAAATCTGCACCGGAAAGATCACGTCGTCTTTATAGCCCAGCGCATTGCCGGCCTCGTCGTGAAACAGATGCGGCGCCGGGTAGAGAATCCGGGCATATTTGAGATTGTCCGAACCGGCGAAATCGAAGCGCGGCG
>DASWPX010000099.1:0-5422 GCA_036398395.1 Pseudolabrys sp. | reverse complement strand
AGATCAACGCGGTGCAGGTCAATCTGCGCCATGCCCCCTCGGTGGAAGCGGCGGCGCGCGACGCTCAGGTTCTCGTCAATCTGGTCGGTATTCTGGGCGAGGGCGGACGCCAGCGTTTCGACGCGGTCCACACATTCGGCGCCGAACAGGTCGCGCTGGCGGCGAGCGCCCATGGCGCCCGCATGGTGCACGTCTCGGCCATCGGCGCCGACGAGAATTCGCCGAGTGCCTATGCCCGCTCCAAGGCCGCGGCCGAACGGCTGGTGCTGGCGGCGCAGCCGCAGGCCGTCATCATGCGGCCGTCGATTCTGTTCGGGCCGGAAGACGATTTCTTCAACCGCTTCGCCGCGCTGGCGCGCATCTCGCCGGCGCTGCCGCTGATCGGCGGCGGGCTGACGCGTTTCCAGCCGGTTTTCGTCGGCGACGTCGCGCGCGCGGTCGCCGACGGCGTCGACGGCAAGCTGGCCGGCGGAACGATCTACGAACTGGGCGGGCCGGAAGTGAAGACCTTCAAGGAGCTCATGCAATATGTGCTCGCCACCATCGAGCGCAAAAGGCTGCTGCTGCCGGTGCCGTTCTTTCTTGCCAGACTGAAGGCCATGAGCCTGCAATTCATGCCGCCACCCTTCACGCTGACGCCCGACCAGGTCGAGCTGCTGCGCGCCGACAACGTGGTGTCGGACGCGGCCAGGGCCGAAGGCCGCACGCTGCAAGGCATCGGCATCGAGCCGGAGCCGATCGAGGCGATCGTGTCGTCTTATCTCTGGCGCTTCCGCAAGACCGGGCAGTTCCGCAATCGCACGGCGTAGTTGAAGCTGTCATTGCCGGGCTTGACCCGGCAATCCATCACGCTCGTAAAAATTTTTCGGTCACCAAAAATAAAGCGCGTAGACGCCGATGCTGCCGACGACGATGCGCCACCAGGCGAAGACCGCGAACGAGTGGCGCTGCACGTAGTGCAGGAACGTCTTGACCACGATCCAGCCGAAAATAAACGAAAAGGTGAAGCCGACGGCGATGGCGCCGTAATTGCCTTGCGACAGTTCGTGCCGGCTCTTGAACGCCTCGTAGGCGAAGGCGCCGACCATGGTCGGCATCGCCAGCCAGAACGAGAACTCCGCCGCCGCGCGCCGGTCGGCGCCGAACAGCATGGCGCCGACGATGGTCGCGCCCGAGCGCGACACGCCCGGCACCATGGCGAGGCATTGGCAGACGCCGATGGCGAAATACATCGGCAGCGTGAACTCGGTCGATTCATGAAAGCGCGGCTGCAGGTTCATGCGGTCGACCCACAGCAGCACGAAGCCGCCGAGGATGAACATGATGCAGACGATGCGCACGTCGAAGAAGTGTTCCTTGACGAAGCCGCCGAACAGCGCGCCCAGCACCGCCGCCGGCAGGAAGGCGAGCAGCACGCCGATGACGAAGCGCGCCGCCGCCCATTGCGTGAACATGCTCGTCGCCAGCGCCCAGAGACGGCCGAAATAGATCGTCAGCAGTGCCAAGATGGCGCCGAGCTGGATCAGGATGGCAAAGGACTTGCCGAAAGAATCGTCGCCCCAGCCGAGGAAATGCTCCATCAACAGCAGGTGGCCGGTCGACGACACCGGAAGGAATTCGGTGAGGCCTTCGACGACGCCGAGAATCGCGGCCTTCACCAATTCGATATGCGCCGTGATGAAATTCATGGGGGGCACTCCGGGGGAAGCGTAATTTGCGCCTTATTGCCGGCTTTCTATAGTGCGCTCACTGATTCTTAGAAAGATCAATCCAAGGCCTAAATGCTGACGCTGCTCTATCATCCGCTATGTCCGCATTCGCGCTACGTGCGCCTGATTCTGGGCGAATACGGCATCGAGGCGCGGCTGATCGAGGAGCGCTTCTGGGAGCGGCGGGAGGACTTTCTGCTGCTCAATCCGGCCGGGGAAATCCCGGTGCTGGCCGCCGACGGCCAGCCGGCGGTGCCGGGCGCCGGCATCATCGCCGAATTCATCGAGGAGACGCGCAACGCTCAGCCTGGCGACGGCGGGCTGTTGCCGCCAACGCCTGGCCAGCGCGTGGAAGTGCGCCGGCTGGCGAACTGGTTCAACGACAAATTCCATCGGGAAGTGTCCGGGCCGCTGGTGATGGAACGGGTGTTCAAGCGCCACATGACGCTGGAACAAGGCGGCGGGCCGCCCGACACCGAGACGATGCGCGCCGCCCGCGCCAATATCCGCTATCATCTGGCCTATATCGGCTGGCTGGTGCAGACCCGCGACTGGCTGGCCGGCGAAAGGCTGAGTCTGGCCGATCTGGCCGCGGCGGCGCATCTGTCAGCCGCGGATTATCTGGGCGATGTGCCGTGGACCGAAAACGAAGCCGCCAAGAACTGGTACGCACGGGTGAAGTCGCGGCCCTCGTTCCGGCCGCTGCTGGCGGATTCGCTGGCGGGAATTCCGCCGGCGCAAAGCTACGCCGACCTGGACTTCTAGCGCGCGATCCCGGAAAGCGGGAACCGGTGTTCGGACAGGATCGCACGCAAACCAGAATGTCTCCCGAAGAAATCAAGGCGGCGCTGATCGCGCAGGCACGTTCGCGCGGCTTCGATGTCGCCGGCGTCACGACACCCGACGCGGTGCCGGAAGCCAAAGCGCGGCTCGATCGATTCATCGCCGACGGCGCGCACGGCGACATGATGTGGATGGCGGAAACCGCCCAGCGCCGCGCGTCGCCGTTGGCGCTGTGGCCGGATGTGCGCTCGGTCGTCATGCTCGGCATGAACTACGGACCGGACGAGGACCCGCTGGCGATCTTGCGCGAGCGCAGCCGCGCGGCGATCTCGGTCTATGCCAAGGGCGACGATTATCACGAGCTGATCAAGGCGCGGCTGAAGGATGTCGCGCGCTGGCTGGCGGCGAATGCAGGCGGCGACGTGAAGGTGTTCGTCGATACCGCGGCGGTGATGGAAAAGCCGCTGGCCGCCAGCGCCGGTCTCGGCTGGCAGGGCAAGCATACGAATTTGGTGTCGCGCGATTTCGGGTCCTGGCTGTTTCTCGGCTCGATCTTCACCACGCTCGATCTGCCGGCTGACGCGCGCGAGGCCGACAGTTGCGGGACTTGTCAGGCCTGCCTCGATGTCTGCCCGACCGCGGCGTTTCCCGCGCCGTACCGGCTCGATGCGCGGCGCTGCATTTCCTATTTGACGATCGAACACAAAGGACCGATCCCGCGCGACCTGCGGCCGCTGATGGGCAACCGCATTTACGGTTGCGACGATTGCCTGACCGTCTGCCCCTGGAACAAATTCGCCGAACAGGGCCGCGAGGCCAAGCTCGCCGCGCGCGGCGTGTTGCGCGCGCCCGAGCTAGCCGATTTGGCGCGGCTCGACGACACACAATTCCGCGCGCTATTTGCCAAGACCTCGATCAAGCGCACCGGGCGGGATCGTTTCGTGAGGAACGTGCTCTACGCGATCGGCAACTCCGGCGATGCGTCGCTGGTGCCGGAAGCCGAACGCCTGCTCGGCGACGCCTCGCCTTTGGTGCGCGGCGCCGCCGTGTGGGCGCTGCGGCGATTGTTGCCGGCGGAAAAGTTTTCGGCGTTGCGGCGCGATGACGACGACGCGTCGGTGATGCAGGAATGGGCCTAGAATTCAGCCACCGCGCTCAATAGCCGCTCGATGTCTTCCGGCCGCGACAGGCGATGGTCGCCGTCCTTGATCAGCGTCAGCACCACGTCGTCGCGGGCAAAGCGCGTCACCAGGCTCTCGGCGTGGCGCCAGGGCACGTCGGGGTCCTTGACGCCTTGCAGGATGTGCACCGGGCAGCCGGTCTCGATCAGCCCACCGAGCAGAAGATGCTTGCGCCCGTCTTCGATCAATTTCTTCGTGATTGGGTAAGGCGCCTCGCCATAGGCCGAAGGCCGCAGCCAGAAGCCCTTGCTGTCGATCTCGTGCTTGATCGCATCCGGGAACGGTTTCCACATCAACTCTTCGGTGAAATCCACCGCCGGCGCGATCAACACCATGCCTCCGATGTTGGCGGCGTCCTTGCGCTTGCGAAGTTCGCGCGCCAGCAACAGCGCCAGCCAGCCGCCCATGGACGACCCGATCACCAGTTGCGGGCCTTTCGCGAATTGCGCAAAGACCGCGACGCTTTCCTCGAGCCATTGCCCGATCGTGCCGTCCTTGAAATCGCCGCTCGATTCGCCGTGGCCGGAATAATCGAAACGTATGCAAGCGCGGCCTTGGGCGGAGGCCCAGGCGTCGAGCGCCGCCGCCTTGGTTCCCTTCATGTCGGATTTGAAGCCGCCGAGCCAGAACAGCCCGGGGGTATCGTCGCTCTTGCTCTCGCGCAGGCGCACGGCGATTGTCCGTGCCGGCGATTCTAACGTCAGGGATGTCAGGCGGGCTTCGCTCATGCGAATGTTGTCGCCGCAAGTTGGTCTTTAAGGCAAGAGTTTATGACCACCGATCTGCGCAATAAACCGCGCTCGCTGGCCGGCGCCACCATCTTGCAACTGGTGCCGGCGCTGCGCGACGATCCGGCCGGCCACGCCGCCATCGATATCGCCTATACGCTGCTGCAATCGGGCGCCCGCGCCATCGTCGCCGGCGACGGCGGCCCGCTGGTCGGCGAATTGCGCGCCTTCGGCGGCGAATGGCTGCCGATGCAGAACGACACGTTCAATCCGCTGCGCATCCGGAGCAATGCCAAGAAGATCGCCAACCTGATTGCCGGCGAACGCGTCGACATCGTGCATGCGCAAAGCGCCGGCGGCGCCTGGAGCGCGCTCGCCGCCACCGACCGCATGCCTGTGTTCCTGGTGACGTCGTTTCCCGACCGCGTCACGGCCGGTTCCTGGGCCGGCAACCTCATGCGCGGCTCGCTGGCGCGCGGCGACCGGGTGATCGCGCCGTCGAGCTATGTCTCGCACGCCATGATCGAGCGCTACAAGATTCCGGTCGAGCGCATCGCGGTGATTCCGCGCAGCATCGACATCGCGCGCTTCAGCCCGGCGCTGGTGCGGCCCGACCGGATCGCGGCGCTGCGGCGGACCTGGGGCGTGCTGCCGAATTTCCGCGTGGTGCTGACGCCGGGCCGGCTCGCGGCCTGGAACGGACAGCTCACGATGGTCGATACCGCGCGGCTGGTCGCCGCAAGCGGCGACCGCAACATCGCCTTCGTGCTGGCCGGCGACGACCGCGCCGATCCGGCCTACACCCGCGCGCTGATGCAGCGCGCCCGCGCTTATGGCATCGACACCTTGTTCCGCCTGGTCGGTCCGCAGAACGACATGCCGGCCGCGCTCGCCGCCGCCGATGTCGTGGTGGTGCCGGCGATGGAGCCGCCGCTGTCCGGCCGCGACGTGGCGCAGGCGCAGGCGATGGGCCGGCCGGTAGTCGCCACCGCTGTCGGCGTGCTGCCGGGAAACCTGCTGT
>DASWPX010000098.1:0-21408 GCA_036398395.1 Pseudolabrys sp. | reverse complement strand
ATGTTCGTGCCGGGCGCCAGCGATACGCTGCATGGCGCGGGCAATGGCTGGACCATCTATCCGCCGCTCTCGACCACCGGCTCGCCCGGGCCGGCGATGGATTTCGTCATCCTGTCCATCCATCTCGCCGGCATCAGCTCGATCCTCGGCGCCATCAACTTCATCACCACCATCTTCAACATGCGCGCGCCCGGCATGACGCTGCACAAGATGCCGCTTTTCGTGTGGTCGATTCTGGTGACGGTGTTCCTCTTGCTGTTGTCGCTGCCGGTCTTGGCCGGCGCCATCACCATGTTGCTGACGGACCGCAATTTCGGCACCACGTTCTTCGCCGCCGAACAAGGCGGCGATCCGCTGCTGTTCCAGCATCTGTTCTGGTTCTTCGGCCATCCGGAAGTCTACATCTTGATCCTGCCGGGCTTCGGCATGATCAGCCAGATCGTTTCGACCTTCTCAAAGAAGCCGGTGTTCGGCTATCTCGGCATGGCCTACGCCATGGTCTCGATCGGCGCCATCGGCTTCGTGGTGTGGGCGCATCACATGTACACGGTCGGCCTCTCGACCGGCGCGCAGGCCTACTTCATCGCCGCCACCATGGTGATCGCGGTGCCGACCGGCGTGAAGATCTTCTCCTGGATCGCCACCATGTGGGGCGGTTCGATCGAATTCCGCACGCCGATGCTGTGGGCGATCGGCTTCATCTTCCTGTTCACGGTCGGCGGCGTGACCGGTGTCGTGCTGTCGAACGCGGGCGTCGACCGCGTGCTGCACGACACTTATTACGTCATCGCACATTTCCATTATGTGCTGTCGCTCGGCGCCGTGTTTGCGATCTTCGCCGGCTGGTACTATTGGTTTCCGAAAATCACCGGCTACATGTACAACGAGACCATCGGCAAGCTGCACTTCTGGATCACCTTCGTCGGCGTCAACGTCATCTTCTTCCCGCAGCATTTCCTCGGCCTTGCCGGCATGCCGCGCCGCACCGTCGATTATCCGGACGCGTTCCACGGCTGGAACATGGTTTCGTCCTTCGGCTCCTATATCGCGGGCTTTGGCGTGCTGGTGTTCTTCTACGGAATGGCGGAGGCCTTCATGAAGAAGCGCGTCGCCGGGAATAATCCTTGGGGCGCCGGCGCCACCACGCTGGAATGGACCTTGTCGTCGCCGCCGCCGTTCCATCAGTTCGAGACGCTGCCGCTTATAAAGTAAGGCTTCGGTAGAATGTCGCTTATCAGCGAAGGCGCAGAGATCGGCGTTCCGCTTGCCGCCCGTTCCGGAGTCGCGGAACCGAGCCTTGCGGAGGTTGGCGATTACATCGCGCTGATGAAGCCCCGAGTCATGTCGCTGGTGGTGTTCACCGCGCTGGTCGGCTTGGCCGTGGCACCGGGATCGATCCATCCGCTGACGGCCTTCACGGCGCTGCTCTGCATCGCGGTCGGCGCCGGCGCTTCCGGCGCGCTCAACATGTGGTTCGACGCCGACATCGACGCGCTCATGACGCGCACGCAACGCCGGCCGGTGCCGATGGGCCGCGTGCAGGCCGGCGAGGCGCTGGCCTTCGGGCTTACGCTGGCATCCTTCGCGGTGGTGGTGCTCGGCCTCCTGGTGAACGTGCTGGCCGCGGGCCTGCTGGCTTTCACCATCTTCTTTTATGTCGCCGTCTACACGATGTGGCTGAAGCGCTCGACGCCGCAGAACATTGTGATCGGCGGCGCAGCCGGCGCGTTCCCGCCGATGATCGGCTGGGCGGCGGTGACCGGCTCGCTGTCGCTCGAGCCGGTGCTGCTGTTCATGATCATCTTCATGTGGACGCCGCCGCACTTCTGGGCGCTGTCGCTTTACAAGACCGAGGACTATGCCCGTGCCGGCATTCCGATGCTGCCGGTCGTCGCGGGCGACGCCTCAACGCGGCGGCACATCCTGTTCTATACGCTGCTGCTGGTGCCGCTCGGCGTCGCGCCCTGGCCGCTCGGGTTTGCCGGGCCGCTTTACGGCGTCACCGCGATCGTCACCGGCGCCATCATGGTGCTGCTGGCGGCCCAGGTGCTGCGCGAGCGCCGTCCGGTTGAGCGCGCCAGCAAGAAACTATTCGCCTTCTCGATCCTTTATCTGTTTCTTCTGTTCGCAACCCTCCTGGTCGAGCGCGGTTGGGGCGGGCTGATCGCCCGATTGACGGCGTGAAAGTCGGTATCGCAATGACGAAGCCGCTCAAAGAAGAAGGCATCGTACTCACTGCGGCCCAAAAGCGCGCCCAGCGGTCGCGTTCGATCGCCATAGCGTTGGCGCTGGGCGCGCTTGTCCTATTGTTTTTCGCCATGACCCTCGTCAAGGGTCCCGCCGTTCTGGTGCGTCCGATATGAGCGCCGGCGCCGACAAACGCGGATTTCGGCGCGATCTCGTCATCGCTGCCTGCTGCGGCGTGTTCGTCGCGACGATGGTGGGCGCGGCCTATGCATCGGTTCCGCTCTATACCTGGTTCTGCAAGGCGACAGGCTTTGCCGGCACCACCCAGGTGGCGAGCCAAGGGCCCGACCACGTGCTCGGCCGTGCGCTGACCATCCGCTTCGATTCCAACGTGATGCCCGGCCTGCCGTGGAAATTCGAGCCCGAGCAGAACGAGATCAAGGTCCGCATCGGCGAGGTCGCGACCGTCCACTACAAGGTCATCAACGAGGCCGCGCGCGCGGTCAGCGGGCAGGCGTCCTACAACGTCACGCCGCCGCAGGTCGGCGCCTATTTCAACAAGATCAACTGCTTCTGCTTTACGCAGCAGAGCATGAAGGCCGGCGAGACGCGCGAAATGGCGGTGGTGTTCTATGTCGATCCGTCGATCGCCAAGGATCGCGACCAGAACGAACTCAACACGATCACGCTGTCCTACACTTTCTACCGGTTGCCGGACCCGGAACGCCCGGTGGCCGAGACGCCGGATAAAAACTCGAGCAAGCTCTAACGGAGACTTCCATGGCCGACGCGCACGCCAAGCATCACGACTACCACCTGGTCGATCCGAGCCCGTGGCCGGCCGTCGGCGCCACCGCGGCGTTCGTTCTGGCGATCGGCGCCATCAGCTGGATGCATCATATGTATGCCGCGGCGCCGCTGGTGTTCGGCGTCGGCGTCATCGCGGTGCTCTATACCTTTGTCGTCTGGTGGCGGGACGTGATCAACGAAGCCGAACACGGCGGCTACCACACGCGCGTCGTGCAGATTTCCCATCGCTACGGCATGATCCTGTTCATCGCCTCCGAAGTGATGTTCTTCGTCGCCTGGTTCTGGGCGTATTTTGGCGCCGCGTTGTTTCCCGGCGATGCGATCGAAGTCGGCCGCCAAGCTTTTACCGGCGGCGTCTGGCCGCCGAAGGGCATCGAGACCTTCGATCCCTGGCATCTGCCGCTGCTCAATACGCTGATCCTGCTTACGTCGGGCACCACGGTGACCTGGGCGCATCACGCGTTGCTGGAGAACGATCGCGAGGGCGTGAAGTGGGGCCTGGCGCTGACTATTCTGTTGGGCATGACCTTCACCTGCGTGCAGGCTTTCGAATATTCGCACGCGGCCTTCCACTTCAGCGGCAATATCTACGGCGCCACCTTCTTCATGGCGACCGGCTTCCACGGCGCGCACGTGCTGATCGGGTCGATCTTCCTGATCGTCTGCCTCGGCCGCACGCTGCAGGGCCACTTCACGCCCACTCAGCACCTCGGCTTCGAATTCGCCGCGTGGTACTGGCATTTCGTCGACGTGGTGTGGCTGTTCCTGTTCGCCTGCATATATGTGTGGGGCGCGGGCGTGCCCCATCCCGAGTGAGCGTACTTAAGCGGTGCATTCAAAAAGGGCGGCGTGACAGCGCCGCCTTTTTTATTTGAGAGAGAACGCCATGGCCCATGAACCGCTCCCGATCGGCAGAGGATTACGCGGCCGCTGCCCCGCCTGCGGCCAAGGCCGGCTGTTCCAGGGCTTTCTGACGTTGCGGCCGGCCTGCGAGCATTGCGGGCTCGATTTTCGCTTCGCCGATGCCGGCGACGGCCCGGCGGTGTTCGTCATTCTGATCGGCGGCTCCATTGTCGTATTCGCGGCGCTGCTCACCGAGGTCGCCTATCAGCCGCCTTATTGGGTGCATGCGGCGCTGTGGCTTCCTTTGATCCTGATCGTGACGCTGGTGCCGCTGCGCCTGGTCAAGGGTCTGCTGATCGCGCTGCAATACCATCACAAGGCGGCGCCGGGACAACTCGATACGCGGAGCGACGTTTGAGCGCGCGCGTCAAACGCCGGGGCCTGATCGAGCCGACGCTGTTCACCGTGATCGGCATCGCCTTTCTCGTCGGTCTCGGCATCTGGCAACTCGACCGCAAGACCTGGAAGGAAAACCTCATCGCAACGGTGACCGCGCGCATCAACGCCGCGCCGAAGGATTTGCCGGCGCGTGCCAATTGGCCGCGGCTGGTGCAGGACAACGCCGAATATACCCACGTCGTGTTTCCGGCCGAATTCCTCGAAGGCCAGGAAGCGCTGGTCTATACGGCAGGCTCGCCGTTCCGTCCCGATGTCTCGGGCGCCGGTTACTGGGTGTTTGCGCCGGCGCAGCTTGCCGGCGGCAGCATCGTCATCGTCAATCGCGGTTTCGTGCCTCTCGACCGCAAGGAGCCGGCGACGCGCGCCGATGGAAATGTCCGCGGCATCGTCGATATCGTCGGCGTCGTGCGCTGGCCGGAGACGCGCGGCCTGTTCACGCCGGCCGACGATCCAAAGACAAATGTCTGGTATCTGCGCGACCCGCAAGCCATGGCGGCGGAAAAGAAATGGGCCACCACGGCGCCGTTTTATATCGACCAGGAAGGCCCTGTGCCGCCCGGCGGCTTGCCCAAGCCGGGCAAGCTCTCGGTCGAACTGCCGGACAATCATTTGCAATATGCCATCACCTGGTTCGGCCTCGCGCTCGGCTTGGCCGGCGTCTACGTGGTGTGGGTCGCTGGGCGTTTTCGCAGGCCGCGCTGACGCGCGTTTCTCGATGTGAAATCCGAAAGAATTGTCGCCGCTGCCGCGGCGTGGTTGAGTGTGTCCGGCCAAAAAATCATTCGGAGGAAACAGCATGTCGCTCGCGGGAAAAAAAGTCGTCGTGGTCGGAGGTTCGTCGGGCATCGGTCTGGCGACCGCCGAATTGGCCAAGCGCGAAGGCGCCGATGTCATCATCGCCTCGCGCAATGCCGAGCGCTTGCAGGCAGCCGCCGCCAAATTGGGCGTCAAAGGCATGCCGGCCGACGTGACCGATGACGACAGCATTATCAATCTGTTTAAAGCCTGCGGTCCGGTCGATCACGTGATCGTTTCCGCCGCGCAACTGAAAACCGGTCCGTTCAAGACCGTCGCCATGGCCGACGTGCGCGCGACCTTGGAAGGAAAATTCTGGGGCGCCTGGCGCGCGGCGCGCGCCGCCGAAATCCGGACAGGCGGCTCGCTTACCTTGGTGTCGGGCTTTCTCAGCATCAGGCCGCGGCCCAACTCGGCGATCGTGAGTTCGGTGAATGGCGCATTGGAATCGCTAACGCGCGCGCTGGCGCTCGAGCTCGCGCCGGTGCGCGTCAATTGCGTCTCGCCCGGCATCATCGATACGCCGATTCGCGCCGCCATGCCGGAAGCCGCCCGCAAGGAAATGCTCGCCAAGGCCGCCGCCGGATTGCCGGTCGGCCGCGTCGGCCTGGCCGAGGACGTCGCGCAACAGATCTACGCCTTCATGGCGAACGGCTTTGCGACCGGCGCGATCGTTTATCTCGATGGCGGCGGTGCGATTTCCTGATCGCCCGGCCGGGCCGGGATTTCTTGTGCAAGGCGGCCCGCAAGGCTACTGTGCGGCCACGCTTGGCGTTCGGCCGGAACCATAAAACTTAAAGCAATCAATGCGTTATGTCTCAACGCGGGGCGAAGCTCCGCATCTCGATTTTGTCGAGGTTATGCTCGCGGGCCTCGCCCGCGACGGCGGGCTTTACGTGCCCGTCAGTTGGCCGGCGCTCGACCCCAAAGCAATCGCGAGCTTCGCCGGCCGGCCCTACGCCGAGGTTGCGGTCGAAGTCATCAAGCCTTTTGTCGGCAACAGCATCCCGGAAGCCGATCTCGCCCGCATGGCGCGCGAGGCCTACGGCACGTTCCGTCATCCGGCCACCGTGCCGCTGGTGCAACTCGGCGACAGCCTGTTCGTGCTGGAGCTTTTCCATGGGCCCACGCTCGCCTTCAAGGACCTGGCGATGCAACTGGTCGCGCGCTTGATGGACCATGTGCTGGTCAAGCGTTCCGAACGCACCACCATCGTGGTCGCCACCTCGGGTGACACCGGCGGTGCCGCGGTCGAAGCCTTCCGCGGCCGCAGCCAGGTCGATGTGATCGTACTGTTCCCGCACGGCCGCATCTCCGAGGTGCAGCGGCGGATGATGACGACGGCACCCGACGCCAATGTGCATGCGCTGGCAATCGAAGGCACGTTCGACGATTGCCAGGCGCTGGTAAAGGCGATGTTCAACCATCACGCCTTTCGCGATCGCGTGCGGCTTTCGGGCGTTAATTCCATCAACTGGGCGCGTATCGTCGCGCAGGTGGTCTATTACTTCACCGCGGCCGCCGCGCTCGGCAGCCCGCACCGTAAGCTCGCCTTCACGGTGCCGACCGGGAATTTCGGCGACGTCTATGCCGGTTATGTCGCTTCGCGTATGGGGCTTCCCATTGACCGTTTGGTGGTGGCGACCAATGTCAACGATATCCTGGTGCGCAGCTTCAAGACCGGCGTCTATGAGCAGCGCGATGTGGTGGCGACCACCTCGCCGTCGATGGACATCCAGGTCTCGTCCAATTTCGAGCGTCTGCTGTTCGAAACCTGTGGCCGCGATGCCGCCCAGGTCAGCGCCTTGATGGGATCGCTGGTGCAATCGCGCCGCTTCGCCGTGCCGTCGCATGCGCTCAAGGAAATACGTGCGTTGTTCACCGCCGACAAAGCTTCCGAACAGGAAAGTGCCGCCACCATCCGCACCTGGATGCGCGAGGCCGGGTACTGCGCCGATCCGCACACCGCGGTCGCCCTGGCTGTGGCCGAGAAAGAGACGCGCGACCCGTCGGTTCCCATGGTGGTTCTGTCGACCGCGCATCCGGCCAAATTCCCGGACGCGGTCAAGGCGGCTTGCGGAGTGACACCCGCGCTCCCAGATTGGCTTGCCGACCTGCCGAAGCGGGCCGAGAAGGTCAGCGTGCTGCCCGCCGATCAGGGGCACATCGAAAAATTCGTATTGTCAGCGTCGCGTGCGGCGCGTGAAGGAGCAGCGGCATGAGCGTCGAAGTAACGCGTCTTTCCTCCGGCCTTTCGGTGGTGACCGACCGCATGCCGCATCTGGAATCGGCCACGCTCGGGGTCTGGGTCGGTTCCGGCAGCCGCGACGAAAAGTCCGACGAGCACGGCATTTCGCATCTGCTCGAACACATGGCTTTCAAGGGTACGAAGCAGCGCACCGCGCGACAGATCGCCGAAACCATCGAGGCGGTCGGTGGCGATCTCAATGCCATGACCAGCGTCGAGAGCACCGCCTATTACGCCCGCGTGCTCAAGGCCGACGTGCCGCTGGCGCTCGACGTCCTATCCGACATTTTGTCCGAGCCGGCCTTCGATCCGGAGGAATTGCGGCGCGAGCAGAACGTGATCGTGCAGGAAATCGGCGCTACGGAAGACGCGCCGGACGACCTGGTGTTCGACCGGCTGCAATCGACTGCCTTTCCCGATCAGTCGGTCGGCCGCTCGATTCTCGGCACGCCGGAGACGGTGCGTTCGTTCAATTCGGCGCGCATCCGCGGCTACCTGTCGCGCAATTATCGCGGACCCGACATGCTGGTGGCGGCGGCGGGCGCGGTCGAGCACAAGGCGATCGTCGCGGAAGCCGAGAAGCGCTTCGCGAGCTTCGTCGGACCGGCGGCCCCGGTGCCCGAGCAGGCGCATTTCAGCGGCGGCACCAGGGTCGAAAGCCGCGACCTCGAGCAGGTCCATATCGCGCTGGCGCTGCAAGGTCTGCCGGTGCGCGACGAGCAGCTTTACAGCCTGCAGGTTTTCACCAGCGTCCTGGGGGGCGGCATGTCGTCGCGGCTGTTCCAGGAAGTGCGCGAAAACCGCGGGCTCTGTTATTCGATCCACGCTTTCCATATGCCTTATTCCGACACCGGGATGTTCGGGCTTTATGCCGGCACCGACGAGACCGACGCCCCGGAACTGATGCGCGTGGTGATCGACCAGGTTGCGAAGGCGACCGAGACCATCAATGAAGCCGAGATCGCCAAAGCCAAGGCGCAGATGAAGGCCGGCCTGCTGATGGCGCTGGAAAGCTCCGAAGCCAGGCTTGGCCAATTGGCGCGCCAGATGCTGGCCTATGGCAGGCCTGTGCCGCTCGACGAGATCGTCGCCAAGGTCGATGCGGTGACGGTCGAAAGCGCGCGCGCCGCAGGCCGCGCGCTGATCCGGCGCAGCAAGCCGGCAATCGCCGCGCTCGGACCCGGCGGCGGGCTTGAAAGCACCGCGGCAATCGCTGAAGGTCTCGTTCGTACCGCGGCGTGAGCAAGCCAATTCACACGAAACCGTCATGGCTTTTTTTCGTACAGTCAGTTTCAACGAACCGATGCCGGCGATCGCCGGCGCCGGCGTCAGTCTGCGCGCGCCGCAAAGCGGCGATCACGCGGAGTGGGCGGCCTTGCGCGAGGCAAGCCGGGATTTTCTGACTCCCTGGGAGCCGACCTGGCCTTCCGACGATCTGACGCGCGGCGCTTTTCGCCGCCGCCTCAAGCGCTATGCCGACGATCAGCGCATGGATCTCGCTTATGCCTTCCTGATCTTTCGCAACGACGACAACGCCCTGGTCGGAGGCGTGACGCTGGCCAATATCCGGCGCGGCGTCGCTCAGGCGGGTTCGCTGGGCTATTGGGTCGGCGCGCCCTTCGCCCGCCAGGGTTATATGACAAAGGCGGTGCGCGCCTTGATCCCGTTCTGCTTCCGGACACTGCGGCTGCACCGGCTTGAGGCGGCCTGCATTCCGAGCAACGCCGCCTCGATGTCGCTGCTGGAAAAGACCGGCTTCACCCGCGAAGGCTATGCGCGCGGCTATTTGTGCATCAACGGCGTCTGGCAGGACCACCTTTTATATGCCCGCCTTGAGGGCGGCCCGGAGTGATCTTTCCTGCCTTTCTCTCTGCCTTGGGGTTGCCACGCTTGGCTTGCAATGTCTTAACCGGTTGTGGCGTAGAAAACGCCGGGCGGAAATGTGTGGGGAGCGAAACGGGCCAATGATGCGAACCGGCACCAGCGTGGCGGTGTTAATTGGCTTTGCGCTCGCCTTGGGCGGCTGCGGCAGCAGCAGTCTATTCAGTTCATCGCCCTTGGACATGTTCAAGTCGTCGCCGAAGGCGACGGCCGGAACGGGCGGCGTGGACGGCAAAGGTACCGACAGCGACGTCGATTGCCCGGACGTTCAAGTGCGTACCGGTGCGTCCACCTTGATGATCGGCAGCAAACCGGACGAGCAGGGCGAGCCGGCGGCGCTCGATTTGCGCTATCAGGCCACCGTTATCCGCACCGCGCGGGAATGTCATTTGAATGCCGGTCTCATGACCATGAAGGTCGGCATCGAGGGCCGCGTCATTACCGGCCCGGCCGGCGCGCCCGGCGCGATCGACGTGCCGCTGCGCATCGTCGTCGTGCAGGAAGGCATTACCCCTAAAACCGTCGTGTCGAAGTTCGCGCGGATTCCGGTTACCATCAGCAGCGCGATCGACCGCGTCATCTTCACGCACGTGCAGGACGACATCGCGTTTCCTGTGCCGCCGGTGGCAGCCGACCTCGAAGCTTACGTGGTCTATGTCGGCTTCGACGCGATGGCTGCTCAGCCGGAAAAGCCCAAGCCCGCGCCGAAAAAGTCCAAGGCGAAGCCGAAAGGCGTCGCCAATCCAAAGCAGAGTTGAAGGCTACCACCCTCTCAAATCGATGATCGTGCTCTTGAGTGCGCGCAGGTCTGAAATCACGGTGCTAGCGCCGGCGGTGCGTAGATAACTACCGAGATGGCTGCCGGCGTGACTACCGCCGACAAAGCCGATCACTGTCATGCCCGCGGCGACTCCCGCGGCGACGCCCACGGGCGAATCCTCTACCACAATGCATTCCTTCGGCTGCACATGCATCTTGTTGGCGGCGTGCAGGAACAGATCGGGCGCCGGCTTGCCGTGGCGCACGTCGCCGGCCGAAAACAGATTGGGTTCGAAAAAACGGATCAGGTCGGTCGATTCCAGGCTGACCCGGATGCGGTCGAGCGAGGAGGACGAGGCCACGCATTTCGGCCCGCGCAGCCAGGACAGCGCGTAGGCGGCGTGCCTTGTGGCGCGCAGTTCGGCGCGAAAGCGGCGCAAGGTGGCGCTGGTGACAGTGGCGGCGAAATCGGGCGGCAGCTTGCGGCCGGCGGCGGTCTCGACCTCGGCGAACATGTCGGCGGAACGCCGGCCGATGAAATAGCGCGCGACGATATCCGGCGTCAGCGCAAAACCGGCGCGAATGAATTCCTGCGATACTATCGCGGTTGCCAGCGGCTCGCTGTCGACGAGCACGCCGTTGCAGTCGAAAATAACCACGGGTCCACCGATGCTTCGACCGGTTCTTCCGGCCAGCACGCAAGCAACAAACAAAAGGACGAATCACTTACCCCGAGGCGCCGAGGATAAGACCCGCGCGGAGGTAGGCAAAGACCTCCAGTCGCCACCCAAAGTTAATAGCGGGGACAACAAGTGCGCCTGGTCGCCGCGATTCGGCGTCCGCACCGTCGCGCTATGCCCGCGCAATATGGCGGCAAGACGGCCCTAACCCGCCCTGTCAATTCAGCTTTTTGCGGACGTCTTCGATGCCTTTGGCGATTAGCTCGCCGGCGAGTTTGCCTTTGGCTTCGGCGGTGAGGATCTTCTCGGCGGCTGCGATGGCGGCTTCCGCGGCGGCGCTGCGCACGTCGGCGGCGGCCTGGGCCTCGGCCTGGGCGATCTTGGTTTCGGCCATCTTGGTGCGGCGGGCGACGAATTCCTCGATCTTGGCTTTCGCCTCGACGGCCAGCCGCTCAGCCTCGGTCCTGGCGCCGGCGATGATGTCCTGCGCTTCGCCTTCGGCTTCCTGGCGCTTGCGCTGGTAGTCGGCCAGCAACTGGGCGGCTTCGTCCTTGAGCTTACGTGCTTCGTCGAGTTCGGCCCTGATGCGGGCGGCGCGGTCGTCGAGCGATTTGGCCAGCATGCGGTGGACGCCGATATAGCCGAGCCCGCCGACGAAGACGATGAAGGCCAGCGCGACCCAGGTCTCGGTTTCCATCAGCATTTCGTGAAGCATGATGTTTCCGCTTTAATTCTTGAGCACGCCGGCGACGGCGTCGGCAACCGCCTTGTCGCTCGGCACTTCGCCGATCAGCCGTTCGACGATGGCGCGGGTGGCGTCCTCGGCGATGGAGCGGACGTTGGTCATGGCCGCTGTCTTGGTGGCGGCGATGGTATTCTCCGCGTCCGCAAGCTTGGCGTTGAGTTCGCCTTCCAACGCCTTGCGGCGGGTTTCCGCGGCGGCCGCCTGGGTGTCGCGGGTTTCGTTGGCGATGGCCTGCGCGCGGGCGCGGGCATCGGCCAGCGCCTTCTCGTAAGCCGCCACCGCCTCGTCGGACTGGGCCTTGAGCTTGCCGGCATCGGCAATATCGCCGTCGATGCGCTTCTGCCGGTTCTCGATGACCGCCGCCACGCGCGGCAGCGCCACTTTGAGCATCAGCACGTAGAGCAGCACGAAGGCGATCACCAGCCAGACCAGTTGCGACGCGAAAGTCTGCGACTGGAACGGCGGAAAGGCGCCTTTATGCTCGCCCGGCGCTTCCGTGCCGGTGTGGAGTGGCTCGGCCATGGGAGACTAGAGCGCGAACAAGAGCAGCAGCGCGATCAGCAGCGAGAAGATGCCGAGCGCTTCGGTGATGGCGAAGCCGAAAATCAGGTTGCCGAACTGGCCCTGCGCGGCGGAAGGATTACGCAACGCGGCGGCGAGATAGTTGCCGAAAATGATGCCGACGCCGACGCCGGCGCCGCCCATGCCGATACAGGCAATACCCGCACCGATGTATTTTGCTGCCACTGGATCCATAACTTAACTCCTTCTGCCTGTCGGGTCGGGCCTAGTGGCCCGGGTGAATCGCATCGTTGAGATAGATGCAGGTGAGAATGGCGAATACGTAAGCTTGCAGGAACGCCACCAGCGTCTCGAGCGCGAAGAGGATGACGATCATGGCGAAAGGCAGCGCGCCGCCGGCCCAGCCGAGCGCGCCCATCGCCCCGCCCATCAGGACGATGAAGCCGGCGAAAACCTGAAGCGTGATGTGACCGGCCAGCATGTTGGCGAAAAGACGCACCGAGTGCGAGATCGGCCGCGACACGAAGGACAAGACCTCGATGAACACGATCAGCGGCAGGATGTAGATCGGCACGCCCTTCGGCACGAACAAGTTGAAGAAATGCAGGCCGTGCCGGTACAGGCCGTAGATCAGGACCGTCAGGAATACGGTGATCGCCAGCGCGATGGTGACGATGATGTGGCTGGTGACGGTGAAGGTGTAGGGGATTAGCCCGATCATGTTCACGGTCAAAATGAACATGAACAGCGTGAAGACAAAGGGGAAGAACCTCATGCCCTCGGCGCCGGCGGTGCCGCGCACGGTACTGGCGACGAATTCGTAGGAAATTTCGGCGGCCGATTGCAGGCGCGACGGCACCAGGCCGCCTCTGGCGGTTCCGAGCACCAGAAAGGCCGTGACGATCACCACCGCCGCCAGCATGAAAGCGGCCGAATTGGTGAACACGATCTCCGTGTGCCCGATCTTGGCGATCGGAAACAGATTGACGATGTGGAATTGCTCGATTGGATCGGTCGCCATTGGGTCCTGGTCGTTCAGTCTATTTTATTGCCGCGGACGACGCCTGCCGCCCGCATCACGTTGAGAACCCCGGCAGCGAAGCCTAGCAACAAGAACACGATGAGTCCCCACGGCGAAATTCCGAGCCACCGGTCGAGAAGCCACCCGATCAACGCACCGACGACGACACCCGCCACCAGCTCCGTCGACATCCGGAAACCGCGGGCGAACGCCGAAGCATCGGCGGTCTGACGAGGACCGGTTGCGTTTTCGGAAGGTCGGTTCGCGGTTGCGAGCCGGTCGCCGAGACGCTGGAGCCTCGCGGAGAGAGCAGCCTCGTCGTCCGGCGGATTTTCGCGTTCACCTTTATCGCCGCGCGTGCCAGTCATGCTTTCGACCCGCGTGGTTCAGAGGCTCCGCAATTTTTCCCGCCGCCCTAAAAGCCGCGCGGACCATACTGAGCGGGTTTCCTTGAGTCAAGGAACCGGACCTGAGCGATAAGTGTTTGATACCAGGGACAAAAGCGCGAATTTTCGGACGCCTGTGAATGCCGTCGCGTGCGCTGCGGGATCGCCGCTGACAGGTGTTAGACTGAGTGCTTCAAGCGCCCGACCGGGAGACGATCGCCATGCGGAATACGAGGCTTGCCATCGTTCTGGCGTTTGCCTGCGCCATCGCGCCCGCGTTGGCGGACGATGTGCCGCAGCCGGGCGCCCGCTACAGCTTCAGCCGGGTCGATGACGGTTTCCTGCGGCTCGACAATCAAACCGGTCAGGTCGCCCATTGCGGTCCGGCCAGCGTCGGCTGGGCTTGCCAGGTCGTGGCGGAAGACCGCGCCGCGCTGGAGAAGGAAATCGCGCGGCTGCAGGAAGAAGTCGCGGGCCTGAAGCAGGAAGTTGCGAGCTTGCGCGCGCCGCAAGCTCCGCCGCGCCCGCCAGGCGATCTGTCGCCGCCTGACAATCGCGACGACGCCGTCAAGCGGCGCGAGGATATGGAGCGCGCCCGCGTTGCGCTCGAAAACGCCTGGCGCGGCCTCGTCGATATGATCATGACCTTCCAGAAGGACATGATGCGCAAGGGATGACACGAAAAGCCGAACTATCCTCGATCGTCGAAGCCATTCCGCAGCTGATCGCGACCGCGACGCTGCGCGTCGAGACGCCGGGCGCAGGCTTCACCGAGATCACGGCGAACGCGGTGGACTTCATCGCGCAAATCGGCGCAGCCGAGGGGACGTTGTTGGTCTATCTGCGCCACACCTCGGCATCGCTCACCATCCAGGAGAATGCCGACGCCGACGTGCAGCGCGACTTGCTGACCGCGCTCAACCGGCTGGCGCCCGAAAGCGCGGCCTGGATTCACGACGCAGAAGGGCGCGACGACATGCCGGCGCATGTCAAAGCCATGCTCAATGGCGTGTCGCTGCACGTGCCGGTGAGCCAAGGCAAGCTCGCGCTCGGCACCTGGCAGGGCATCTATCTGGTCGAGCACCGCCGCAGGCCGCACAGCCGCGAAATAGTCTTTCAATTTATCGGTAGCAAATAAAAAAACCGGCGGCAAAAATCTCGCCGCCGGTTTCAGTTTCAAGCGGGCAGTTCTACTTCTGGATCGCGACACCCGAGCCGGTCGAGATGTTCACGCCCTTGGTATCGCGCAAGAACAAAAGTCCGATCACGAGCGTCATCACCGCGACTCCGATTGGATACCATAGGCCGTTGTAGATATTGCCCGTTGCCGCGACCACCGCGGTCGCCAGCAGCGGCAGCATCCCGCCGAACCAGCCGTTGCCGATGTGATAGGGCAGCGACATCGAGGTGTAGCGGATCTTGGTCGGAAACATTTCGACCAGGAACGCCGCGATCGGCCCGTACACCATGGTCACGTAGATCACCATGATCACCAGGATCAATTCGGTCATGAACCAATTGATCTTGGCGGGGTCCGCAGTTTTCGGATAGCCCTTGGCCGCGAGCGCCGCGGTCCAGGAAGCGTTGTTCCAGCCCGCCACCTTGGTGCCGCCGACGTCCATGTCGACCGAGCTCATGCCGGGCGTGCTGACGATCGTGAACGACAGTCCCGACTTGGTGAGGAAGTCCTGCGCACGGTCGCAGTCCGAGAACTTGGACCACGGACCGACGAAGACGTGCAGGTTACAGGTCGCCTGATCGGCCGAGACCGTGATCGGGTTCTTGTCGGCGAAGGCTTCCAGGCCCGGGTTGGTATAGTGCGTCAAGCCCGCAAACAGCGGGAAGTAGGTGACCGCCGCGATCGCACAGCCGGCCAAGATGATCTTGAGCCGTCCGATGCGATCCGAGAGCCATCCGAAGAAGATGAAGAACGGCGTGCCGATGATCAGCGACAGGCCGATCAGTTCGTAGGCCGTCAGGTAATCCACCTTCAGCGTGATGGTGAGGAAGAACAGTGCGTAGAACTGGCCCGTGTACCAGACCACGCCTTGACCGGCGGTAGCGCCCAGCAGGGCGAGCAGCACGTACTTGTTGTTCGGATAGTGGAAGAAGCTTTCCGTCAATGGCGCCTTCGAGCCTTTGCCTTCGGACACCATCTTCTGGAAAATCGGCGTCTCATTCAGCTTGAGCCGGATGTAGACCGAGAACACCAGCAGGACGACCGAGATCAGGAACGGAATGCGCCAGCCCCATTCGGCGAAATCCTTGGCGACCATGTTGCCACGGCATAACGCGATGAGAACCAGGGCGAGGAACAGACCGAGCGTCGCCGTGGTCTGGATCCAGCTGGTGGCATAGCCGCGGTCGTTCGGCCTTGCGTGTTCGGCGACGTAGGTCGCCGCGCCGCCATACTCGCCGCCGAGCGCAAGACCCTGCAGCAGGCGAAGCGTAACCAGCAGGATCGGCGCCAGCCAGCCGATGCTGGCATAAGTCGGCAACACGCCGACCAGGAAGGTCGAGCTGCCCATCACCATGATGGTGACGAGGAAGGTGTATTTGCGTCCGACCAGATCGCCGATGCGGCCGAAGATCACGGCGCCGAACGGTCGGATCAGAAAGCCGGCGGCATAAGTCGCAAACGCCGACAGCAGCGCCGCCGTGTCGTTGCCCGCCGGAAAGAACAGTGCCGCGAAGAATGGCGCCAGCACGGCGTACAGATAGAAGTCGTACCATTCGAAAACGGTGCCGAGCGAAGATGCGAAGATGACGAATTTTTCGTCCTTCGACATGCTGCCGCTGTGCGCGGCAGTTCCTGCCATTGCCATTAGGTGCTCCCCATTTATGGCGATTTTTTCGTCGATCGCCTGACCGCTTCAGTACGCGCCGCGCGCCTCGGAAAGAATGTCCGTCTGACACGCGTTGCCGTCCTAGCGGCGATCCGGAACTGTATGGCTCGACCGCCGGCGGCCCTATAAGACTTTAGACCATGACTGTTGTCTAATGGACGGAATTATCTTAAGTTTTTCTGCGCTGCAGCGAGCGCTTATTGGCGCCTGGCTTGCGCTGATTATGCCGCGCCGTGAAACACTTGCGCCGGAAGCGGCGGGAGAAGAACATTGCAACGCAAGCGCCGCCGGCGCACACAATTGTGCGGCGCGAAGAGCCGCGGGAGAAAGTCTGACACGTGCAAGCGACGCAATCCTATCGTCTGGTGATTGCCGACGACCACCCGCTGTTTCGCGGCGCATTGCGCCTGTCGATCTCGGGGCTTTTAGAGAAGGCCGATATCGCGGAAGCCGGCACCTTCGACGATGCCGTTTCATTGCTCGACCGCGGCGGCAGCGACATCGATCTGGTACTGCTGGATCTGGCGATGCCGGGCATGCGCGGATTTTCCGGCCTCATGTACATGCGCGCGCAATATCCGGGCGTGCCGGTCATCGTGGTGTCGGCCAATGACGATCCCGCCACCATCAGGCGCTGCATGGGCTTCGGCGCTTCCGGATTTATCCCCAAGACGCTCGGCGTTGATACCATGCGCGCGGCGATCTCGCGCGTGCTGGGCGGCGGCGTATGGACGCCGCCGGATGTCGATCTCGGCGCCGGCTCCGACGCGGAAGCCGCTGAGTTGATGGCGCGGATGGCGACGCTGACGCCGCAGCAGGTGCGCGTCCTGATGATGTTGTCGGAGGGCCTGCTCAACAAGCAGATCGCGTTTCAACTGAGCGTCTCAGAAGCGACGGTGAAGGCGCACGTCTCGGCCATCTTGCAAAAATTAGGGGTGGAGAGCCGCACGCAGGCCGTGATTGCCGCCGCCAAGATCGAAGCCGGCCATTGGCCGCAAGGCGCCAGCGCGGAGAATTAAAGACGACTACTCCGCCGCCGCGACCCGCAGCACGCGCCATTGGGCGAGAAGCGCGCGCAAGGCGGCCGGCTTGATCGGTTTGTTCAGAAGCAAAATGCCCTCGGCGCGCGCCCGCTCGCGCACCGCCGGCGAGCGGTCGGCGGTGATCAGGATCGCCGGCAGCTCGCCGCAACGCGCGCGCAACGCGACGATCGCCTCGATGCCGTTGCCTTCGTCGAGATGATAGTCGACCAGCAAGCCGTTCGGCATGACGGCGCTTTCCGAAATCGCCGCCAGCGCGATGCCGAGATCGGGCGCCTTGATCACTTCGCAGCCCCAGCCTTGCAGCAGCGTCTCCATGCCGTCGAGCACCGACGGCTCGTTATCGATGCACAAGGCGGTGGTGCCGGCGAGCTGGCCGGGATCGATAGGACCGTCGTCGCGCGCCGGCAGCGCGACCGGCGCCGCGTTCGAGCGCGGGACCGCGATGGCGAAATGCGACCCGCGGCCGGGCTCCGACCTGAGTTCGATGACGCAGCCGAGCACGCGCGCCACGCGTTCCACGATCGACAGGCCGAGCCCGAGACCGCGCGCGATGCGCGCGCCCTGCTCGAGGCGGCGGAATTCGACGAAGATGTCGCGGCGTTCCGATTCCCTGATGCCGACACCGGTATCGTAGACGTCGATCCGCAAGGCGTCGCCCCGCCGCCGGCAACCGACCAGCACACGGCCCGACGGCGTGTATTTAATCGCGTTGGAGACGAGATTCTGCACGACTCGCCGCAACAGCCTGCGGTCCGAACGCACCACCAGCGAGCAGGGAACGTATTTCAGCTCAATGCCCTTGGCCGCGGCGAGCGGCGCGAATTCGAGTTCGATCTGGCGCATCAGCTCGTCGATGCGGAAGCTGCCGAATTCCGCGCGCATGGCACCGGTGTCGAGCCGTGACATATCGAGCAGCGCGCCGAAGATCTCCTCGACCGCTTCGAGCGAGGCGTCGATATTGCCGATCAGCCGCCGGTCGTCGCCGCCGCCGCGTTCGATCAGGCTGGTGACGTAAAGCCGCGCGGCGTTGAGCGGCTGAAGAATGTCGTGGCTGGCGGCGGCCAGGAACTTGGTCTTGGAAATATTGGCGTCGTCGGCCTCGCGTTTGGCGTGGGCCAGTTCGGCGTTGAGCGCGGTGAGCTCCTCGGTGCGCTCGCGCACGCGCCGTTCCAGGGTCTCGTTCGAGCGTTCCAGGGCCTCGGCCGCTTCTACGCTCGATGTGATGTCGGTGAAAGTGGTGACGATGCCGCCGTCCGGCATGCGGTTGGCGCGCACCTCGATCACCGTGCCCTCGGCGAAGCGCTCCAGGAACGGCGCATTGCCGGAGACGTAGCGCTCGACCTGCGCGGCGACGAAATCGCCGATGCGCTCGGCGCTGGTATTGGAGCGCTTGAGGTTGAAGCGCAGGATGTCGGAAAGACCCGAACCAGAGCGGATCAGGCTCGGCGGCAGATCGAGAATTTCGCCGAATTGCCGGTTCCAGCAGATCAATTGCAGTTCCTTGTCGAACACCGCAATGCCCTGGCGCACGTGGTCGAGCGCGGTCTGCAATATTTCGCGGTTGTACTGGATCGCGGCGTTGGCGTCGTCGAGCAGCTTGAGCGCGGCCTTGGTCGAGACCGTGCGCTTGCGCAGCAGCAGCGACAGCACCAGCCGCGACGAGGCGCCGCCGATCGCGGATGCAAGAATGTGCTCGGCATGACGCACCAGCCGGAAATCGGCCTCGTCCTTGGGTTCCATGCCGATGCGATGGGTTGCGGCGAATGTCTCCAGCGCCGTACGCGTACGTTCCTCGCCGAGATAGCGCGCCACGGTGGTGATCAGTTCTTCCACCGTCACCGACGAGCGCCAGAGCCGGAAGCTCGGTGTGATCGGGGTGAGATCGGGGGGCACGAAGGTGTTGGCCTGCAGGCGCTCGATCTCGGTCGGCTCGCGGCGCAACGAGAAGCCGACATAGGCCAGAATGTTGATCGCCAGACTCCAAACGACCCCGTGAACCAGCGGCGACAGTTCGAGACCGAACAGATGCTGCGGCCGCAGCATCATGATGCTCCACGGACCGTCGGCGAGGATGTGCTGGCCGATATAACCGACGTCGGCGAAGGTCGGCAGCAGCAGCGTATAGGCCCATATCGCGAGGCCGGCACACATGCCGGCAATGGCGCCGCCGGCGGTGGCACGCCGCCAGAACAGGCCGCCGAAAAACGCCGGCGCCAATTGCGCGATAGCCGCGAAAGACAGCAGGCCGATGGACGCGAGCTGCGCCGCGCCCGCCGAACGGTAATACATGTAAGCCAGCAACAGGATCGCGAAAATCGCCAGCCGCCGCACGGTGAGTAGCATGGAGCCGACGTTTTCGCGATCGCCGAGCAGCGCGCCGCGCCGCTGCAACACCAGCGGCATGACGAGGTCGTTCGACACCATGATCGACAGCGCGACCGATTCGACGATCACCATGGCGGTCGCCGCCGACAGCCCGCCGACGAAGGCGGCAATGGTGAGAATGTTGGAGCCGGTCTTTAATGGCAACGCCAGCACGAACATGTCGCTGTCCACCGAACCCGCCGGAAAGGTCAGCATTCCGGCGAGCGCGATCGGCACCACGAAGAGATTGATCAGCACGAGGTAGATCGGAAACATCCAGGCTGCGCGCTTGATCTCGGCCTCGTTGTTGTTTTCGACCACGGCGACGTGGAATTGCCGCGGCACAAGGATGATGGCGACGAAAGACAATAGCGTGGTGGCGACCAGCGTGTCGAAAGGCGGCTCGCGCGTGAGCAAAGCGGCGGTCTGCGAACCGTGCCGCGCGGCGTCCATCAGCGCGCCGGGGCCGCCGAACATCCAGAAGGTCACGAAGATGCCGACCGCGAGGAAGGCGAATAGTTTGACGATCGACTCGGTGGCGATCGCCAGCATCAAGCCGTCCTGGTGTTCGGTGGCGTCGATGTGGCGGGTGCCGAACAGCACCGCGAAGGTCGCCATCGACAGCGCCACGAACAGCGCGATGTCGCCGAGCAGCGGGCTTTGCACGTCGCCGGACGGCGTGATCTGCGACAGAATGGTTTCGAGCGAGGACGACACCGCCTTGAGCTGCAGGGCGATGTAGGGAATCGTGCCGACGATGGCGATCAGCGCGACGGTCGCCGCCACCGCCTGGCCTTTGCCGTAGCGCGCGGCGATGAAGTCGGCGATCGACGTGATGTTCTGGGTCTTGGCCAGCCGCACGATGCGCAGCAGCAGCGGCGAGAACAGGCCGATCATCAGAACGGGGCCGATATAGATGGTGAGAAATTCGTAGCCCGTGCGCGATGCCGAGCCGACCGAGCCGAAGAACGTCCAGGACGTGCAATAGATCGCCAGCGACAGCGGATAAATCAGCAGCCGGATACGGCTGTCGCCGGCGGCCGCTTTGCCGCGCGCCAGCGACCGGTCGCCATAGCTCGCCACCAGGAACAGGAGGCCGATATAGGCAAGCGCCACCGCGATGACGACCCAGCCTTGCAGCATGAGAACTCCAGTCAGAATTCCACCTGAAGGCGATTTTACCCGGGCCGGATCATCATAGATAGGTGTGGAGTTTCATCGTCTTGGCGCTCTGGATGCGGCTAAACGCCTATTTGCCGCAGTTCCAGATCGGGCCGATCGGCGTTTGCGTCCAGCAGGGGCCGACACCGTCGTCGGTGACGTGGCCTTGGTAGATGCGCGGGCGGCCATCCCAATAATAGTAATAGCCATACCCATAACTGGGGCCACGGACGTGTCGGCGTTCCCATTCGATGCGTTCGGGCGAGCGATAGCCAGGCAGGAAGCCGTAGCCATGCCAGTGGCGGTCGACTTTCTTTTTTTTCGGCGCCGCGGCGAAGGCCGTCGTGGCCGACAGGATCGCCGCCATCACGATGAGGGTGAAGAGTTTTCGCAGCATGATCCCTGCATGCATGGCAATTGCGTCCATTGTGCGCCATTTGACCTTGCCGCGCGCGCGCGGCATGTCTCACTCAAGATCCCTCCTGAATCGACCCGACTGAGACCCTTGTCCGTGCCTTCTCCGATCGACCGCACGTTGATGCTCTGCAACCTGGCGGAGACAGTGGCTAGTGCCGCGGTCGGCGGGCTGACGCTCGGTCATCTCGGCATGCCGGCGGGCTATCTGTCAGGCTCGATCCTCGCGGTCGCCTGCGCTTCT
>DASWPX010000097.1:0-10316 GCA_036398395.1 Pseudolabrys sp. | reverse complement strand
GACGGGGCTCACTCACCGAGGAACCCCGACAGTCAGCGAGCTCCTCGCAGGGCACCCTAGTGTGCCCGGGCGGAGTCCGGCCCCGCCCGGAGGCAAGGGATACGTTGTCCCCCGCCCGCGGGCGCCGCGTCCTGCTCCGCCGCCATGACGCCTCATGAGAGCGCCCTCGATTGAGCAGGACAAATCTAGGATTAGATACCTTGGGATTATAGTCAAGAGGCGGTGCGACAACTTATCCGCCTCATCCTGAGGAGCCCGCTGAAGGCGGGCGTCTCGAAGGATGGGCGGCCCCATGGTTCGAGACGCGCCGCTAACCGCGGCGCTCCTCACCATGAGGCCAAAAAGAGGGCTACTCCGCCGCGCGGCCGAAGCGGTCGTCGAGCGCGTAGCCCGCGCCGCGCACGGTGCGGATCGGGTCGGCCATCTGGCCGCGGTTGATCGCCTTGCGCAGGCGGCCGACATGGACGTCCACTGTGCGTTCGTCGATATAGATGTCGGAGCCCCAGACGCCGTCGAGCAACTGCTCGCGCGAAAACACCCGGCCCGGGCGCTCCATCAAAAATTCCAGCAGCCGGTATTCGGTCGGCCCCAGATCGACGGCGCGGCCCTGGCGCGACACACGCTTCTTTTCGCGATCGAGTTCGATGTCGCCGATCGCGAGCACGGTGGCGACGCGGTCCGGGTTGGCGCGGCGCAAAAGCGCGCGCACGCGCGCCAGCAATTCCGGCACCGAGAACGGCTTGACCATGTAGTCGTCGGCACCGGTGGCGAGGCCGCGTACCTTCTCGCTCTCCTCGCCGCGGGCGGTGAGCATGATGATGGGCAACTGCTGGGTTTCCGGCCGCGCCCGCAGGCGGCGGCACAGCTCGATGCCGGACAGGCCGGGCAGCATCCAGTCGAGCACGACGAGATCGGGCGTCGACTCCTTCAGCTTGGTGTCGGCGTCGTCGCCGCGCGCCGCGGAATCGACCTCGTAGCCTTCCTTCTCGAGATTATAGCGCAGCAGCGTGGTGAGCGGTTCTTCGTCTTCGACGATCAGGATGCGCGCGCTCATGGCGAATCTCGCTCTTTCGTCCAAGTCTGTTACCTGTCGCCCGCGACCAGGGCCGCGATGGTCGTGGTGTCGCCCTTCGGCCGCTGATCGGCGATCGGGCGGCCTTCGATGACGTAGTGCACGGTCTCGGCGATGTTGGTGGCGTGATCGCCCATGCGCTCGATGTTCTTGGCGCAGAACATCAGATGGATGCAGAAGGTGATGTTGCGCGGGTCTTCCATCATATACGTGAGCAGCTCGCGGAACACCGAGGTGCAGACCGCGTCGATTTCCTCGTCGCCGCGCCAGACCGCCATCGCCTTGCTGATGTCGCGGCGGGCATAGGCGTCGAGCACCAGCTTCAACTGCTCGAGCACCAGATCGGTCATGTGCTCCACGCCGCGGATCAGCTTGGCGGGCGGAAATTCGCCGTTGAGCGCGATCACGCGCTTGGCGATGTTCTTGGCGAGATCGCCGATGCGCTCCAGGTCGTTGGCGAGCCGCAGCGCGCCGACGATGTCGCGCAGATCGACCGCCATCGGCTGGCGGCGCGCAATCGTGAGGACCGACTTCTCCTCGATCTCGCGCAGCAGCGCGACGCTATTGGCGTCGGCTATGGTGACGCGGGTCGCCAGCGCGCTGACACGATTAGACAGCGTATCGACGGAATCGGCGACCTGCTTTTCGGCAAGCCCGCCCATTTCGGCGACCATGCGGGCAAGATCCTGCAAGTCGCCGTCGAAGGCCTTGGCAGTGTGCTGATCGTTCATTGTTCTATTCCTTGCTTCTTACCCGGCATCGTAAGCCTAGCCGAAGCGACCGGTTATATAATCCTGCGTGCGGCGATCGTTAGGGGTGGTGAACATGCGCGACGTTTCGCCGTATTCGATCAGCTCGCCGAGATACATGAAGGCGGTGAAGTCGGAAACGCGGGCGGCCTGCTGCATGTTATGGGTGACGATGGCGATGGTGTAGTCGTCCTTCAACTCGTCGATCAACTCCTCGATCTTGGCGGTCGAGATCGGATCGAGCGCCGAGCACGGCTCGTCGAACAGGATGACTTCGGGGCGCACCGCCACGGTGCGCGCGATGCACAGGCGCTGCTGCTGGCCGCCGGAGAGCGACTGGCCGTTGGCGTTCAGCTTGTCCTTGACCTCGTCCCAGAGCGCGGCGCGCTGCAACGCATGCTGCACGCGGCCGTCCAGCTCCGATTTCGGCAGCCGCTCATAAAGCCTGATGCCGAAGGCGATGTTTTCGTAGATCGTCATCGGGAACGGCGTCGGCTTCTGGAACACCATGCCGACCTTGGCGCGCAGCAGATTGATGTCCTGGCCCGGCTCAAGAATGTTGTCGTTGTCGAGCCGGACCTCGCCGGTGGCGCGCTGGTTCGGATAAAGGTCGTACATCCGGTTGAGGATGCGCAGCAGCGTCGATTTGCCGCAGCCGGACGGGCCGATGAAGGCCGTGACGCGGCCCTGATAGAGCGACACGTTGATGTTCTTGAGCGCGCGGTTGGCGCCGTAATAGAAATCCAGATTCTTGACCGACACCTTCTCGAGCAAGCCTTCGGCGCTGCCGGCATTATGGCTGACGGTCGGCACGGTGAATGTTGCGACGCTATTCATGACGATTTTCTCTGTGAAGCGAGGGCACGCGCGATGATGCTCAGAGTCAGAACTGTCAATGTAATGATCAGGGCGCCGGTCCAGGCCAGCTTCTGCCAGTCCTTGTAGGGGCTGAGCGCGAACTGGAAGATGACGACCGGCAGGCTGGAAACCGGTGCGTTGAGGTCGGTGCTCCAGAACTGGTTGTTGAGCGCGGTGAACAGAAGCGGCGCGGTCTCGCCGCTGATGCGCGCGACCGCGAGCAGCACGCCGGTGATCATGCCGGCGCGGGCGGCGCGATACGCGACCTTGGTGATCATGAGCGAGCGCGGCAGGCCGATCGAGGCCGCGGCCTCTCGCAACGTATCGGGCACCAGCGTGAGCATGTCTTCGGTCGTGCGCACCACCACCGGCACCACGATCACCGCGAGCGACACGGCGCCAGCCCAGCCGGAGAAGTGCCCCATCTGCGCGACCATGATCTCGTAGACGAACAGGCCGATCACGATCGACGGCGCGCTCAGCAGGATGTCGTTGATGAAGCGCACGATCGACGACAATTTATCGTAGCGGCCGTATTCGGCCATGTAGGTTCCGGCCAGCATGCCGAGCGGCGTGCCGAGCAGCACCGCGAGGATCGTCATCACCAGACTGCCCATGATCGGGTTGAGCAGGCCGCCCGCGGCGCCGGGCGGCGGCGTCATCTCGGTGAAAACCGCGAGCGACAGGCCGCTGAATCCTTCGTAGAGCAGCACGCCGAGGATCAGTACCAGCCAGGACAGGCCGAATATTGTCGCGCCATAGGCAAAGCCCATGGTCATGACGTTGCGGCGGCGGCGGCTGCGGTAGAGCGGCGTATCGGTTTGCGAGATCATCGTCATACTCCGAGCCGCGCGTTGAGCCGCATCAGCATGAGGCGGGCGCAAGACAGCACGATGAAGGTGATCACGAACAGGATGAGGCCGAGCGCGATCAGCGACGAGGTGTAAAGATCGCCGACCGCTTCGGTGAATTCATTGGCGATGGTGGCCGAGATGGTCGTGCCGGGCGCCAGGATCGAGCCGGAAATGCGGTGCGCGTTGCCGATGACGAAGGTGACGGCCATGGTTTCGCCGAGAGCGCGCCCCAGACCCAGCATGACGCCGCCGATGACGCCGACGCGGGTGAAGGGCAGAACGACGTAACGCGCCACTTCCCAGGTGGTGCAGCCGAGCCCGTAAGCAGCTTCCTTCAAAACCGGGGGCACGGCCTCGAATACGTCGCGCGAAATCGAGGTGATGAAAGGCAGCACCATGATGGCGAGGATCAGCCCCGCGGTCAGCATGCCGATGCCGTAAGGCGGGCCCTCGAACAGCGTCGACAGCACCGGGATATGGCCGAAGGCCGCGATCAGGAACGGCTGCACATATTGCTGCAGGAAAGGCGCGAACACGAACAGGCCCCAGATGCCGTAGATGATGGACGGAATGCCGGCCAGCAACTCGATGGCGATGCCGATCGGGCGGCGCAGCCACATCGGGCACAATTCGGTGAGGAACAGCGCGATGAACAGGCCGACCGGCACGGCGATCAGCATCGCGATGATCGAGGTGACGAGGGTGCCGTAGATCGGCGCGATGGCGCCGAAGTCTTCGGTGACCGGGTTCCAGCTCTCGTTGACCAGGAAGTGGAAGCCGAATTGATGCAAGGCCGGCCAGGAGCCGTGCACCAGCGATATGATGATGCCGCCGAGAATGATGAGAACGGTGACCGCAGCGGCGCGGGTCAGATGGCGGAACGCCGTGTCGCCGAGACGCAGACGCTGGAGAACCTTGGCACGATCCATCTTCGCTTCGACCTGGATGGTTCCGCCCTGAAACGCAACATCAACCACGTGCCGCCTCCCGGCGCAATATCAGCCGCCCTGTGCGGCGGTGGACAGAGAAAGGGCGCCGATAGGCGGCGCCCTTTCCCGGTTTCATCCAATCAGAACACCGGCTTGCCGGTTGCGTCCTTGACCTCGGCCTTCCAGTACTTCTCGACGTCCGCGGCCACCTTGGCCGGCATCGACACGTAGTCGAGTTCCTCGGCCGCCTTGGCGCCGTTCTTGTAGGCCCAGGCGAAGAACTTCAGCGCTTCGCCGGTCGCGACCGGATCGCTCGGCTGCTTGTAGACGAGGATCCACGTCGCAGCCGTCATCGGCCAGACCTGATCGCCGGACTGGTTGGCGAGGATCACGCCGTAGCCCGGCTGCGATTTCCAATCGGCATTGGCTGCCGCCGCCTGGAAAGCCTGCGCGGTCGGGGCCACCGTCTTGCCGGACTTGTTGACCATCTTGGTGAAGGTCAGCTTGTTCTGCAAAGCGTAGGCGTATTCGACGTAGCCGATCGAGCCCTTGGTGTTGCCGACATTGTTGGCGACGCCTTCGTTGCCCTTGGCGCCGATGCCGGCCGGCCACTGGACCGCCGCGTTGGTGCCGACTTTCGATTTCCAGTCGGCGTCAACATCCGACAGGTAATAGGTGAAGTTGAAGGTGGTGCCCGATCCGTCCGAACGGTGGACGATGGCGATCGCCTGATCGGCCAGCTTGGCGGTGGGGTTGAGTTTCGCGATGGCCGGATCGTTCCAGTTCTTGATGTCGCCCAGGAAAATCTTGGCGAGCGTCGGGCCGTCGAGAACGAGGTCGCCGGGCTTGACGCCGTCGAGATTGACGACCGGCACGATGCCGCCCATCACCATCGGGAACTGCGCGAGGCCGCTTTCGTCGAGATCCTTGCCGGTGAGCGGCGCGTCGCTGGCGCCGAAGGTCACGGTCTTGGCCTTGATCTGCTTGATGCCGCCGCCGGAACCGATGGACTGATAGTTCAGCCCGTTGCCGGTTTCCTTCTTATAGGCGTCGGCCCATTTGGCGTAGATCGGATAGGGAAATGTGGCGCCGGCACCGGAGATGTCGGCGGCGTTGGCTGGAGCAATTGCGACGGCGGCAAGAAAGCCGGCGGCGGCCAATGATGTCCAATGTTTCAAGAGTTCTCTCCATGTTTGCGGCAACAGACGTCCAGGGGCCATGCCCCATGGAACTCCGCCTTGCGCCCATCCTCCGGGCGGCCGCTGTTGTTTAAAACGCGCTCCAAGGCTTTCTTCGAGTGGAAGCGAGACTTCCTTCGGCAGGAAGTTTTGGCTTCGGACGAGATTTGTTGTTGTCGTTGGCGCAAGACGTTCCGAAGTCGAGGTCAGCCATAGGCGTCGCATGTCACCGTTCTATAAACGTTTGGTGACAGTCACATGACAGCGCAAGCCGCTGATATCTATGACACTTCGGGAATTGGCGCGGAATCGCCGGTGCGCAAGGGCAAATGCATGATGAAGGCGGCGCCCTGCCCAAGCGTGCTTTCGATCGAGAGCCTGCCGCCGTGGCGGTTGAGCACATGCTTGACCAGCGCCAGCCCCAGGCCGGTACCGCCCTGGGCGCGGCTGTCGGCTACGTCAACACGGTAGAAGCGTTCGGTCAGCCGCGGCAGATGCTCGGGTGCGATGCCGGGACCGTAGTCGCGCACCGCGATGCGGGCTTCCGGCGTGCCGGCGCGGGTCTGCGCGCGGGCCAGCGTGATGTCGACGCGCTTGCCGGCGGCGCCGTATTTGAGCGCGTTCTCCACCAGATTTTCGAGCGCGCGGATCAGTTCGTCGCGGTCGCCGAACACGCCGAGCGGCTCGGCCGGCGCTGCGACCTTGATCTCGACGTCGCGGTCGCGCGCCAGCGTCTGCAACCCGTCGGCCACCTGGCGCACGATCGGCGCCAGATCGACCGGCGTGTTGGGCTGCAGATGGGCGTTGAGTTCGATGCGCGACAGCGACAACAAATCGTCGATCAGGCGCGCCATGCGGGTGGCCTGGCCCTGCATGATGCGCAAAAACTTTTCGCGCGCCACGGCATCGTCCTTGGCGGTGCCTTGCAGCGTCTCGATGAAGCCCAGCAGCGCCGCCAGCGGCGTGCGCAATTCGTGGCTGGCATTGGCGATGAAGTCGGCGCGCATTTCCTCGACCCGGCGCAGCGGCGACAGATCGTTGAAGGTCATCAGCAGGATGTCGGATTGCGCCGCGTCGCCGGCGCTCGCCAGCTTCACGGGCACCACGAAGGCCTCGTACCAGCGGTCGAGCGGCACGCGTTCGAAGAATTCCACCCGCTGCGGCTCGCGCCGCTTGCTGGCGCGGCGGATGGCGTCGACCAGTTCCGGCATGCGCAAGGTGATCAGCGCCGGCTCGCCGCGCCGGATGGCCGGCGCCAAGGCGGTCGCCGCATCGTTATAGGCGATGACGCGGCCGCCATGGTCGAGCACGATGGCCGGACCCGGCAAACCCGCGATCAGCGAATCGATCAGCAAAGCCTGCGGATGCGCGGCGGCGCGATTGGTGAAAGGCAGCACGCCGCTGGCGCTATGGCTGACGCCGGTGCGGCCGGACAAGGCCTGCCACGCGCCGCGCAACCGGCGCGGCCAACCCGTTCGGCGATCGTCGTCCAATGCCATGCATCATCCGGCGTCGGGTTTCTTTTTAGCACCGATTTCGGTGGTGATCGGCGCGGTCACCGACCTTACCGCGCTCAATTCCGCCTTGCGCCGCGCGCCGTGCATATTCATCCAGATTTCGCGCGTGCCCAGGATAACCAATGCGCAGGCAAACGGACACAAATAATAAAGCACCCGGAACAGCAGCAGCCCGGCCAGCACCGATTCCTTGTCATATTGCCACAGCGCCACCATCATGGCGGCGTCGAACACGCCGAGTCCGCCCGGTGCGTGGCTGGCAAAGCCCAGAAGCGTCGCCGAGACAAACACCACCGCCACCGTGATGAAGCCGATATTCGGTTCGCTCGGCAGCAGCACATACATGGCGAGCGAGCAGCAGGCGAGATCGAGAATACCGATACAGACCTGCAGCAGCGTTGACGGCCCGCTCGGCAGCTTCACGTTCCATTCGCCGCGGCCGATTTCGCGCGGCGCGCTCCAGACCCAGACGACGTAGCAGGCAAGAACGCACAGAAGGCCGATGCCGATGATTCGGTTGGGCAGCGCGGGCAACTGGTCGATGGCGCTGGCGGCGAGCGGATCGACGGTGATGCCGAGGCCAAGCACGGTGACGTTGCCGAGCCAGAACGTGAGGCCGGCGAGAAAACAGATTTTGGCCACCGCCACCGCGTCCAGCCCATAGCCGGAATAAATGCGGTAACGCACCGCGCCGCCGGTGAACACCGTGGCGCCGATATTGTGGCCGATCGAATAGCTGGTGAAGCCGGCGAGCGCCGCCACGCGGTAAGGAATATTCTTGCGGCCGATCGTGCGCAGGGCGAACAGGTCGTAGAAGGTCAGCGTGAAATAACCGCCGGCGACGAACACCGCGGAGGCGGCGACGCGGACCCAGGATGTGGCCTTCATCGCCTTGAACACTTCGTTGGTGTCGATATCGCGCAACATGTGCACCAGCACCACCACCGCGATGGCGATGATGGCGATGCTCAGCAGCACTCCGATGCGATTCCAGCCGATCGTGTTCTGGATAAAGCGCGCCACGGCGCGCAAGGACTTGAGCATCTTTCCTCCGGATTAGCGCACCCAATCTCGGATTTGTCCGATATTGGATTCTTGGGTTGCGCAAGTCGGTTGGAGCCGACTTGCGTTGTCCCCCGGCCAAGGGACCCCCCGCAGCGCCACGCGCCGGCCGGCGCGATTTTTTACCCAGTAGCAGAACTAATACGCTCGCGCGAGTGGACTGCCACGCCGCGCCGCGATTTGCTATAGTGCCGCATATATAGCCAATGGCTTAAAGATGGGCCTTGGCCGGAACCGGGGACCGCAAGAATCCCCGGACCCTAGGGAGTGCACCATCATGAGCGAAAACGGCCTTTCGATGCCCCGCCGCACCGTGCTGCAAGGCGCCGGCGCGGGCTTGCTGACCGGCATGGTAAGCCCAGCCGCGGCGGCGGAGCCCGCGATCTGGAGCGCGGAATATTGGGCGAACAAAGGCGGCGTGAAACTCAATCTCTGGCGCAAGCGTGCCGGTGCGCCGGTTGCCGGCGAAGCCGCGCGGCCAACGGTATTCCTGGTGCATGGCTCGTCGAATTCGGCGCGCTCGTCCTACGACCTTAGCGTGCCCGGCAAAGGCGAATACTCGCTGATGAACGTGCTGGCGCGTTTCGGCTACGACGTCTGGACCATGGATCACGACGGCTATGGCTATTCGGGTTCGTCCGGCAACAGCAGCGACATCGCCAGTGGCGTCGAGGATCTCAAGGCCGCGATGCTGGTGGTGATGAAGGAGACCGGGCAACAGAAGGTGCATTTCTACGGCACCTCGTCCGGCGGCATTCGCGCCGCGGCCTACGCGCAGGCGCAGCCGGAACGCGTCGGCCGGCTCATTCTCTCGGCCTTCACCTACAAAGGCAGCGGCGCGGCCGAGATCGAGCGGCGCCGCGTGCGCATCGACGAATTGCGCGCCAGTCCGCGGCGCAAGCGCGACGCCGCCATGCTCCGCTCGATCTTCACACGCGACGGTTACGCGGCGGGCTACGATCCGGCGGTGGCGGAAGCCATCATCGCCTTCGAGATGAAATTCGGCGACACGATCCCGAGCGGAACTTATGTCGACATGGCGGCGAACTTGCCGATCGTCGATCCGGCAAAGATTTTGTCGCCGGTGCTGATGCTGCGCGGCGAGTTCGACGGCAACTCGACCAATGACGACCTGCTGGATTTCTTCCGGCAACTGCCGAACGGCGACCGTCAGTTCGTCATCTTGCCGCTGAGCGCGCACGCGGTCGGCTACGGCATCAACCGCCATCTGCTGCAATATGCCATCCATAATTTCCTGGCGGCGCCGGCGGCGATCGCGGCTTAAGCTGCCGTAAAAAACTCGCGCAGCGCGGCGGTGGTTTCGGCCGGCGCTTCCTCGGACAGATAATGTCCGCTCGGTACGGTTTTGGCAGCCACGATGTTGGAGGCGTAACGCTGCCAGATCTCGCCCGGACCGGGCCTGCTGTTGCGCCCGACGCCGCCGGTCGCGCCCCATAGAATGAGCGAGGGGCAGTCGACCTTGCGGCCGGCCTCGAAGTCCTTGCTGTCCATGTCGAGGTCGATGCTGGCGCAGGCGCGGTAGTCTTCGCAGATGGCGTGGATGGTTTCCGGATTGCGGAAGCAGCGCTTGTATTCCTCGAGCCCGACCGGATGGAAGAACGACAGGCCCTGCTTGGTCTTCGCCAGTTTCTTTTCGATGAACCAGTCCGGATCGGCCCCCATCATCTTTTCCGGCAGCGGCGCCGGCTGGATGTTGAAGAACCAGTGCCACGAGAACGTCGCCCAGGGCTTGGTGATATTGTTGAACAGATGATGCTGCGGGATGATGTCCATGATCGCCGCGCGTTTTACTTTTTTGGGATGATCGAGACACATGCGGTGCAGAACACGTGCCCCCCGGTCATGACCGGCGGCGAAGAACGTGTCGTAGCCGAGCGCGGCCATGACCTCGACCTGGTCCTGCGCCATGGCGCGGAACGAATAGCCGGCATGATCGTCGCCGCCCGGCGGTTTTTCGGAATCGCCGTAGCCGCGTAAATCCGTGCAGACCACGCTGAATTCCTTGGCCAGCGCCGGCGCCACCTTGGCCCAGTTCATGTGATTGAACGGATTGCCGTGCATCAGCAGCAGCGGCGG
>DASWPX010000096.1:0-6921 GCA_036398395.1 Pseudolabrys sp. | reverse complement strand
CAGACAATCCGTCTCCGGTCGAACAAAAGGCGCTCGGGGTCGGCGGTAACGTCGGCTAGCTCCAGAGCCCAGCCCCAGTCTTGCAGCAGATGGTCGTACTCTACGCCGTCGGCATTCGGCTCCTCACAAAGCGGAGACGGTTCTTCGGTGCTCCCGCCATTGCGCAACAGGCTGCATAACTTCATGCAGGCCTGGACGGGCCGCGTGTAAAGCGCGCGCGCCTCGCGAAATTCCGCTTCGGCATTGATGGCGCGGCATAGACCCGCAATGGACAAGCCGCGTTGACGATCATGTTCAGGTTGCGGCGCTTCTTCAGGCTTGCCGTCCGCGCCGATAACGAGCATGGCCAAGGCGTCGCCCGGGCGCGCCAGTTCGTTATAGGTTCGGGCCAAATGAACCCGGGTAGCAGTCCGCGACGGGTCGAGCTGCAACGCAGACTCGAAGGCCGCGGCGGCACTTTTGAAATCACAATGATCGAGAAAATATTCGCCAAGCTTACTGCAAAGCTCCGCGCGATCGGATGCTGCCTGAGTAGCAAGTTCGAGCAAGGCGGCGCCGGCCAAAGGCGCGGCCAGTTTTAAGCAAACCGAGTCCGACAAAATGATCATGGCGCGAGACCGTCGCGGTCGTCGTGCTTCATGAAGCCAGAAGGATCAGATCCGCACTCACTCCCACGTGGTTCTCCGCGTCGCTCACCGCCAAACGCCGCACCTTTGGCGTTATCCAGACGGCGCGTTGCGGCTTTGTTTCGGTTGCCGGCGCAACGGGTTCGCTGATTTCGCCGGGTTTATCGGATTCCCTGGTTTCGTCCGGCAACGGACTTGTACGTTCATCCATTTCAGTACCCCGCGGCATTGTTGAATCAACACGCCAGCGTTGCATAAAAATGGAATACAGCCGCAGGATAGTATTACCGGCCGGCGCTGCGGCGGCGATTATTTCTTCGCGGCGGTACTAAAGTAGGCCAAGTTCCCGTAATTCGCGCCGCATGTGCTCGGGCATGCGTGACGCGCCGGGGGCGGCCCGCGACAGATCGCGCGGCGCTTCCTTGTCTTCGAGATAGCGCCAGCCCTGAAAGGCCAAACGCGGGCGCGGCTCGACCAGAATGCATTTCGGATCGAGCACCAGCCGGCAACGGCCGATGCCGTCTTTGTCGGTGAAGGGCCGGATGTCGAGGATGCGCTCACGGCACATGATCTGGCCTTTGATGACCCAGAAGATAGAGCCGCCGTCGGTCAATTCGTCGGCGCGCTTGGGCACCATGCGCGTGGTGTGAATGCGCTCGGGCTTCTTGCCGCGCTTTTTCTGAGCCTTGAGCTTGAGCTGTATCCATTCTTCCAGATCGGCGACCGAGTCGGTCCCGACGGAGAGTTTGATCAGATGAAGAGGCATTCGCTCAGCGTCTCACTCTTTGGAATTTTCGATCACCATAACCTTGGCGCCTTCGCCGATCTGCGCGTCGGGAGCGACGGCAATCTCGGCGATGGTGCCATCCGTCGCGGCGACCAGCGTGTGTTCCATCTTCATCGCCTCGATGATGGCAAGACGTTGGCCGCGCGTCACGCGCGCGCCTTTCTCCACAAGGATCGCCAGTACCTTGCCATGCATGGGCGCGCGCACAAGTCCGCTTGCGCCGTCATCCCCAGCCTCGTCAAAGCCAAGATCGCGCAGCGAAACCTTGGTCTGACGGCCCTTGCGAAGCACATAGACCGCATCCGGCGCGGCGACCGCGATGGCATCAGGCGCCGCGGCGATGCCATCGACCGCAACCGCCGGGCCCGACGGCTCCTGAAACACCTGCGCGGTCGCCTTCTCGTCATCGACCAGGATAGGCAATGACACCAGCCGTGTTCCGGCCAATTGGAAACCGTCGCGCGCGTCCCACGGAGAGGCGGGTTCGCCAGGCTCGCGCTCGTGCGCGGCGGCGATGCGCGACGTCTCGCGCGCCAGCAATTCACGCGCGCCGGCAGCGGCGGCGGCGCGGTCGAGCGGCTGGGGCGTGGCGCCGAGGCGTTCCAGATTGCGGTCGATGAAGCCGGTGTCGAATTTGCCGTCGCGGAATTCGCCCGCACGGCACAGCGCCGCCAGGAACCCGGCGTTGCTACGCGGCCCGATGACGACCGTATCGTCGAGCGCGGCGGCGAGACGATCGAGCGCCTGCGCGCGGCTCGCGCCATGCGCAATCAGCTTGGCGATCATCGGATCGTAATAAGGCGTGACCTCGTCGCCGGCTTCAACGCCGGTGTCGACGCGAACTTCCTCGGCTCGCGGAAATTGCAGCGCAATCAATTTGCCGGTCGATGGCAAAAAGCCGCGCTCGGGGTCCTCGGCATAAAGCCGGGCTTCGACCGCGTACCCGGAAAGCGGCACTTGATCGTGCGTCAGCGGCAGCTTTTCGCCCGACGCGATACGGAACTGCCATTCGACCAGATCGAGACCGGTGATGGCCTCGGTGACCGGGTGCTCGACTTGCAGCCGCGTGTTCATCTCCATGAACCAGAAGCTGCCCTCCTTGAGCCCGGCCGCGCCGTCGGCGATGAACTCGACGGTGCCGGCGCCGACATAGCCGCAGGCTCTGGCCGCGGCCACTGCCGCCGCGCCCATCGAAGCGCGCAATGCGGTGTTCATGCCGGGCGCCGGCGCCTCCTCGATCACCTTCTGATGGCGGCGCTGCAGGGAACAATCGCGCTCGTTGAGATGGATGATGTTGCCGTGGCTGTCGGCGAAAATCTGCATCTCGATGTGACGCGGGCTGGCGACATATTTCTCGATCAGCACGCGTTCGTCGCCGAAAGCGGCCTTCGCCTCGCGCATGGCGGCGGCGAGCCCCGCCTCGAAATCGGCGTGGCGGTCGACGCGGCGCATACCCTTGCCGCCGCCGCCGGCGACCGCCTTGATCAGCACCGGATAGCCGATCTCGTAGGCCTTGCGTTGCAGGAACTTCGGCTCCTGCATCTCGCCATGGAAGCCCGGCACCACCGGCACGCCGGCTTTTTCCATCAGCGCCTTGGCGCGGTCCTTGAGCCCCATGGCGCGCATCGCCGCCGGCGGCGGACCGACAAAGGCAATACCGGCATCGATGCAGGCTTGCGCGAAGGCAGCGTTCTCCGAGAGAAAACCATAGCCGGGATGAATGCATCCGGCGCGCGCGGCTTTGGCCGCGCCGATGATCTTGTCCATGACGAGATAGCTTTGGTTTGCCGGCGCGGGTCCGATTTCATGCGCCTCGTCGCACAGCCGCACATGGAGAGCCTTGGCGTCCGCTGCCGAATAGACCGCGATGGAGCGCAGGCCCATGCGCCTGGCGGTGCGGGCAATGCGGCAGGCGATCTCGCCACGATTGGCGATCAGGACGGATTCGAACATGAGGCCCCGGCTTTAAGCTGGAGGCATGTTAGCGCGCCGCGGCAGGCGGCGGGGGAGCGGCTTGGGCCTGTGGACGCTTCGGCGGCGCCGGGACGGTGGCGGTCGCGCCGGCGTTGACCGGCGGAGCTGCCGGATCCTTTGGCGGCGGCGGCTCGGCGTTCATGATGCTGACGGGCGGGATCGAAGCGGCCGAGGGGAAGTCATATTTGCTCGACACCGGGTGCGGGCCGGGCGCCGCGGGCGCGCTGGCCACGTCGGCAGGCGGCGGAACGCTGGCGACCGGCGCCGGCTTGTCGGCGTTCCAGGAAGCGGCATAACGGGCGACGTAACTGTCGAAAGCTTCCGCACGCAGATTGCCCTTAAGCGCGGCGCTGTCGTGCAGCCAGGCGAAGGCCGCACAATGCTCGGCGGTGCAGCCGTCGCGCACGGCCAGCACATGAGCGGCCAGACCGTAGCGGTCGAGTTCGAGCGCACGCTGCGTCGACGCAAAGGCGTCCACGATGCCGGGATCGGCTCTCGCCAAAGCCTGGGCGTCGGCGATGAGCGCCAGCCGCGCCGCGGTGTAGGAAACGGCGGCGGCAGCACTTTGCGGGTTGGCGAAGATCGCCTTCTCGCAGGCGTTCTCGATCACCTCGCCGGCGCCGCCGTCGAGACAGGCCAGCACCGAGCCGGGCGCGACCGCGCTGACATTGAGTTCGGCGTTGCGCTGGATGAGCGCACGCCGCTCGGCCGCCTTGCGGTCGAGCGCCAACTGGTCGAGCACGGTCATCACGGCAAAGGCGCCGGCGCCGATGACGGCGGCGGCGATCGCGAGCTTCAGCAGTCCATTCAGCGCGCCGTCGATGCTCATAAAACTCCAGCTATTGTATTTTTGCGCCCGATACCTTCACGACTTCGGCCCACTTGTCGATGTCCTTGCGCAGATAGGCATCGAATTCGGCCGGCGTCTTGACCAGCGGAATCGCGCCCTGCTTGAGCCAGGCTTCCTTCACGTCGGGCAGTTCGATTACTTTGTTGATCGTGCTGTTGAGATAGGAGATGACCTCGGCCGGCGTGCCCTTCGGCGCCATGACGCCGAGCCAGATGGTCGCCTCGTAGCCGGGCACCGTCTCGGCCACCGTCGGCAGATCGGGCGTCAGCGGCGAGCGCGTCAGGCCCGTGGTGGCGAGCGCGCGCACTTGGCCGCCTTTCGCCAAAGCGGACATGGTGGTGACGGCATCGAACATCATTTGCACATTGCCGGCCAGCACGCTGTTGCGCGCGTCGCCCGAGGCCTTGTGCGGCACATGGACGATATCGGTGCGGGTCATGGCTTTGAACAGCTCACCGGCCATGTGGTAGGGCGTGCCGGGGCCGGACGAGGCATAATTGAGCTTGCCGGGGTCCTTTTTCGCCAGCCCGATGAATTCGGCCACGGTCTTGGCCTCGACGGAAGGATGCACCACCATCAGCAAGTCTGAATAATTGATGGTCGCCACCGGCACGAAATCGCGCATCAACTCGTAGGGTTTGTTGGGGATTAGCGACTCATTGGTGGTGTGGGTGTTCGAAATGACCAGCAGCGTGTAACCATCCGGCGTCGATTTCGCGACCGCGTCGGTGCCGATAAGCGCCCCGGCGCCCGGGCGGTTCTCGACTACGAAGGGTTGCTTGGTAACTTCCGAAAGATGCTGGGCCAGCACGCGGGCATAGACGTCGGCGGGGCCGCCGGCACCGAACGGCACGATCAGGCGGACCGGGTGGTTCGGATAGCTGTCGGCGGCGGAAGCCGGCAAGACCGGCAGCACGGCGGTGACCGCCAAAACGGCCAGACGCATAAACTTCAACATGAATCCTCCAGAAGTGTTTGTTCCGGCGATTGCTAACGCGGTGACGTTTTGATTATTCCCTGCCGAAGGCGATCACGTTCCGCCCGCCGACTTGAAGCTCGGCGTCAGGTCGCTGGCGGCGGCGAAGGCTCCCTTGGCCTCCTGCGACGTCATCGCCAGCGTGGTCTTGAGGCCGGTGACGCCGCCGCCGCTGCCGGCCGCGAGCAACACGGAGGCCATCTGCGTTTCGCTGGGCGCTTCGGCAATCAGGAGGAAGTCATATTCGCCGAAAGTCAGATAATAGCCGAGCAGCTTGCCGCCAGCCTTGGACAGCAGCCGGCCGACTTGGTCGGCGCGGTCCTCAGGCTTGACGATCATGCCCTTGATGGCGTCCCGGGTGTACCGGCCCTGGGTAATGTAAATCGGCATGCGTTTCCCTCCCGCTTTGACTCGGCTTATACTAATCGATGGCGGAGATGAAATCGCGGCAGCCGGCGGGAAAATCCTAAACTCAGATCTTCTCGAGCTGGCTTTCCTTGGCGACGCGCTCGAAAGCCTCACCGGAACTCTTGATCCGGTACTGGTAATCGTCGCCTTCGGACGGCAAAAGCTTGACCACCGTATAGCTGCCGGTGGCGGCGGCACGGCCGAAGGTCGGCGAGGTGAAATAAACGGCCTCACCGATCTGGTATTTGTGGCTCTTGAGCACGACTTCATGCGCGGCCACCGGCTGAACCGGCGGACTCGCCGTGCGGATCATCTTCTGGACGGTTTTTTGCGCACTCTTGGATGCCGCGCGCGAGGCAGCCATCGAGGCGGCCATTGAAGCAGCTTTGGCGCTATGCACCGATTTGGTCGCCGTCGACTTGCCAACAGGACTGCGCGCCGACTTCGACGCGGCCTTGTCGGCAGCGCGGGCGCTCTTGGTCACGGTTTTGACGCCTTTTTTGGCGGTCCGGCGCGCGGGTTTGGTGGACCGCTTTGCGGCTTTTGTGGACTGTCTGCTCATGACACCAATATAGCAGCTAATTTGATCAAAGGGCGAAGTTTTTTAAGCCGGAAAGTCAATGTTTTCAATATGTTAATACAGGTTCCGGCCATTTTCGGCTTGCCGCGGCTGTCCGAAAGCCGCCGGGCCGGGCGCTAAAATGGTGCCGGCATGCCGCGTTCGCAAGCATGGAACTATCGAGGCAAGGGCGGCGTTCTGTTGCGGGGAACGTGGAGGTTCATATGCGGCTGTTATTCGGAATTATTCTCGGGGTATGCCTGACTGTGGGTGGCGCCTATATTTATGACTCCCACAATGCGCTTGATGCGGCTAACGCGCCCGCAGCGTCCGCGCCGCGTCCGCTTGTCAATTGGGACACCGTCAGCGTTAAATGGCAGATTCTGACCGAGCGCGCCCGCTCGGAGTGGAATCGCCTCGCCGGCTGATCGTCGACTTCAACCGCATTCAGGCGTGCTAATGTGGCTCCCTAGTCACGGATACACGTATGCGCGCTGCGTATTATGAGAAAAACGGTTCGGCGCGTGAGGTTCTACGTGTCGGCGAAATTGCGACCCCCCAGGCCGGCCCGGGCGAGGTTCGAGTCAAGCTTGCGACTTCCGGCGTAAACCCTTCGGACGTCAAAGGCCGCCAGGGCAGCCGCAAGATCGCCTGGCCGCAGCTGATCCCACAAAGCGACGGCGCCGGCATCGTCGACCAAGTGGGCGACGGTGTGCCGAAGTCGCGCATCCGCGAGCGGGT
>DASWPX010000095.1:0-4144 GCA_036398395.1 Pseudolabrys sp. | reverse complement strand
GTCCGTCGCCCTCCGGCGGTGCCATTGACAAGGCCGCCCGTGGTGGAGATTATCATTCAACAGACAACCATCTTACTCAGTGAGACAGCGGTCGCAAGGGCAATTCGCCGCCGACCCCATCTATAAGGCTGCAAATGAAATTGAACTTCGAAGGCCGGACCGCGCTGGTGACCGGCGCGAGCCAGGGCATCGGCCGCACCACCGCGCGCATGTTGGCCGAATCCGGTGTCAACGTCGTCGCGGTGGCGCGGCGCGTCGAACTCGTTGAAAAGCTGGCCGGCGAGGTTGCCGGCCCCGGCCGCGGCAAGATCATTCCGCTGGCGGCCGACTTCTACGAAAAGGATGCACCGGAACGCGTCGCCGCCGAGGCGCGCCGTCTGCTGGGCCATGTCGACATCCTGATGAACGCGGCCGGGCAGAGCAGGCCGGTTCAATTCGACGCGACCAAGGAGCAGTGGGAAGAGGGCATGATCCTCAACTTCTTCCGCATCCGCGAACTGACCCACGCCGTCGTGCCCGGCATGCGCGAGCAGGGTTGGGGCCGCGTCGTGACTTTCACCGGCACGTCGGAGCCGCGCATGCTCAACGCGGCTTTCACCGCCAAGGCCGCGGTGCACGTCTGGTCCAAGGGCTTGTCGCGCGAGGTCGCGCCGCATGGCATCACGGTCAATTGTCTGCAGCCCGGCCGTATCCACAGCGAACAGATCAAGAAGCGCTATCCGACCGAGGAGAGCGAACGGGAATATGCGCGCGCGGAAATTCCGGTCGGGCGTTTTGGCGAGCCGGAGGAAATCGCGGCCGTGGCGATCTTCCTCGCCTCGCCGCTCGCCAGTTATGTCACCGGCACGGTGATCCCGGTCGACGGCGGCTCGAGCCGCTTCGCGTTTTGACCGCGATGCAGCCCGCGCCGAAAGCCGCCGCCGTCCCGGCGGGCGCGCTCGAACGCCTGGCTGCGCTGGTGCATTCCGTCCGCTTCGAAGACCTGCCGGCCGAAGTGGTGTCGGCCGCCAAGGACCGCATCCTCGATACGCTGGGCTGTGCTTACGGCGCGCTCGACAGCGATGTCGGCCGGGCCGTGATGGGCATGGCGGCCGATTGCGGCGGCGCCGCGCAGGCGACGATCGTCGGCACCGGCACGAAAACCTCGGCCGCGCTCGCCACGCTCGTCAACGGCAGCCTGCTCCGCTACCTCGACAGCAACGACTACTATTTTTCGCGCGATCCGGCGCACCCGAGCGGCAATCTCGCGGCGGCGCTTGCGGTCGCCGAACGCGAGCGGCGCAGCGGCAAAGATCTGATTGCTGTGCTGGTCGCGGCCTATGAAATCCACCTGCGGCTGTGCGACTTCGCCGGCGAACCTTCATTGTGGAAGCGCGGCTGGCATCACGGCACCAACGCGCAATTTTCAAGCGCGGCAACGGCCGCACGCCTGTCCGGCGACGACGCGACGGTGACCGCGCATGCGATGGCGATCGCCGGCAGCCACCAGAATACGCTCGCGCAATTGCAGAGCGGCTCGATCTCGATGATCAAGGGCACCGCCGAGGGTTGGGTCGCGAAGGCCGGGGTCGAGGCTGCCTTGCTTGCCCATCACGGCGTGACCGGACCCCTGGAGCTGATGGAAGGCGCCGCCGGCTGGGCGGCCTGCGTCGCCGGCAAAGTCGATTTCGATGCGTTGTGTGCGCCGCTCGACGGCCGCTACCGGCTGCTCGAAACCAGCGTAAAGCCTTATCCGGAGGTGGCGACCGCGATGGCGCCGATCCGCGCGGCCATCGAAGTGCACCGTGCCGGGTTGCCGCCGCTCGACCAAATCGAACGGCTGGTCGTGCTGCTGCCGGCGTTTGCGCTCAACTCTCCGTCGGCGCAGGCGGGCCGGCGCTATCCGGCGCACATCGAGAGCGCGCAGCATAGCTTTTATTATTGCGCGACGATTGCGCTGCTCGACGGCGCATGCGGCGGAGTTCAGTTCTCCGCTGCGAAGCTGGCGTCTCCGCAGGTGCGGCATTTATTGGCAAAGGTCGAATTGAAGGAAGACGCGGAGTTCACCGCGCTTTGGCCGCGGAGCGCGGGCGGCGCGGTGGAACTGCATATGCGCGACGGCACGACGCGCAGCCACCGCTGCCCCCATCCGCCCGGCTCGCCGCAGCTTGCAGTGACGGAGGAGGAACTGGCGGCGAAATTTCACGAATACGCCGATCCGGTCCTGAGATTTGAAGGCGGGCTGGCCTTGCGTGACGCGGTGCGCAGTCTGGATTCCTGCGCCAATGTCGGCGAGTTCGCGCGCCTGCTGGCCGTTCGCCCCGCGTCAGTTCGGTAACCGGTTCGTAAGGGAGATTGCGATGTTGCGGTTGATCCTAGCGCTGCTGATCGGGCTTGCGCTGCCGGCGGTTGGCATCGCGCAGGACTATCCGAACCGGCCGATCCATCTCATCATTCCGTTTCCGCCGGGTGGCGTGGCCGACGTCATAGCGCGGCCGATCGCCGAAAAACTCACCAAGTCGCTGGGGCAGCCGGTGGTGGTGGAAAGCCGCGCCGGCGCGACCGGGACTCTCGGTGCGAGCTTCGTGGCGCACGCGGATCCGGACGGCTACACGCTGTTGCTGGGCACGACCAACGAAATCGCGATGAGCCCGACATTGTTCAAGTCCATGCCTTACGATCCCAACACGGCTTTCGCGCCGATCACGCCGGTCGCGGTATTCCCAAACGTATTGGTGGTCGGCAAGGACGTTCCTGCAAGCACGCTTGCCGACCTCATCGCGCTGGCGCGCGCCAAGCCCGATACGCTGACATTTGGCTCGTCGGGAATCGGCAGCACCAACCATCTCACGGCGGAAATCTTCCAGCGCGAAGCGAATGTCAAAATTCAACACGTGCCTTATCGCGGCGGCGGACCGGCGCTGATCGATGTATCGGGGGGGCATGTCACGGCGATGTTTGCGACCCTGCCGTCCGCGGTATCGCTGATTCAGGGCGGTACGTTGCGCGCGCTGGCGGTGACCGGCTCGCACCGCTCCGCCATTCTCCCCGACGTGCCGACGGCCAAGGAAGCAGGTCTGCCCGGCCTGGTGGTGACAACGTGGAACGGCGTGCTGGCGCCGGCCGGTACGCCGCCGCAAGTCGTGGAGCGCTTGCATAAGGCGCTCGCGGCGGCTGTCGCCGATCCGTCGCTCAAGGAAATCTTTGCCTCGGTCGGCGCCGACACCGAATTGATCTCTCCGCTGGAGTTCAGCGCGCGGATCAGGACCGATTTCGACCGGTGGTCGGCGGTCATCAAGCAGGCTGGAATCGTCGTGCAATGACGCCAGCCTTGCTAGCGCACCAAACGAAGGAGACGGCATGAGTGCATTGATGGGCAGCGGCGCGCTGATGCTGTGGCTCGATGTCGCAGCCGAACTCGATCGTGAGACCGACGGCTGGTACATCGACGAACATATGCCCGAGCGGATCGATATCGGCGGCTATCTGCGCGCCCGCCGCTTCGGCGCGCTTGAGGGCACGCCAGCCTACCTGACGCTGTTCGAAGCGCAGACTCCGGCGGCGCTCGCCAGCGAAGGCTACCTGCGGCTCGTCAATCGCATCAGCGAGCAATCAAAACGCATTCGCGCCGGATTTTCGAATGTCGCACGCAATACATTTAAGGTGCGCTACAGCGCGGGCCGCGGCATCGGTCCGATCGTCGCCAGCCTGCGCTTGACCGCGGTTAACCCGGCGCAGGCCGACGTGGCAGCGGCGGCTCTTGATGCGGTTGCACCGAACATTCTGCGCCGGCACGGTGTCGTCGGCGTGCACTGGCTCGAAGCGGCTCCGGATGTGCGCGCGCGCATGGACGCGGTGCGCGCGGTCGGACAGTCCGACGCCGGTGTCGATTACGTTCTGTTGATCGAAGCGACACGCGTTGCCGACGTCGCGGCGATCCGCCGCGACGTCGTGTCGGCTTCCGCCCTCAGCCAATTGGGCTGGGCCGAACAGAGCTTCGCAATCTACAACTTGCTCTACGAAGTATCCGCCAAGGGCACCGAAACATCGTTGGGAGACAGATTATGAAACGTCCGTTCGCCGCATGTGTCTTGGCGCTGCTTATGGTCTGCGCCGCTTCTCTGCAGGGCGGCTTGGCGTTGGCCGGCGACTATCCCGATCATCC
>DASWPX010000094.1:0-6311 GCA_036398395.1 Pseudolabrys sp. | reverse complement strand
GAAGGGTTTCAAGCCCTGCGTCGCCAGACCGCCGGCGAAAGTCACCGCGTGCTGCTCGGCGATGCCGACGTCGAAAAAGCGGTCGGGAAACTCCTTGGCGAAGGCGTCGAGCCCGGTGCCGGACGGCATCGCACCGGTGATGGCGACGATTTTGTCGTCCTTGCGCGCTTCCTTGACCAGGCTGTCGCCGAACACCTTGGTATATTGCGGGGCGCCGCCCTTGGATTTCGCCTGAGCGCCGGTGGCGACGTCGAATTTGACCACGCCGTGATATTTGTCGCTCGAGGCTTCCGCCGGCGGGTAGCCTTTGCCCTTCTGGGTGACGACATGCACCAAAATCGGCCCGATCTCGGCATCGCGTACGTTGCGCAGGATCGGCAGCAGGTGATCGAGATTATGGCCGTCGATCGGCCCGACATAATAGAAGCCGAGTTCCTCGAACAGCGTGCCGCCGGTGACATAAGTCCGGGCGTGTTCCACGGCGCGCGTGATGGCCTCGTCCCAGCGCTTGGGCAGATGCTGCGTGAGCTGCTTGCCGACGTCGCGCAGCTTCAGATAGGTCTGTCCCGAACCGAGCCGCGCCAGATAAGCCGACATGGCGCCGACCGGCGGCGCAATCGACATGTCGTTGTCATTGAGAATGACGATGAGGCGTTCGCTGCGCCAGCCGGCATTGTTCATCGCTTCATAGGCCATGCCCGCGGACATGGCGCCGTCGCCGATCACGGCGATGACATGGTTCTTGTCGCCCTTGAGATCGCGGGCCACCGCCATGCCGAGGCCGGCGGAAATCGACGTCGACGAATGCGCGGCGCCGAACGGATCGTATTCGCTTTCGGCGCGCTTGGTGAAGCCGGAAAGTCCGCCGCCCTGGCGCAGCGTGCGGATGCGGTCGCGCCTTCCCGTCAAAATCTTGTGCGGGTAAGCTTGGTGGCCGACGTCCCAGATCAACTTGTCGGTCGGCGTGTCGAACACGGCGTGCAGCGCCACGGTCAACTCGACCACGCCGAGGCCTGCGCCGAGATGACCGCCGGTGACGGCGACCGCGCCGATGGTTTCGGAACGCAACTCGTCGGCCAACTGACGCAATTGCTCCGCCGACAGATTTTTCATATCGCGGGGAAAATGGACGCGGTCGAGCAGGGGGGTCTGGGAGCTATTGGGCAAAATGCTACTCCAAAGAAAGAATGGGCCGCTGGCGCTGGCCCCGAATAGGCATCCCCTGTGACACTTATACTAGAATTGTCAGGACGGGCAATTCAATGTGTGGAATTGGCCTTTGGAGCTTATTGCGGCTTGGCGAACCGGCTTTTGAGGTCGAGCGGGCCGCAGCAAATCAGGTAGAAATCATAGACCGGGCCCAGCCGCTCATTGGCCCGCAGATACTGGAAATGGGCCTCGATCAGGCGCCAACGCCGCAGGCCGGAACCGCCTTTCCACAAGTCGCGCAAGCTTATGGCGACCACTTTCGGGTTTTTCCGCTCGTCCACCTCCAACACGATATCGTGAGCGGCGACAGGATCGAAGGGGCAGAAGTTCAAGGCGTCGTCGCGCGACTGGATATCCACCCAATCGATATGGGGCGCGGTAGCGACCTGACGCAGGCGGTTGCGAAACCAGCCGGCCTCCGGATCGAAACCGACCACCGGTAGATTGGCGCCGAGCGTGAGCAAGGCGACGCGCGGCCCTTCCTCGCCGAGATGCGGATCGCGGATCAAGGCGCGGCCGACAAGATCGATGGCCAGCGCAGCGCCAAGCCCGTGGGCGGCGATCACCACTTCATCGGCCTTGGTCGTATGTACGGCGTCGACGACGGTGCGCATGAGCGTGTCGACGCGTTGCTCGATGTCCTTGCGCTTGTGATTGGCGATCTGGTCGGCGGTGGCTGCGGCGTCGCAGCGTTGCATCAGCCCGGTCATCGGCTCGGTGAGCCAGAGAATGGATGCAAACCCGCCGAGACCGGTGACCGAGCCCACGATCTTTGCGGCCAATTCGGGCGCGCCCATCAAGGTGACGAGGTTCATGCACAGGATGCCGAAAAACGTGCCGAAGAAAATCCAGGCCGTGATCACCGCCAGCGGCAGAACCGCAAACAACGTGAAGCGCCACGAGGCGCGCAACATGCGCCGGAAAGCACCGTTGAGTATTGCGACGCCGATGGTGCGATACAGCTGTACGATCTTCCACCATACCGCGCGCGCCAGATCGTCCTGGATAATGTCGTCCCAGCGCAGGAACATGAAACGGCTGTCGACCTTCCAGCCGTCGCCTTCGGTCGAGATATCCCACTCGGCCGTGAAACGCTTGGCGCTCTCGCGCGGGCTGCCGACCTCGCCGGTCAGGCCGTTGAGCGTGCAGGCGCGCCCGAATTCGCGATGGAAAAAGTTATAATACTCCTTCAGGCCGCGCGGATCGAAGCCCTGGATATAGACAACTAGTCTTTTGCGAACCTCCACGGCTTTGATCAATCCACGTCGAGCGGTTCGCTGCCGGTCGGCTTGCCGGAGGCATCGAGCGTAATCTTCTCCACGCGGGCTTCGGCCTGGCGCAGCAATTCCTCGCAGCGCTTCTTGAGCGCTTCGCCGCGCTCGTAGATCGCGACCGACTCCTCGAGCGGTACTTTGCCTTCCTCCAGCCGCTTGACGATCGATTCCAATTCCTCGATCGCCCGCTCGAAGGGCATTTTCTTGACGTCGGTATTGCTCGGTTCGGCCATGGCGGTGTCTCGGGGCAGCCTATTGTCCCGCAGGGATGGCTTAGATCGGCCGGGTCGTCAACCGCGGTGACATGCGCTGCGTTTACTTGTTATCTGATGCGGCCGCCTTCATCGGCGGCGCCAACCTGCCGATCGACGGCGAGTTGACGGCCTAGATTCTCATAAGCGCCGCGACATGCGCTGCGGCCGAACGGGCCAGCCCTTGCAGGTCATAGCCGCCTTCCAGCACCGAGACGATACGGCCTTGCGCGCTGTCGTCGGCGACGTCCATCAGCTTCTTGGTGACCCAGGTGAAATCGGCCTCCACCAGGTTGAGATTGGCGAGCGGATCGCGGGTATGGGCGTCGAAGCCGGCCGAGACGATCAGGATTTCCGGCTTGAAGTCGCGCAGGCGCGGCAGGATGACGGTCTCGAAGGCTTCGCGAAAGGCATCGCCGCCGTCGCCGGCCGACAACGGCGCGTTGACGATGGTGTTATGTTCGCCTCGCTCGCTCACCGCGCCGGTGCCGGGATAAAGCGGCATCTCATGGGTCGAGCAATACATCACGCTCTTGTCGGCCCAGAAGATATCCTGCGAACCGTTGCCGTGATGCACGTCGAAATCGACGATTGCCGCGCGTTCAAGATCGTAGCGCTTCTGCGCGTAACGCGCCGCGATCGCCACGTTGTTGAACAGGCAGAAGCCCATCGGCCGCGCCGTTTCGGCATGATGGCCGGGCGGACGCACCGCGACGAAGGCGTTGGCCGCTTTCTGATTCATGACTTCGTCGACCGCCAGCACGGCGCCGCCGGCGCCGCGCAAGGCCGCCTCGAAACTGCCGGACGACATCGAGGTGTCGGCGTCGAGCCGCACCATGCCTTCGCCCTTGGAAGGCGAGGCCTCGCGAATCGCCTCGAAATATTCCGTCGGATGCACGAGCGTGATGTGCTCGGCTTCCGCCATCGGCGCCTGGACGCGCCCGAGAATCTGGAACCGCTCATCCTCCAGCGCCTTCTCGACCGCGCGCAGCCGGTCCGGCCGCTCGGGATGGCCGGGCGGCGTCAGATGATCGAGACAGGCGGGATGGCTGATGAGGAGCGTGGACATTGGTGGGTTCTAACGCGGCGGGACGCGAACGCCAACCCTGTCAGGCTTTCGCCTTCAAACTCACGCCCGCCGGCGGCGGGATGTTGTCGGGCACGAAGAAGTCCACCTGCAGCGGCTGGCTCGGATCGACGCGATAGGCGTCGAAGTCGGTGATGCCTTCGCTCGCCAGAAACGTGTCGTCGATCAGGAAATTGCCGGTGAAGGTCTTGGGTTTCTGGAAGATGCGGTAGGCCGCTTCCGCCAGGATTTCCGGCTTGCGCGACATCCGCATCAGACCGTCACCACCCAGCAGGTTCTTGACCGCGGCCGTGGCGATAGTGGTGCGCGGCCATAGCGCATTGACGGCGATCTTGCCGCGCTGCTCGCCGGCGAGGCCGAGCACGACGAGACTCATGCCGAATTTCGCCATGGCATAGGCGGTAGCCGGCGCAAACCATTTCTCCTGCATGTCGAGCGGTGGCGACAGCATCATGATATGCGGATTTTCAGCCTTCAGGAGGTGAGGGATTGCATATTTCGACACCATGAAGGTGCCGCGCGCGTTGATCTGATGCATCAGGTCGAAACGGCGCATGTCGGTCTGCTGCGACGGCGTGAGCTGGATGGCGCTGGCATTGTTGACCACGATATCGATGCAGCCGAAGGTCGCCGCGGTGCGGTCGAGCGCGTCTTTCACCGCAGCTTCATCGCGAACGTCCACAGCCAGCGCCAGCGCGCGTCCGCCAGCCTTCTCGATCTCGGCGGCGGCGGTAAAGATAGTGCCTTCGAGCTTTGGATGCGGCTCTACGGTCTTGGCGGCAATAGCCACATTGGCGCCGTCGGCGGCGGCTTTGAGGGCGATGGTAAGCCCGATGCCGCGCGAGCCGCCGGTGATGAACAGGGTCTTGCCCTTCAGTGTCATCGATGTGCCCTCTTAAAAAGAAACCCGGTGTTCTTAAGTATGGCCAGGACGTCTTGAACCGATAACACAGGCGCCGCCGCGACGCGCGTCAGAGGGCGACAAAATGCAGCTTTCCGGTATCCATCACCTCACCGCGGTTTCCGCCGACGCCCCCGGCAATGTGAAGTTCTACACGAAGCTTTTGGGCCTGCGCATGGTCAAGAAGACCGTGAACCAGGACGACGTCTCCGCCTATCACCTGTTCTACGCGGACGGGCTGGCTTCGCCCGGCAGCGACATCACCTTTTTCGATTTTCCCACTGGTCCGGAAAAACGCGGCAACAACACCGTCACCCGCACCGGCTTGCGCGTGAATGGCGAGCAGGCACTGGAATGGTGGCACGCAAGGCTGCAAAAAGCCGCGGTGAAGGCCGGCGATATCACGGTTGTCGATGGCCGGGCGACGCTCGCTTTCGAGGACCCGGAAGGCCAGCGCCTGGCGTTGGTCGATGACGGCGGTACCGGCAGCGCGAATGTCTGGGAAAAAAGCTCGGTGCCCGCCGAGCATCAGATCCGCGGGCTCGGGCCGATCGTCATGACGGTGCCGGAGCTGCGGCCGACCGACCTTGTGCTCACGGCAGTGATGAACATGAAGAAGGTGCGCGAATACGCGCATCCGGAGTCGAAGGGCGACGGCATCCACGTCTATCAGATGAACGGGGAGGGCCCCGCCGCCGAACTGCATGTCGCGGTGCGGCCCAATCTCGCGCCCGCGCATCCCGGCGCCGGCGGCGTGCATCACGTCGCGTTCCGTTCGCCCGACGCGGATTACGATGCCTGGGCGCAGCGCCTGCGCGAGATGCGCATTCCCAATAGCGGCAAGGTGGACCGCTTCTGGTTCCACTCGCTGTATTTTCGCGAGCCCAACGGCATTCTGTTCGAGATCGCCACAGACGGGCCGGGTTTCGCGGTCGACGAGCCGCCCGACAAGTTGGGTGAGACGCTGGTGCTGCCGCCATTCCTCGAAGCGCGCCGCAAGCAGATCGAGGCCGGGCTGAAGCCGCTTTAGCGCTTGCGCGTCATAAACGCCGTGAACGCCGCCTGCGCCTCGGCGGAGGCAAGCCGCACCTTGAATGCTTCGGCTTCCTCGTCGATGCGCGCGATGATTTCGTCCGGCGGGCCGCGCATCAGCCGGCGAGAGGCGAGCACGGCTTGCGGCGGCAGCGCGGCAATCGCGTTTGCCGCCTTCATCGCTTCGGCTTCGACCGCGTCGGGTGGCACGATGGTGTTCACCAGGCCGGCATCCTTCGCCGCTATGGCGTCGAGCGGCCGTCCCATCACCAGCAGCGAAAACGCCCGCGCCTGTCCCATCAGCCGCGGCGCGATCAGGCTCGACGCCGCCTCCGGCACCAGGCCGAGCGACACGAAGGGCGTCGAGAACCGCGCTTGCGTACTCGCCACCACGTGATCGCAATGCATCAGCATGGTGGTGCCGACACCGACCGCGTTGCCCTGCACGGCGGCGACCAGCGGCTTGTCGCAGCGCGCCAGCGCATGGAGAAAGCGCAAAATCGGCGTCCCAAGCCCGCCGCCGTCCCCCGTCATCGCCAGAAAATCGCCGATATCGT
>DASWPX010000093.1:0-8667 GCA_036398395.1 Pseudolabrys sp. | reverse complement strand
GTGGCCACCGGACTGGCGACGACGGAGCCGGAACTGGAGGACGTCATGCGGGCCCTGCGCGCCAGCAAGCTCGACATCCTGTGGAACGTCGGCCTGCCGCGCACCATGCCGTTTTTCTTCGCCTCGCTGAAAGTCTCGGTCACCTTGGCCTTCGTCGGCACCGTCATCTCGGAAACGGTCGCCTCGAACCGCGGCATCGGCAACGTCATGATGATCGCGAGCTCAAACTTCGACGTGCCGCTGGTCTTTGCCGGACTGCTGATCCTCGCTTTCCTCGGCGTCGCGCTTTACGCCATTTTCTCGTTCATCGAATCCCGCATCACCGGATGGGCGCATCGCAAAGATGAATTTGCGATGGGCTGATCGTCCCCTTTCAATAGGAGTTACCATGAAGCGTCTATTCGTTGCGTTGCTGCTGAGTTCGATCTGCGCGGTCTCCAGCGCCGGTGCGCAGGAGATGACCAAAATCAAGTTCACCCTGGATTGGAAATTGCAGGGCATCCACGCCTGGTACTTCTGGGCCAAGGAAAAGGGCTACTTCGCCGATGAGAAGCTCGACGTCACCATCGATCAGGGCGAGGGCTCGGCCGCGACCATTGGCCGCATCATGTCAGGCGCCTATGACGCCGGCTTCGGCGACACCAACGCCGTGATCCAGACGGCGGCGATCAAACCGGGCGAGTCGCCGCTGGTGGTCTACATGATCTACAGCAAGGCGCCCTTCGCGCTGGTCACCAAGTCGGACAGCGCGATCAAGACCGTCAAGGACCTCGCCGGCAAGAAGCTCGGCACGTCGCCCGGCGGCGCCGCGCTCAAGCTGTTGCCGCTGCTCGCCAAGAAGAACGGCATCGACCCCGCATCCATCGCCGTCACCACGGTGGCGCCGAACCTGCAGGAGCAGATTCTGATCCAGGGCCAGGTCGACGTGGCCGCCGTGTTCACGGCGACGAGCTACATGAACCTGGTGGCGCAGAAACTCGATCCGGACAAGGACTTCCGCTGGATCTACTATGCCGATTCCGGCCTCGATCTTTATTCCAATGGCGTCATGGTCTCGGCCAAGCTTGCCAAGGAAAAGCCGGAGGCGGTGAAAGGTCTGGTCAAGGCGATCAACCGGGCCTTGAAGGAAGTCATGGCCGACCCGGACGCGGCCATCGAGTTGCTCGCCAAACAGGAACCATTGCTCAACAAGAGCATCGAGAAGCGCCGGCTGGTCTATGTCTACAATACGCTGATCGATACGCCGGAGGCGCATGCGCTCGGCATTGGCGACGTCAGCGATGCGCGGCTGGCCAGCAGCAGCGCGGTCATCGCCGAATCCTACGGCCTGTCGCGTACGCCGGCTGCGTCCGAAATCTTCAGCCGTGCCTTCCTGCCGCCCAAGGCCAACCGCGTGCTGACGAAGTTGACGAACTAGTCGATGCGACCGGCCGAAGCGGCGGCGCCGTTTACGCCGCCGCTTCGGTCTGGAGCGACCATGCGAACGATTTCCTGCGCTCACGTCATTGCCGCTGCCGACCTGCCGGTCGCGCGCGACCGCGCGATCAGTATCGACGGCGGCCGCATCGCCGCCGTCGAAGCGGCAGCGCCGGGAACGGCCGCGCCGCTGCTGGCCTTGCCGGCGCTTGTCAATGCGCACGATCACGGCCGCGCCGTGCGCACGAGCTCGATCGGCGCCGGCGGCAAGCCATTGGAATCCTGGCTGCACTACCTGGCGCTGTTTCCGGCGGTCGATCCCTATCTCGCGGCGGTGGTCGCCTTATCGCGCGCGGCGCTGGGTGGCGCCGCCACGGTCATGATGCACTACACGCGGGTGCAGGGATTCACCGACCTGCCGACCGAGGCGGCCGAGGTGGCGCGGGCGGCGCGCGACGTCGGGGTCCGCGTCGGATTCGCCATATCGATGCGCGACCGCAACCCGTTGATTTACGGGCCCTCGGAAATCGTGCTGGACATGCTGCCCGCCGAGGCGCGCGCCGAAGTCGAGCGCAGAATCCCGCGCACGCCCCCGACGCCCAATGAATATCTTGCGCTTTTGGACGCGGTCGCGGACGCGGCGGCCGGCCCGATGTTCGAGGTGCAATACGGGCCGAACGGCGTGCACTGGTGCAGCGAGGCTTTGCTGGAGGCGATCGCGGAAGCGTCGGCGCGCACCGGACGGCGCGTCCACATGCATCTTTTGGAAACCCGCTACCAGCGCGCCTGGGCGGACGCCAATCATCCCGGCGGGGTGGTGAAGTTTCTCGATTCCATCGGCCTGTTGTCGCCGCGCCTGGCCTTGGCGCATTGCGTCTGGGCACGGCCCGACGAACTGGAATTGCTGGCGGAACGGGGCGTCACCCTGGCGACCAACAGCAGTTCGAACCTGCATTTGCGCTCCGGGGTGGCGCCGGTCCCCGGCATGGTGGCGGCGGGCTGCCGCGTCGCCATGGGGATCGACAGCCAGGCCTTCGATGACGATGGCGACGGGCTGCGCGAACTAAGACTCGGCGAATTGCTGCATGCGGGCACCGGCTACACCATGGCGACCACGCGGCAGCAAATGCTGGCCATGGCTTTCGCCAACGGCCGGTTCTCCGTGACCAATGTCGACGAGGGCGGCACGATTTCATCCGGCGCGCCGGCGGATATCCTGCTGCTCGATTGGGCGGCGATCGACGACGACCGCCTGCGCGACGATATCGACGTGCTCGACCTTTTGATCGTGCGGGCGACCGCCCGGCACATTCGCGAACTGATCGTTGCCGGCCGCACCGTCGTCAAGGACGGCGGCGTCCCGGGCGTCGATCTTGCCGGCGCGCGCGCCGAGGTGCTGCGCCAGATGCGATCCGGCATGGCGCAGAACGCGGGGCTGGCGGCGGCGCTGCCGGCGCTCGAGCGCGCCCTGGCGCAGCATTTCCAACCGGACAGCCATTGCTGCTGAAAGGCCGCCATGCCGATCGCCAGGGTTCATCGTATTTCGGCGTCCGCGCCCGATGACGTCGGCGGCATCGCGGCGGCGATCGAAGCGGGGCGCATCGATCCCGCCGGCGTCATGGCGGTGCTTGCCAAGACCGAAGGCAACGGCCTGGTCAACGATTTCAGCCGTGGCTTCGCCACGGCAAGCCTGACGGCCCTGTTCCGCCGCCATCTACCGGCCGACGCGGCGGAAAAAATCTGCCTCGTGATGTCCGGCGGCACCGAGGGCGCGATGGCGCCGCATTGGGTAGTTCTGGAACGCGCGGCGGCAGCCGGCGGCGCCGGCCCCGCGCTGGCGATCGGCCGTGCGCATACGCCGCCGACGCCTTTCGAACAGCTCGGCCGGCTTGGCCAGGTCGAACAGGTCGCGGGCGGCGTGCGCGACGCCATGCGCGACGCCGGGATCTCCAGCGCCACCGACGTGCATTTCGTGCAGATCAAATGTCCGCTGCTGACCGCGCAAAGGGTCGGCGAGGCCGACAGCCGCGGCGTTACGGTCGCGACCCGTGACACGTTGAAGTCGATGGGCCTTTCGCGCGCCGCCAGCGCGTTGGGCGCAGCGGTGGCTTTGGACGAAATCGAACCGGCTTCGATTGCCGACGCCGACATCGGCGCGAACTGGAGCCTTTGGTCCGGACGCGCCAGCGCGTCGGCGGGCATCGAACTCGTCAACAACGAGATCGTCGTGCTGGGGATGTCCGCCGCCTGGTCCGGGCCGCTGGCGATCGATCACGCCGTCATGGCGGACGCCGTCGATATCGAGCCGGTGCGCGCCGCGCTTGGCCGCCTCGGATTGACGGCATCCGGGCAATTGGCGGCGCCGGACCGCAAGAAACTCATTGCGGTGCTCGGCAAGGCCGAGGCCAGCCATGACGGGCGGCTGCGCGGCCATCGTCACACCATGCTGGACGACAGCGATATATCCTCGACGCGGCATGCGCGCGCCTTCGTCTGCGGCGCCCTGGCGGGACTGGTCGGGCACGCGGAAATCTACGTCTCCGGCGGCGCCGAGCATCAAGGCCCCGACGGCGGCGGCCCGGTCGCCCTGATCGTGGACCGCGGCCGCTAGCGCGGCGCGCGCAACAACGATTTGGCCAGCATCACGTGGACGCCTTTGCTGACGTTCACCAGCTGGGTGACATGGACGTCGGCCGCGACGCTGCACAGTGAATAGGCGTCGGTTGGGCTCAGTCCGCCCACGCGCACGATCAGTTTCACCATTTCGCGCACCGCCGATTGTGCGGCGACGTCGAGATCGCGATCGAAGGCCATGGTGATCCAATGGCTCGGAGTCTCGGCCCACGGCCGCGTAATGCCGGTGCCTTTCGCGACCGTCACGCGCAAGGTGCCGCGCAAGCCGGTTTCGATCGCGGTCAGGCAGACTTCACCGTCGCCCTGCAGCGCGTGGCCGTCGCCGACCGACAGCAGCGCGCCTTTATTGAAAACCGGCAGATGCAGCGTCGCGCCCGCGCCGAGATTCTTGTTGTCGATATTGCCGCCCCAGTTGCACGGGACAATGGACGTCAGGCGTCCATCTTGCGGCGGCGGCGCGACGCCGATGATGCCGAAAAACGGCGCCGCGGCAAGCTCAAGCCCCCACGGCATCGTCACGGTGCCCCGCTGCCGGTCGATGGCGACGTGAATACGGCGCTCTTGCGTGAAGTCGTCCGGCAGTGCGCCTTTGCCGGGCCGGATCACATTCCAGCCCCAGTCGTGCGCGAGCTGCACCGCGATTATTTCGACGCTGAGTTCGTCGCCCGGTTCCGCGCCCGATACGGCAATCGGCCCGGTCATGATATGAGGACCCAGCCCCGGCGCGACCTTGCCGAGCACATTCAAATGTTCCGGCGAAACGGTGAACCCCGATTTTTTTTCGGGCAGATCCGCCGTGTCGCCGGACAACGTCGTGATGTCGACGATGTCGCCTGAGGCAATGGTAACCACAGGTGGAATTGACGCATCGAACGCGCCCCGGTGGACACATCCGGCATCCGCGATGAGTTTGTGATGAGCGCTCATGAGACGGGATAATCGCATACAAACGCCGCCGGTTGTCATCGCGTTCGCCGGCTTTTTCAGGCTTTTCTTTTGAATGGGCCTCGCCCATAACCGTCCGGGCCCCCGCCGCTCTTCAGGACCTGCCGCGCAATGAACAAACCCGATTCCGGTTATCGTTTCATCGGCCAGCCGATGGTGCGTCATGAAGACGCGCGGCTGATCGCGGGGAAAGGCCAGTTCAGCGACGATTTCAGTTTTCCCGGTCAGACTTACGCGGCCATGGTGCGCTCGCCGCATCCGCATGCGCGCATCGTGAGCGTCGATAAAAACGTGGCGCTGGCCATGCCTGGCGTGCTCGGCGTCTTTACCGGCGCCGATTGTCTGGCCGATAGCCTCGGTTCGATTCCGCACGATCCGCTGCCGAAGACGCGCGACGACATGAAGCTGAACGGGCCGGGCGGGGCTGCGATCTTCGAAGGTCCGCATAAACTGTTGCCGGCCGACAAAGCACGCCACGTCGGCGAGGCGGTCGCCATGGTGGTGGCGGAGACGCGCGCCCAGGCGCTCGACGCCGCCGAGGCGGTGGCGGTGGTCTATGACGAACTGCCCTTCGTCATTCATTCCGAAGAGGGCATGAAACCGGGTGCGCCTTCGGTCTGGGACGAGGTGCCCAATAATATTCTGGTCGATACGTATTTCGGCGATGCCGCGGGAACCGACCGCGCCTTTGCTCAGGCCGCCCACGTCGTCGCGATGGATTTCAACATCGGCCGGGTCACCGGCGTTCCGATGGAGCCACGCGCGGCGGTCGCCAACTACGACGCGGCGACCGGCCGCTATACGCTGCATACCGGCGGCGGCGGCGCGGTGCGCCAGAAGCGCGAGATCGCGTCGGTGCTCGGTATCGAACCCGACCGCCTGCGCGTTTTGTCCCTCGACGTCGGCGGCAATTTCGGCACGCGCAACCGCGTCTATGTCGAGTCGGTTTTGATCTTGTGGGCGTCCGAAAAACTGAAGCGTCCGGTCAAATATCTCTCGACCCGCTCGGAATGCTTCATCAGCGATTACCAGGGCCGCGACCTGATCGCAAAATACGAACTCGCGCTCGACGCAGGAGGCAAGTTCCTGGCGCTGCGCGCGACGAATATCAGCAACGCCGGCGCGCGCTGCGTTTCGCTGTCGCCGCTGAGCAAGGGATCTGGCCTGATTACCGGCAGCTATAGGATTCCGGTGGCGTCGCTGCGCGCCATGTCCGTCTTCACCAACACCATTCCGACGCAGGCCTATCGCAGCTCCGGCCGCCCCGAGGTGACCTTCGCCATTGAGCGTTTGATCGACATCGCGGCGGTCAAGCTCAATATCGACCGCATCAAGCTGCGGCGCCGCAATCTGGTGAAGCCGAGCGCCATGCCCTATCGCAACGCCGTCGGCATGACCTATGACAGCGGCACCTACGAGGCCAACATGGACCTCGCCATGCGCGTCGCCGATTGGGAAGGCTATAGCGCGCGCCGGCGCGAGGCCAAGAAGCGCGGCAGATTACTGGGCCGGGGTCTCGCCAATTACGTCGAATCCTCCATCGGCGCGCCCAAGGAGCAAGCCCGCATCACAGTCGCGCCGGAAGGCCGCGTCGATGTCGTCATCGGCACGCAGCCGGCCGGGCAGGGCCATGAGACCAGCTTCGCGCAAGTCGTATCGGACTTGCTTCAGGTCCCGGTCGAAACGGTGCGTATCATCATGGGCGACACCGACGTCGTGCATGCCGGCGGCGGGACCCATTCCGGCCGTTCCATGCGCCACGCCGCGACGGTGTTCTCGATGGCCGCGACGTCTCTCATCGCCAAGGGCAAGCGCATCACAGCACACATTCTCGGCATCGGGCTCGACCTTGTCGATTTCAGCGACGGGCGGTTTGTCGGCCGCGGAAGTAACCGCAGTTTCGATTTCCTCGAACTGGCTCAGGAGATTCCGCGCCACACGCTTCCGGACGCGCTTGCCGGCGGCCTGGCTGTCGTCACCGACAACGAGATGCACGACCCGGTATTTCCCAACGGCTGCGCGGTCTGCGAAGTCGAAATCGACCCCGACACCGGAAAGCTCGCGCTCACGCGCTACACATCGGTGGACGATGTCGGACGCTGCATCAATCCGCTGATCGTTCACGGTCAGACCCACGGCGCGATCGCGCAGGGCGTCGGTCAGGCGCTGTGGGAGCAATTCGTGGTGGACGATTCCGGCCAACCGCTGACGGGGTCTTTCATGGACTACGGCATGCCGCGCGCCCATCTGCTGCCGTCGTTCAAGTCCGAGATCGTCGAGGTGCTGTCGCCGACCAATCCGCTCGGCATCAAGGCCGGTGGCGAAGGCGGGACGACTTCGGCGCTGGCCGTAATCGTGAGCGCAATTGTCGACGCGCTCAACCCTTATGGCGTGTTGCACGTCGATATGCCGGCAACGCCGGTGCGGGTCTGGAAGGCGATCCAGGACGCGAAATCGAAATAGGCGGCTTGCGGAATTTGGCAATTCAATCCACTCTCGCCGCCAAATAAGAAACATATCTGGGGAAACACGATGTCTTTATACCGTTGCGTCGCGCGATCCATCGTCGCCGGTGTGTTGCTGTTGTCGGCGCCCGCGGTCATGGCCCAAGACCTGACCGGCAAGACGATCCGCTTTATCGTGCCTTATACCGCCGGCGGCGCCGGCGACGTGCTCGCACGTGTTTTGGGCCAAAGCATCTCGGAGAGCAGCGGCCTCACCATCGTGGTCGAGGACAAACCCGGCGCCAGTTCGATGATCGGCAGCGAATATGCTTCGCGCCAGACGCCCGACGGCACCACCATACTTCTGGTCGAAAATCCGTTCATCCTTAGCGCGGTTCTGCACCCGGTCGGGCACTATCACCCGGTGAATAGCTTCGACCCGATCTGCTATCTCGCGGATACGCCGGCGGTGCTCGCCGTCAGCAGCACGTCGGAGATCAAGACGCTGGCGGATTTCGTCAAGGCCGCCAAAGATAAGCCGGGCACGATGTCCTATGGCAGCACGGGTCCGGCCTCGACCGTGCACATCGCCGCCGAATTGTGGAAGCGCGCCGCCGGCATCGATCTGGCATACGCGCCGTTTCCCGGCAGTCCGCCGGCGATGCAGGCGGTGATGGGCGGTCATATCAACGCGGTGATCGCCAATTATTCGGACCTCAAGTCGCAGCTCAGCGCCGGCGGCTTGCGGCCCTTGGCCGTGCCCGCGGCCAAGCGTTCAGAAGCCTTGCCCGACGTGCCGACGCTGGAGGAACTGGGCTACAAGAATATCGAAGGCGCGGTCTGGTTCGGCTTTGTCGCGCCCGCCGGCACGCCGAAGGACATTCTCGCGCAGTTCGTGTCCTACTTCACCGCGGCTATCAAGCTGCCCGACGTCAAAGCCAAGCTGGCCGCGCAAGGTCTGTTCGTATCCGTCTCCTGCGGCGACGCGTTCGGCAAATTCATCGCCGCGGAAAACGATAAATACACCACGCTGACGCGCGAATTCGACATCAAAGGCGAATGAGCGGGGCCGGTCAGTCCCCCTGCTTGTTATAGGCGGTCTCCCAGAACAGCTCTTTCCAGTCGCCGACCTTCGACTTCATGGTGCCGATGCGGTTGAGAAAAGCCGCGAAATAGGCGATGCGATGCGGCTGCGAGGTGAACTCGAAACCGGGATCGCTGAGCATAG
>DASWPX010000092.1:0-6869 GCA_036398395.1 Pseudolabrys sp. | reverse complement strand
CATCGACAGCGCCAGGCTCAGCATGGCGAAAAAGATTTCGCGGTAGCGCGCCAGCAGAAAACCTATCAGCACCGCGACGATGCCGGCGGCGGCGGCGCCGATGAGGATCAGCACGAAAGCATCGGTCAGCCCGGTCCAGCGCGCGGTCAGCGCCACGCCATAGGCGCCGATGCAGTAATAAAGCGCCTGGCCGAACGACACCAGGCCGACGCGCCACAGCACCACAAGCCCCAGCACGACCAGCGCGTTGGCGAAGGCGATGGTGGTCAGCGAGACAACCCAATCCGGCAAAAGCGGCCCCGCCGCGGCCGCCGCGAGAAACGTCAATCCGCCGGCCAGGTGCGCGCGGGCGACCATGTCAGATCTTTCTCGGCTGCGCGCGGACGAACAGCCCGTAGGGCCGCGCCACCAGAACCAGCGCCATCACGCCATAGATGACGAAGAGTTCGATCTGCGGCACCAGGTGAACCGCGGCGGCGCGGCAGATGCCGACGATCAGCGCACCGATCAGCGCGCCTTCGATCGAGCCCATGCCGCCGATGGCGACGACCGCGAATGCCAGCACGATCACCTCGACGCCGATGCCGAGCGTGACCGCGATCTTGGGCGCCATGACGGCGCCGCCGAGCGCGCCGAGCATGGCGCCGATGACGAAGGTGATGGTGTAGACCAGCGTCACGTTGATGCCGAAGGCCGCCGCCGTTTCGCGGTCGAAGATCACGGTGGTGAGCAGCCGGCCGTAGCGGGTGAATTTCAGCGCCCAGTAGGCGACCGCCGCCAAAAGCGCAGCGATGGCCACGAGGATGATGTCGTAATTCGACAGCACCAGCTCGCCGATCTCGATGTTGCCGGCCGACACCATCGGCGGATAGGCGGCATAGGACTGCGACCCCCAGATCAGCACGACGACGTCTTCGAGGATCAGAAAGGTCGCGTAGGTCACCAGCACGATGATGACCTCGTCCTTGCCGTAGACCAGCCGCAACAGGCCGCGTTCGAGAATCAGCCCCATTACCAGGCCGATCGCCATGGCGAGCGTCAACATGAACAGAAAGCCGAGCGCCGCCGGCCAGTCGCCATTCGTGTAGATGCCGACCGCGGTGGCCGCGCCGTAGGCGCCGAACGCATAGAACGAGCCATGCGTCACGTTCAATATCTTCATGACGCCGAATATCAGCGTCAGGCCGATGGCGACGATGAACAAATAGGCCGCGTAAACGAGCCCATCCGTCAGAATGGCGAAGGCGGTGAGCATGGCTTCAATCCCCTTCCCCCGCGAGCGCTTGCGAGCGGCGCTTCGCGGGAGAGGGAAAAGAAATCAGCACTTCGCGCCCTGCATGCCGCCTTCGATCCACTTGTCGGCGTCGACGCCGGGCGGCGGATTCACGCATTCCGCCGGAAAGCGCATGACGTCGATGAGCTCCGGCTCCTTCGTCGTTTTGTTGTAACGATAGGTGCCGTAAGCCGTCTCGGTGATGCCCTGATGGCCGTCGCCGAGCACCAGCTTGACGTGGCCTGCCGGGCCCTCGAATTCGATGCCCTTGAAGGCGGCGACGATTTCGTCGGTGGTCGGCTTGGCGCCGGCCTTGGCGGCCTTTTCGTAGGCGAGCTTGAGGCCGAGCAGCGACTGCGCCATCTGGTAGGCGTTATAGGACGGCGGCGTGTTGTAGCGGTCCAGGTAGACCGTGTTGAACCATTTACTGATGGGAGTGTCGCGCGCCAGCATGCCGTTGGCGCCGCGGCCGCCGATCATGACGCCGTCCGGCAATTTGTCTTTCAGACGCCAGAGGCTGGCTTCGCCGGCGGTCATGACGATGGTCATGCGCTTGTCGAGGCCGCGCGCCTGCTCCTGATAGACGAAGCTCTCGAAGTCGCCATCGTAAAAGCTGGTGTGCAGCACCTGGGATTTCGACGTGAGCAGCGTGGAAATTTCCGCGCCGTATTCGCCGGCGAACACCTTCGGAAACAGGATCTTGTCGACTTCGGCCTTGGGCGCCAGCACCTTCATGGAGCCGAGGAAGTCGCGCCAGGAATCCTGGCCCCAGGCGTAATTCTGGTTGATGCCGGAAAAGCTGGTGATGTTTTTCTTCTTGGCCAGCACGTAACGCGCGGCCGCGACATTATCCATCGTTGCATGCGGGCTGACGCGGAAAACGTAGTTTCGCGCTTTCTCCTCGAAGATGCGCGGCGTGCCGCAATCGTACAGCACCGTGAGCGCCTTGAGTTCTTCCGCGACCGGCGTCACCGCCAGGCAGTTGCCCGACGACACGTAGCCGACAACGGCGTCGACCTGATCGCGCTGCACGAGGTTGCGGAATTCGGTGACGACGTTGGCGGCGGAGCCGGACTCGTCGACATATTTGGCTTCGACCTTGGTGCCGCCGAAGCCGACCATGTTGAACGGCGCCGGCCCTTTGCCGGCATTAAGCATCTCGATGATGATTTCCGCCGCGTTGCGGCCCGGAATGCCGAAGGGCGAGGCCGCAGGTCCGGTGAGAAACGAAACGATGCCGAGCTTGATCGGCGCCGCCGCTGGCGCGGGCGGGGTTTGCGCAAACACTTGCGCCGGCATGAATGCCGCCGCTGCCGCCAAGCCGGCGAGCGTCCAGCAAGTCGCAGTTTTCCTGTGAACCATTTCAACGTCCCTCCCCTATCGGGCCCGTAACGGGCTTCTATCTGTTGACGCCAAGCAAACGCGATCCTGCATCAAGTTTCAACCTGAATTTCGAATGGCGGCGCAGGCACTTGAACGAATACCCGGACAGACTTGTGCCCGCCAATTGTGCATTGGCGCGCGAAGCCCGCTATGTTCGGGCCATGACCTCTTCGGGGCATGACACGAGCGGGCTTGCAGCGCGGCTGGCGATCCGCGCCGGCCGGCACCGCGGCGCAACCGCGGGTCTGGCGCCGGGCTATGTACAGGGCAACCTCGCTATTCTGCCCGAGCGGCTTGCCGGCGATTTCCTGCGCTTCTGCCAGATCAATCCGAAGCCCTGCCCGCTGATCGGCAGTTCCGCGCCCGGCGACTGGCGCGTGCCCGCATTGGCGGAAGACCTCGACATCCGCACCGACTTGCCGCGCTACCGCGTGTGGCGAAACGGCGAACTCGTGGCGGAGCCGGAAGACCTGCGCGCGGCGTGGCGCGACGATCTGGTGAGCTTTGTCATCGGCTGCTCGTTCTCGTTTGAAGAAGCACTGACGGCGGAAGGCATCGAGCTGCGCCACATCACGCAGCGCCGCAACGTGCCGATGTACCGCACGTCCGTTCCGACCGAAGAGGCAGGTCCCTTCCATGGGCCGATGGTGGTGTCGATGCGGCCGATGAAGCCCGCCGACGCCATCCGCGCCATCCAGATCACCGCGCGATTCCCCGCCGTACACGGCGCGCCGGTGCATATCGGCAGACCGGACATGATCGGCATTGCGGATTTGGCCAAGCCCGACTATGGCGACGCGGTCGACGTGCATGACGACGAGATTCCGGTGTTCTGGGCCTGCGGGGTGACGCCGCAATCGGTGATCGCGACCGTGAAGCCGGACTTCTGCATCACGCATTATCCCGGCAGCATGCTGATCACGGACCGCAAGAACACCGAGTTCGCGATAATGTAGCGTCTGCCGGGGACCCCATGATCGACCTCACCGCCTATTTCAAGCGCGTCGGCTACGGCGGCGCCGCGGCGCCAACGCTGGCGACCTTGCGGGAATTGCATCGTCTCCAGCCGCAGGCCATCGCCTTCGAAAACCTCGACCCGCTGTTGAAGCGGCCGGTGCGGCTCGACGCGGCCTCGCTCGAACGGAAGCTGCTGCATGGCGGCCGCGGCGGCTATTGCTACGAGCAGAATCTATTGTTCGCGCATGTGCTGCGGGCCATTGGCTTCAACGTCACCGAACTGGCAGGCCGCGTGCTGTGGAACGTGCCGCCCGGCAGGTCGACGCCGCGCGTGCACATGCTGCTGCTGGTCGATATCGGCGGCGAACGCTATCTCGCCGACGCCGGCTTCGGCGGCAATGTCTTGACCAGCCCTCTGCTGCTCGACGAGACGGCGGAGCAGGCCACCGCGCACGAGCCATTCCAGGTGATCAAGGAGGACGAGCGTTATACTTTGCAATTCAAGCTGCGCGATACCTGGTTCAAGCTCTACCGTTTCGATCTGTCGGAGCAGATTTTACCGGATCACGAGCAAGGCAACTGGTATGTCTCGACCCATCCGCAATCGATCTTCGTCAACGGCCTGATGGCGGGGCGCGCCGAGCCCGGCCGCCGCTACGCGCTCGGCAACAACCAGCTTTCGATTCACATGCTCGACGGCGCGACCGAAAAACGGACGTTGACGAACGTGACCGAGATGCGCGACGCGCTCACCGATCTGTTCAAGCTGCGGCTGGCCGGGCTCGACGGCCTCGATGCGGCGCTGGCGCGGCTGACCGGCGGCTAGGCCGCGTCGCGCGCCGCGTTCTTGTCCAGCAGGCCCGCTTCGATCAGCGCCTGGCGGATGCGCGCGATTTCGGCGCGCTCCAGCTTGACCAGCGGCGGCCGCACCACCGCGCGCGGCAGTTTGCCGAGCAGCACCAGCGCCTCCTTCATGCGGTTGTGCATATCGACGAAGGGATCGGCGTAGAACACGCGCGCCGTCGGCGCGATGCGGTCGTTGAGACGCCTGGCTTCTTCGAGATCGTTGCCCTGCACGGCGCGGAACAGCTTGGCCTGCAGGTCGGCGATGACGCTGCCGGAGCCGGACAGCAGACCGTTCGGGCCCATCGCCAGCGAGGCGAACAGCCACGACGAATGCGTGGTCAGCACGTTCACCGGGCGCGGCAGGTTTTGCAGCGTGCGGATGTGCCATTCGTGATGCGGCGCGTTGCCGATCCAGTCCTTGATGGCGCGGATGGTCGGCACCTCGTCGCAAAGCCGCAGCAAGGTATCCTTCGGATAACCCTGCCCGGTCGAAAGCGGATACTGGAACACGATCAGCGGCAGATCGGTGGCGTCGGCGATGCGCTTGAAATGAGCGAGCGCCATGCCGGCGTTCTGGCCGAGCGTGAACGGTGCCGGCGGGAATACCAGAAGCGCCGAAGCGCCGCCTTGCGCTGCCATCTTGGCGATGCGGGCGGCCTCGACGCTACCGTCGGCCCAGATGCCGTTGACGATTGGCAGCTTGGCGCCGATCTCGTCCTGCGTGATCTCAAGAACGCGGCGCTGTTCCTCGAAGGTACAGGACGCGACTTCGGTCGAATGCGCGTTGACGGTGACGGCGGAGAGGCCCTCGACCGACGCGACGTCACGCAGATGCTTGCGGAAGCTCGGCTCGTCGATCGACAGGTCGTTCTCGAAAGGCAGCAGCACCGCCGGAATGACGCCGTGGGGAACGTAAAGCTCGTGCCGTGGCATAGGTCACCTCATCGACTGATTGCCCAGTAAAGCAAGACGTGGATGGCCGGGACAAGCCCGGCCATGACATTACTTCACCGGCGCGGCATCCGGAATGAAGCGCTGGCCGAAGGCCGGTTCCTTCCACGGCGTCGGCGGCAATTGCCAGGCGCCGGTGGCGGGCGGGCGTACCTCGGCGTCGACATGCACGTCGATGACGAAGGGCTTGTTGGCCTTGATGGCGTGCTCCAGCGCGCCCTTGAAGTCTTCCGACTTGGTCACCGTGATGGCCTCGACGCCGGCGGCGCGCGCCCAGGCGGCAAAATCGGGGTTGTAGGGCTTCTGGTTCGGCCCTTCGTGGAACATGGTGCCGAGTTCGCGGCCGCCGAACATGCCGAGTTGAATGTCGCGGATCGAGACCCAGCCGAAATTATTCCAGATCACCCACACCACGGCGATGTTGTATTCGACCGCGGTGCAGAGCACATGCGGCACCATGGTGAAGCAGCCGTCGCCGGCAATCGCCACCACGGTCTTGTCCGGCGCGGCGAGCTTGGCGCCGAGCGCACCCGCGGCGCCGAAGCCCATGCCGGAGAAACCCCAAGAATTCAGCATGGTCTGGGGCGCGCGCGCCTTCCAGAACTGCATGTACCAATTGTGATTGACGCCGACGTCGCAGCACAGGATCGCATCGGGCGGCATCACCGCCTGACAATCGGCGACGATGCGCTCGGGCCTTATCGGCGAGGCGTGGATGTCGAAATTCGCGGCGGTGAATTTTGTCCACTCGGCCTGCCAGGTCTTGATGCTGGCGAGCCAGGGCTTGATCGCATCGTTGCGCTTCACGCCGCGCCGCTCAAGCTCCGTGAGCAACTGGCGAATGTAGGTGCGCGCGTCGGCGAGAATGGCGATGTCGGGCGGATAATTGCGGCCGAGTTCGGCAGGGTCGAGATCGATATGGATGAGCTTGGTCGACGGGAAATTCCAGGAATAACCCGGCAGCCACGACGACGCTGAGCGGTCGTCGAAGCGCGCGCCGATCGCGATCACCACGTCAGCGCGGCGGCCGGCTTCGTTGGCCGGATAGGCGCCGTTGCGGCCGATGAAGCCGAGCGACAGGGGATCGTTCATGTCGAGCGTGCCCATGCCGTTGGGCGACGAGATCACCGGGATTTGCAGGCGGTGAACCAGTTCGGTGAGTTCCTTGGAGGCTTCCGACAACGTCACGCCGTGGCCGACGAAGATCACCGGCTGCCTGGCGGCGAGGACCATGGCGATACAAGCGGCTATTTCTTCCGGCGATGCGCCGCTGCGCTGCGCATTGAGCGGCGGCCCGGGCAAAGGCCGGTCGACGTCGTCCTCCTCCTGGAACACGTTGAACGGCACGTCGACATTCACCGGACCGGGCCTGCCCGACAGCATCGTGGTCGTCGCCTGGCGCAGCGCCAACGGCAGCATGTCGACGCGCGTCGGCTGCCAGGAACGTTTCACCACCGGG
>DASWPX010000091.1:0-11740 GCA_036398395.1 Pseudolabrys sp. | reverse complement strand
GGCGTCGTCATCGAAGCTCGCCATCAGGATCTGGGCGATATTTCCCGTCTCGCGGTAGAATTCCTGCTCGATGCCGCGCTTGAAATGAATGCCGCCGAATACGCAGAGCGCTAATACGCAGACGGAAAATCCGGCGCAGATCAGCGCCATCGAGACGCGCGAGAAACGGCCGAAAAAATTTCTCAGGTTTCTGTCAGCCATTATGCCGCTCGCCGGAAATCGGAGGCCGTGCCGCCTGAACCGCAATATCCCCGTATTTGGGGCGTCGAAGCTACCTCGGCTTTATGCCCAATTCTGGGGGTTGGTCGAAGCCGCGCCGTGGTCCAGTTTGCGACTCGAAACTATCACGCATCTGCGCACGCGAAACTTTTCAAAGACTAAACTAGGGTGCGACCACCATAATCGCACCCATAGCCCCGGCGGTACCATCCCCCCAGATAGAGCCGCCGGGGCTTTTTCGTTGCCGGTGCCGGCCGCGCCCGCAAGGTTAATGAAGCGCCAAAAACTCCAAACAGATTTCCCGTTCCAATTTGCGGGATTTTAGCGGGCCTATGGCTAAAGTGAGGCACGATAAAAAAGCTAGTCGGGGCTGCATGATGCGTTCGCACATTGTCGCGGGATTATTCGCCAGCATTCTCATTTCCGGAGCCGTACTCTGGAGCGCGACGGGCCAGGCGCCTGCGCAAGCCAACGCGATCGATTTCACCAGTCTGCATGACCAAGCGAACCTGGCATTGCGCATGCTTCAAACGGCGCAGGAACGTCGTGTGGCGTCGACATCGGCCGGTCAATCGGCGTTTTAAGCGCGCGCCAAGCGCCTGATTGCCGCATGGCAAACATGCGTTAACTACTTGCCCCAAAACGAACAATTATAAGTGATCCACGACACGTTGTGCATCGCAAGCCGGGTGTTATGTGCGCGATGATGCTTTGCTGAAGAGGACCACTTCGATGAAATCGAGCAAAAAGAAAATTCTTCCGGCGGCCGTGGCCGTGGTGGCTTTGATCGCCTCCGTCGCGGCGGCGCGCGCGATCCACACGCACAAGACGCCGCTAACCGCCCAAGCCTCGGACGCTCCGGCCCTGGGAGCCAACGCGGTCTATGGATCCGACGGCCGGTTCTTAGGTGTCGCGCCGGACGAGAGCACGCGCGCCGAGATGAAGGCCCTTCTCGACATACATCCCATCGATCGTCAAAACTGATTTCGGCGGGCTTATTTATTTCCTGCCGGCGCGAAGCCATAGCCGGTCAAAATCTTCTGCCCTTCCGGCGACACGATGAATTGCGCAAGCGCTTGCGCCGCAGGCGCCGCGCCGTTCATCACTGTCAGCCCATAATCGGCGCCGACGTTTAAGCTCTCCGGCAAAGCTGTAATCGAAAGCGCCAGAATTTCCTTTCGCGCGGCCAGCGCGTTGGTGCAGTAGGTCAGGAAAATGTCGGCGCGGCCCTCCGCCAAATGCCAGCCATAAGGCGAGCGTCCCGGCGGCGGCACTGCACTGTCGGCGGCGCCGGTCAGCAGCAATGCCTTCTTCTCCAGCGCCGCTTGCGCGCCCGGCTTGATCGCCTCGGCCTTGGCGAAAGCCGCAAAGGCATAATCGCCGGAGGGGTCGGCCTTTGGCGTGGACGTCGCGAGCTTCACGCCGGGATCGAGCATGCGCGTCAGCAGGCCGGCGCTGTCCACCGTGAGCCCCGGCTTTACCAGCGCGCATAATTTGTTGCGTGTGAACAGCACCACAGTGCCGCTTTTGCCTGCGTCATGCAGCGCTTGCGGATGCTCCATGTTGGCGGACGCAAAAACGTCGGCCTTGGCACCGCCAACGATTTCGTCTTTCAGCAGCCCCGAGGCGCCGAACTTGCTCTGAACGGTGTTGCCGGTCGCGGCCTCGAAGGCCTTGGCCATATCGGTCAGCGCGCCGCGCAGACTGCCGGCGGCGTAGAGATGCACGGTCTCCGCCATGGCCGGCCCCGTCATGGCCAACAGTACCGCAACGATTGCGATTGCACGCATTCACGCACCCGCATCGTCCGAAAATATCAGCTCAATCACGGAAAGGTGGCCCGTCATTACAGTTCCTGAAATAGGCAGGAAGCGCCGCTATATGCGCGTATCCATCAAAGCGGTCAATCCAGGCAAAACAAACAGAAATAGCTATGACGTTGTCCGGCCTTTTGGTGTAACAAACGCGCTCGGCGCGGGCCCCGGTGTGCTAGGAGGCGTGCGCTGCTGCGGGAGGGATGGCCGAGTGGCTGAAGGCGCTCGCTTGGAAAGCGTGTATACGGGAAACCGTATCGTGGGTTCGAATCCCACTCCCTCCGCCACTTTTATTCGACTGCTCTAGCGTCGCGGGCTAACGCACCCGCTCCGTTGTCCGCTTCTCGATTTCCAACAGGCGAGCGAGCCCGGTCGTCTGGTGGGCGCGCTTCATTTCCGCCTCGGCGCCGCCGGGACCGAGGAAAGGATCCGTCTCGCCGCGCGCCAGATAGTCGTAAGACTGCCGCGCAGCCTTGTACATCGCCGCGAAAGCCGTTCCGGAGGATGCCGCCAGCCTGTAGCCGAGCGCCGCCAGTTCGGCGGGCGAGATTTCGAAATTGGCGAAGCCGTCTTGCGGCGCGAACATCATCAATGGCGCCGGCAGACGCGAGGCGATCCGGCGCAATTCCTCCGCGTCGCGCGAATGAATGAACAACATGTCGGCGCCGGCGCGATGGTACATCTCGCCGCGCCGCAGCGCCTCGTCGAGGCCGTGCAGCCGCCGGGCATTGGTGCGGCCGATAATGATGAGGTTCGGGTCGGTGCGCGCGGCCACCGCTTCCTTGATCTTGTGGACCATCGATTCCGGCGAAATAAGATTTTCCTCGCCGATATGATGCTGCACGCGGCGCGGCAGATATTGGTCCTCAAGTTCGATAGCCGCAAAGCCTGCCACTTCCGACATCGCGATGGTGCGATGAATGTGAACCGGCTCGCCCCAGCCCCCGCCGGCGTCCAGCACGATCGGAATCTTGGTCGCGCCTCGGATATCGATAGCCACCTCGACCATGTCGGTCAGGCTGAGGTTTGCCTCGGTGACGCATTTGAGCCATCCGAGCGAACCGCCGCTCAGGTAGACGGCCTTGAAACCGGCGTCCTCGGCGAGTCGCGCCATCACCGGATTGAGCGCGACCGGCGCAACAACCAGTTCGCCGTCGTTAAGCAACGCCTTCAACGATTTCATTGGCAACCTCTTGCTGGCTTGCGCGTCTCACATCTTCATGCCGGTGGCGCTCACCAGCAGCTTCAGCTTGCCGATGTCGCTTTCCATGTGCTTCGTGAAGTCGGCCGGCCCGGCGCCGATCACCGGCTCGATCCCGGTAAGGGCAAGCTGGCCGCGCACATCTTCGCTGCGCAAGGCCTTCTGCAGCGCCGCGCCCAGTTTGGCGATGCGATCCGGCGGCGTGTTCTTCGGCGCGACGAATCCGGACCAGATCGTCATGTCGATGCCTTTAACGCCGGCTTCTTCAAGCGTCGGCGTATCGGGAAGTTCGGTGTTGCGCCGGTCGGACGTGGCCGCCAGGGCGATCAGCGTGCCATCCTTGATGAAAGGCAAGGCGGTCGAGATCGGCGCGAACATGATCTGCACGCGCCCGGCCAGCAGGTCGGTCATGGCCTGCGAACTGCCTTTGTAGGGCACGTGCGTGAGCTTGACGCCCTGCTCATAGGCAAGCATCTCGCCGGCGAGATGCGACACCGCGGCCATGCCCGAAGATGCATACATAATCTGTCCCGGCTCGGCTTTGGCTTTGGCGATCAGGTCCTTGACCGATTTAACGCCGGCCGCTGGGTTCGCCACCAGGACGCTGGGCGAGACGATGGCGACGCCGACGGGCGCGAAGTCGGCGAGAATGTCGAACGGCGGCTTCGGATCCGAAATCGCATTCACAGCATTGGCATTGCCGGCCTGGAACAGCGTGTAGCCGTCGGACTCGCCTTTCGCCACGCCGTCGCCGGCGATCGAGGTGCTGGCGCCCGGCTTGTTGTCGACCAGGACCGGCTGGCCGAGTTCGTCCGACATTTTCTTGGCGATCACGCGGGCGGCGACATCGCTGGCCCCGCCGGCGGCGAAACCGACAACGATGCGGATCGGATGGTTCGGGAAATCGCTCTCGGCGACGGCCGTGCCGGCAAGCACCAGCAGGATGGCGGAAACCCAAGCCAATTTCCCAATTGATCGCGACACCGGCTTCTCCCGACACGCTGTTGTTAATGGCGCGGCGCGTTACCTTAGCCGTATTGATCGCGCATTTGCCAGTGTGGCTGTCAAGGTCCGCAGCCGCCAGCCGGCCATTCGACGACATCCCTAGCAAGGCCAGCGGTTACGCGTTAAAGATTCCGGCATGCCGCCAAAAATCATCACCATCGAAGAGCATTTCACCTCGCCGAAACTGCGCGCGCTCCGCGGTGAAAAGGACACGCCGGTCCAGCGCAAGCTGGACGACCTCGGCGCGCTGCGCATCCGCGACATGGACGAAGCGGGGATCGATCTCCAGATCATCTCCGAGAATAATCCGGCGACGCAAAACCTCGACGCCGATAGTTCTGTCAGGCTGGCGCGCGAATCCAACGACGTGCTGCACGAGGCCGTGCGCGCGCATCCGGACCGTTTTGCCGCCTTCGCGACCTTGCCGACGCCCGATCCGAAAGCGGCGGCCGACGAACTGGAGCGCACGGTCTCAAAGTTCGGCTTCAAGGGTGCCATGATCATGGGTCTCACCCATGGCCGCTTCATGGACGACAAGCGCTTCCGCCCGATTTTCGAGCGCGCCGCGGCTCTCGACGTGCCGGTCTATATCCATCCGACGCCGCCGGTCACCGCGGTGCAGGACGCCTATTTCAAGGAATATCCGGCGCTCGCCGTCGCCCCGCTCGGCTTTACGCTGGAAACCCTGACCCACACCGTGCGTCTCGTGGTCAGCGGGCTGTTCGAGGAATTTCCCAAACTCAAGATCGTCGTCGGCCATCTCGGCGAGGCCGCCCCCTACCTGATGTGGCGGACGAATTATCTGGTGCAGGAGCGCATGCCGATGCCGCGCTCCTTCGCCGACTATTACCGGGAGCATTTCTGGCTCACCACCAGCGGCGCTTTCTCCGACGCCGCGCTCGCCTGCGCGGTCGCCGAGATGGGGGTCGAGCGCATATTGTTCTCGGTCGACTGGCCGTTTATGGATAATCGCACCGGCCGCAAATGGATGGACGAAGCGCCGCTAAGCGATCATGATCGGGCGCTTATTTTCGGCGGCAATGCGAGAAAACTGCTAAAAATATGAAAAAAACGCTGTTTGGAGGATTCACGATGAAGTCCACGCGAGTTCTGTTGTGTGCGGCAGCCCTGCTGGCCACGGGCGCCTTGGCGCAGGCGGCCGATTATCCCGATAAGCAGGTCACCATCGTTAATCCGTTCACCGCCGGCAGCGTCAGCGATCTTTTGGCTCGCGTGCTGGCGGAAAAACTCGGCGGCCTATGGAAGCAGAACGTCATCGTCGAGAACAAGCCGGGCATCGCCGGCACCATCAGCGTCGCCAACAGCACGCCTGACGGCTACACGTTGATGTCGAGCTCCAACGGTCACACCATCATCAACGCCCTCAACAAAGGGCTGCCCGTCGATTCGGTAAAGGATTTCGCCGGCATCACGCTGGTCGCGTCGGTGCCCTTGGTGCTGATCGTGACGCCGGAATTGCCGGTCAAGACTCTGAAAGAACTCATTGCGCTCGCCAAGGAAAAGCCCGGTACGCTGAACTTCACCTCGGCCGGACCCGCCTCGTCGAATTATCTGGCCGGCGAGTTGTTTAAGCAGACCGCCAAGATCGACATCGTGCACGTGCCCTACAAGGGCACGCCGGAGCAGATCACCGGCATCATGCGTGGCGACTCGCAATTGAGCCTGGCCTTCATGGGCAACGCGCTGCCCTTCATCCAATCCGGCAAGGTACGCGCGATCGCGATCGCGACGCCCAAGCGCAATCCGCAGCTGCCGGACGTGCCCACTTTCGCCGAAGCCGGCATGCCGGATTATCACTACGATTCCTGGTTTGGGTTTTTCGCGCCCGCCGGCACGCCGCCGGCGATCATCAAGAAGGTGAACGCCGATATTGCCGCGGTCCTCAAGTTGCCCGACGTGCAGACGCGCATGCAGACCATCGGCGCCGTCGCCGTTACGGACACGCCGGCCGAATTCGACGGTGTCATCCGCGCCGACACCGAACGCTATGGCAAATTGCTGAAAGCTGCCGGGATCGAACCGAAATAATTCCGTGGACCGCCATTTCCCCACCATGAGAGCGCAGAGTGGCTGAAACCATCGCCGCACTCGTGGCCGCGCACCGGGCGGGGACGGCGACGCCGGAGCAGACGGTAGCGCGCAGCTATGCCCGCATCCGCGCGCATGACGATCCGGCGATCTTCATCAGCCTGCGGCCGGAAGCCGAGGCGCTGGCGGAAGCGCGCGCGATCACCGACAAGAGTCTGCCGCTCTACGGCATCCCGATCGGCGTCAAGGACAATATCGACGTCGCCGGCATGGCGACGACCGCGGCCTGTCCGGCCTTCAGCTACAATGCCGCGCACGACGCGACCGCAGTTGCGCGGTTGCGCGCCGCAGGCGCCATCGTCATCGGCAAGACGAATCTCGACCAATTCGCGACGGGCCTCGTCGGCGTGCGCTCGCCTTATGGCGTGCCAAGGAATCTGTTCAATGCCGACTTGATCCCCGGCGGCTCCAGTTCCGGTTCGGGCATCGCGGTCGGCGCCGGACTTGTTCCCTTGACCCTCGGCACCGACACGGCAGGTTCCGGCCGCGTACCGGCCGGCTTCAACAATATCGTCGGGCTGAAGCCAAGCCTCGGGCTGATCTCGACCAACGGGGTGGTGCCGGCCTGCCGCACGCTCGATTGCGTCTCGGTGTTCGCGCTCACCGTTGATGATGCCTGGAGCGCCGCCGCTGCGATGGCGGGCCCGGACCGCGCCGACAGCTATTCGCGCGACCGCCCGCTTGGCCGGCCCGGCGCCATGCCGCCGCATGTGAGACTCGGCGTGCCGCGCCCCGGGCAACAGCTGTTCTTCGGCGACAAGCAATACGAGGCCGGTTACGGCAAGGCGCTCGAACGGTTGACCAAACTCGGCTGTGAGATCGTCGAAGTCGACATCGAGCCGTTCTACGAAACGGCGCGACTGCTGTACGACGGCCCCTGGGTGTCCGAGCGCACCATCACTGCGCGTTCGCTGCTGGCTTCGGATCCTGGCGCCATTCATCCGGTGACCAAGGAGATCATCCTCAGCGGCCTGCGGCCGACAGCCATCGACGCCTTCGCGGCGTTCTACAAGCTCGAACGGCTGCGCCGTGTCGCCGACTACATCTTTGCGCATCAGGTCGACGCACTGGTGCTGCCGACGGCGCCGACGATCTACACCGTCAAGCAGGTGCTGGCCGATCCGATCCAGCTCAACAGCCGGCTCGGCACTTACACGAATTTCGTCAACCTGCTCGATCTCTGCGGCCTGGCGCTGCCGGCCTCGTTTACCGACAGCGGCGTGCCATTCGGCATTACCTTGTTGGCGCCCGGCGGCAACGATGCGCAGCTAGCTGAAATCGGCCGCGTCTTCCACGCCGACACGTCGTTGACGCTCGGCAGGCTCAAGGAACCGCAGCCGCCGCTGACTTCGATGTCGAAATCGCCCGCCGCCGGCGAAGTGGCTGTGGCCGTTGTCGGCGCGCATCTGTCCGGCCTGCCGCTCAACAGCGAGTTGCGCGATCTCGGCGGCCGCCTGCTCGAGACCGTGAGGACTGCGCCCGACTACAGGCTCTACGCCCTCGACGGCACCACGCCGCCGAAGCCGGGCTTGCTGCGCGTCGAAAGCGGCAAGGGCGCCGGCATCGAGATCGAAGTCTGGGCGCTGAGCGTGGAAAATTTCGGCCGTTTCGTCGACGGCGTACCGCCGCCACTGTCGATCGGCACGCTCAAATTGTCCGATGGCCGCGGCGTGAAGGGCTTTCTTTTGGAAGCTGCCGCCACCGCCAATGCCCGCGATATTTCGAGCTTCGGCGGTTGGCGCAAGTTTTTGGCGCAGGAGAAGGTGACGGCTTAGCTGTCATTCCGGGGCGGTCAGAAGGGCGGCTCGCTCGCGCTCCGGAATGACGATTAAATCGTCTCCGTATAATGCTCGTACTCCTCGCGCACGGTGACGATGTGCGCGTACATCGCCGAGGAGGCGAGCGATTGCTCGCCGCGCAAAATCGATTGTACCACGCGGTCGTGCTCGATATGCGACTTCGCCAGCCTCCCGAGATTGCGGAATTGCGCGCGGCGGAATGGCTGCACGCGCGCGCGTGTCGCCAGCGTTATGTCGGCGAGATATGTGTTGTGCGCGCCGGTATAGATGCTGTTGTGGAAGGCCTCATTGACCTCGTGATAGCGCTGCGGGTCGCCGCTCTGGATCATCACGCGCAACTCCTCGTGAAAATCCTCCATCGTCCGGCGCTCGGCGCTGGTCATTCGCTCGGCGGCAAAACCCGCGCACAGCGCCTCCAGTTCCGCCATCACCTCGAACATGCCGGCGAGTTGCTCGGCACTCGGCCGCGCCACCACCGCGGCACGATGTGCGCGAACTTCCACCAGCCCGCTCGCCGCCAGCAGCCGGATCGCCTCGCGAACCGGCGTGCGCGATACCTCGAAACGGCGCGCCAGCGTGGTCTCGTCGAGCGCGGCGCCCGGCAGCAGCGCGCCGCGCACGATTTCGTCGGCGATCTGCAGCCGCAGTTCCTCGGCGCGCGTCAGGCGCGGCCAGGTCACTCCCGGAGGATTGGCGCCAGGCGTCAGCATGCTCATAAGATAGCCTACGAATTAGACGGGTGGGTGCGGGATCGCCGACAACAAATCGCGGGTATAAGCCGCTTCCGGCGCGTCCATGACGCGTTCGGTGGGGCCTTGCTCGACGATCTGTCCCGTCCGCATGACGATCACGCGGTCGCATAATAGCCGCACCACGTTCAGGTCGTGCGACACGAAGAGATAACTCATCCCCAGCGAATCCTTCAAGTCCTGCAACAGATTGAGAACGACGGCCTGGACCGAGACGTCGAGTGCCGCGGTCGGCTCGTCGAGAATGATCAAATCCGGCTTGAGCGCGATGGCGCGGGCGATGCCGACGCGGGCTTTCTGGCCGCCAGAAAGCTGATGCGGGAAGCGGTCGAGGAAATGCAGCGGCAGCCCGACTTGCGTCGCCAGTTCCTCGCAGCGGCCGCGTACTTCGTCGCGCGAAATGTCGCCCAGTTGCAGAAGCGGATCGGCGATGGCGCGCGCGGCGGTAAAACGCGGATTGAGGCTGTCGGTCGGATCCTGAAACACCATCTGGATCAGCTTGCGCTGCGGCAGCGTGGCGAATTCGCGCGCCGGAATAGCGCCGATGTCCTCGCCGTTGAACATGATCAAGCCGTCCGACTTGTCGATCAGCCGCATCACCATCATCGATGTGGTGGACTTGCCGCAGCCGGATTCGCCCACCAGGCCGACGCTCTCGCCGCGTGCGATCTGGAAGCTGATACCGTCCACGGCGCGGAAGTTGTCGGGCTTCACGGCGGGCTTGGGCGCAAACATCTTCATGATCGAAGCGCTGCCGCCCTGGCGCGGATATTCTTTGACGAGCTTTTCGACGACCAAAAGCGGCGTCTCGGCCGCGGCCTTGGAAAGTTTTCGCGCCGGCGCCTTGGCGGTGGCTTTCGGGCGATGCGGCTCGTCCTCGGGCAGAAGATCGCGCAACGACACGCCCGGCCGCGGCGTTGCCCGCATCAGTTTGCGGGTATAGGCGTGCGCCGGTTTTTTGAAGATGGTGGCGGACAGCGCGGTTTCCACGACAAGGCCCTTCTCCATCACCACGACGCGGTCGCAATAGGCGGCGGCCAGCCCGAGATCGTGCGTGATCAGGATAGTTGATAACACGCGCTCGCGGGTGAGTTCCACCACCAGGTCCATCACCGCCTTCTGCGTGGTGACGTCGAGACCGGTGGTCGGCTCGTCGGCGATCAGCAATTGCGGACGGCAGGCCAGCGCCAAGGCGATTACCACGCGCTGGCACATGCCGCCGGACAGTTCGAACGGGTAGGCGTGATAGCGCTCGCGTGGCCGCGCGATGCGGACTTGCTCAAGCACCTCGATCGCCTTTTCGCTGACCGCGTCGCTGTCGACCTGCGCGTGTTGCAGCAGTACGTCCTCGATCTGATGCCCGACCTTGCGAATCGGGTTAAGCGCCAGACGCGGGCTCTGGAAGATCATCGACATTTCGCGGCCGCGCAGGTCGCGCATCTCGCTTTCCGGCGCGCTGCGCAGGTCTAGCCCCGAGAACATCACCGAGCCTTCGGCGATGCTGCCGGCGCGGTCGAGAATCCGCATCACCGCGTAGGACGTCACCGACTTGCCGGAACCACTTTCGCCGACGATGGCCAGCGTCTCGCCTTTGGCGACCGAGAGGTTGACGTGCTGGACCGCGCGCACGATGCCGCGCCGTGTGGCGAATTCGACGGTGAGGTCCTTGATGTCCAGCAGCGGCAGATTGGCAGGCCGGTCGCGGTCGATCTTGGTCGATTTGCGGGATTTCTTGGCCATGATCAGGTCCTGCGCTGCGGATCGACCAAGTCGCGCAGGCCGTCGCCCAGAAGGTTGAAGGTGAACACCGCCAGCATCAGTGCGGCGCCGGGAAACAGCGCGATCCACCATTCGCCCGAGATGATGTTGGCGGCGCCTTCCGCGACCATGATGCCCCATTCCGGCGTCGGCGGCCGCACGCCCAAGCCGATGAACGACAGGCCGGCGGCGTTCAAAATCGCGTAGCCCATGGTCAGCGAAATCTGCACCATCATGATCGGCATGATGTTCGGCAGGATGTGCCCGAGCAGAATGCGGAATTCGCCGTTGCCCGACAGTCGCGCCGCCATCACGAAACCGGCCTCACGCCGCACATTCGCCTCGGCGCGTGCGACGCGCACATAAAGCGGGAAATTGATGATGGCGGTGGCGATCACGATGTTGGTGACGGTATTGCCGAGCGCGGCGACGATGCCCATGGCCAGGACGAAAAGTGGAAAGGCCATGATGGTGTCGGAGATGCGGCCGACGATGCGGTCGGTCCAGCCGCCGAAATAGCCGGAGGCGATGCCGGCAAGCCCGCCCAAGGCGAAGACCAGCACCACCGAGGTGATGGCGATGATGAAGTCAAGTCTCGTGGCGACGATGACACGGCTGAAGATGTCGCGGCCGAGCTGATCGGTGCCGAACCAATGCTTGAGCGAAGGCGCGTGTAGTGTGGCTGAGGTGTCGCTCGCCAGCGGGTCGTGAGGCACCACATAGGGACCGATCAGTGCGCAGAGCGCAATCAGAATGAACAGCGCGAACGCAAGCCCCGTGATTGGGTTCTCGGCGACCACGTAGCGCGCATGGCTGAAGATCGAGTTGCTCGGCGCCTTCGGCGGCGCTGCTGCGGCAGTTGCGGGAATGACGGTTTCGCTCATCCTTCAAGCCTCACGCGCGGGTCGATGACGCCGTAGAGAATGTCGATCAGCAGATTGAGCGCGACATAAAGGATCGCCATGGTCAGCACGAAGCCCTGCACCGGCGCGAAGTCCGAGGTGATCAGCGCCTCCACCGCGTAGGAGCCGATGCCCGGCCAGGCGAAGACCTTTTCGACCAGCACATTGGCGCCGAGCAGGAAGG
>DASWPX010000090.1:0-3999 GCA_036398395.1 Pseudolabrys sp. | reverse complement strand
ATCGCGGCCGGTAATAGGCGCCGACCTTCTCGATGTAACCGGCGAAGGGCGCACCGACATGGCCCGTAAAGACAAGGACCCCGCTGGCGGCGCATTCGTCGAACACGCGGCGGCGGCTGACGCGCGCCTGAGCGGCATCCGAATTCTTCGGGAAATTCCAGTCCGGATAATAGATCTGCAGCATGTGGTGAAACACATCGCCGACGATCATCGCGCGGCTGCCGCCGGCATTGAGCTTGAATACGAAGTGGCCCGGCGAGTGGCCGGGGGCCGGCTCGATATCAATAAACTCGTTCAAATGGTGCGGCCCCGTGACCAGATCGGCGCGGCCGGCTTCCACCACCGGCAGAACGGATTCGCGAAAGGTGCCGAACTCCGCCGGCGCGGTCGCCGGATCGTTATCGACTTTCTGAAAGTAATCGAAATCGGTTTTCGAGAAGACGTAACGCGCATTGGGAAATGTCGGCACCCATTTGCCGTCACGCAACTGCGTGTTCCAGCCGACATGGTCGTGATGCAGGTGCGTACACATCACCATGTCGATTTCGTCCGGCCGTGCGCCGGCAGCCGCCAGCCGGTCGAGCCAAGGCGTGTTGAGCATGTTCCAAAACGGCCGTGCCGGCCGCGGCTTTTGATTGCCGCAACAGCAATCGATCAGTATCTTGCGGCCATCGATCTGCAACAGCCAGCTATGGACGCTGAGCTTGATCTTGTTGCTGGCCGGATCGTAGTGGTTGGGCGCGAGCCAGTCGCCGTGCTGCTTCAGAATTTCGGGCGTGCATTCCGGGAACAGGTCGACGCCGGGCGTGTAGATCGCAAGATAGGTTTCCTCGATGCGGGTGACCGTGGCCTTGCCGACTTTGAAGACTGTCATTTTTTTGCACCGTTGGGGTTGCAGCGAGGCGGGTGGCGGTCCCGAGAGGAGTCGAACCTCCGACCTTCGGTTTAGGAAACCGCTGCTCTATCCTGCTGAGCTACGGGACCGTCGGCCGCGATTTAGCATAAGTGGAGGCGCCGCGCACGGGGATGGTTGAGCGTCAGTTAGGCCTGGCAGCCGCCAGCGCCACGACGTCCTTCCACATCGCGCGCTCCTTGTTGGCAAAGGCAAGCGCCTGTTCCGGCGTGCTGAAGATGCAGCGCGCGCCCGCGACCAGGAACCGCTTCTGAATGTCCGGATCGCCCGCGATCAGCTCCATGGCACCCGACAGCCGGTCGATCATCGCCCGCGGCGTGCCGGCCGGCACCACGAAGGCCGCCCACGAGGTGACGACGAAATCCTTCATGCCGGCCTCCTCCATGGTCGGCACGTCCGGCATGGTCGGCCAGCGATGCGCGGTGGTCACCGCCAGCGCGCGTATGGCTCCGGACTGGATCTGCGGCACATAAGAGGCGAGATTATCGATCGCGAAAGTGACGTCGCCCGACAGCATGGCAGGAATGGTCTGCGCCGCGCCGCGGAACGGGACGTGAATGGCGTCGATGCCGGTGCGCTGCACGAACATGACGCCCGACAAATGCGGCGACGTGCCGACGCCCGGACTGCCGAAATTGGTCTGGCCCTTGGCCTTCGCCCAGGCGATGAATTCGCCCACCGTCGTGGCCGGGCAATGATCGGTGGCGACCACGAAGACATTCGGCAATTCCCAGATCAGCGTCGCTGGGATCATATCCTTTTCCGGATCGTAAGGCATGCTGGCGTAGAGAAACTGGTTGATGGCGAAGTGCCCGACCGTCGCCGTGCCGATCGTGTAGCCGTCCGGTGCGCTGGCGGTGACCGCGGCGATGCCGATATTGCCGCCGGCGCCGGGACGGTTCTCCACCACGATCGATTCGTTGAACATGTCCCTCAGCCGGTCGGCGAGAATACGCGCCAGCACGTCGGTCGAGCCGCCAGGCGGATAAGGCACGATGACGCGCACCATGCGCTCGGGCCAATTCTCCGGACTTTCGGCGCGCGCGCCGGTCGCGATCAACAGGCCCGCTCCGGCCGCAGTCTGCAAGAAGGTCCGGCGATTGGCCGGACCGCGCTGCGATGACATCCATCCCCTCCCCGGTGGGAACATTCACGTTTATAATTATCCGATATTGTAGCTGCTTTCCCCGGCCGGGAGTCACGATGAAACCGCGTAGCTCCCTTACAATTGTTGCAGCGGTTGCCGGCTGCGCGCTGATTATGTGCGATGCGGTAGCGCAGGAATCCTGCAAGCTGACCGCGATCGGCACGGCGAAAGCGACCGCGGCGCGCGACGGCCGCACGCTGGCGCTCGACGACGGCCGCGAAGTGCGGCTGGCAGCGATCGAAGCCGGCGATGACAGCCGCGACGCATTACAAAAGCTTATCGGCGGACAGGTGCTTCGCCTTGAGATTCAGAGTGCGGAGCCTGACCGCTACGGCCGGCTTGTCGCCTTCGCTTATGCGGGCGATGCCCAGCAATCCGTGCAACAGGCTTTACTGGCCCAAGGCCGCGCACGGGTTTCGGCGCGCAGCGGCGGCAAGGCCTGCGCCGGCGCGCTGTTAACCATCGAACGCGCGGCCCGCGAGGCGCGCCGTGGGCTGTGGGCCGATCCCAATTTCGCCCCTTTGCAGGTTGAAAATCTTAACCAGCTTATCGCCGAACGGGGGCGTTTCGCGCTGGTCGAAGGCAAGGTCTTGTCGGTGCGTGAAAGTGGGGCCACAATATACGTCAATTTCGGGCGGCGCTGGACGCGCGATTTCACCGTCACCATACTCAAACGCCAGCAGCGGGCCTTTGCCGCCGCGGGTGTCGAGCCCAAGCAACTTGAAGGCCGCCGTATTCGCGTGCGCGGATGGATCGAACAGCGCGGCGGTCCGATCATCGCCGCCGAAGCTCCCGAACAAATCGAAATGATCGAGTGATGCTGGATACGGTTTTTCGCTTCGTCATTGCCGGACGCGCAGGGTGTGCGCGCCCCGGAACGGCAAAAATGACGCGCGGCGCGGCGTTCGCGTTGGCATTGCTGTTGGCGGCGTGCAGCGGCACACCTGACGATCCCAAGATCTCGCTGGCGCTGCCAAAAGATACGCCGCAGGCCGAGCGGCTGTCGGCGACCGAACGCGAACACGTGCGCATCCTGGCGTCCTATGGCGGCGTCTATGAGAACGAACGCCTGCAAGCCGAAATCGAAAGGACCGTCGACCGGCTGGTGGCGGCGTCCGAGCGGCCCGACCTCAAATACAAAGTGACGATCCTCAATGCGCCGGCGATCAACGCCTTCGCGCTGCCGAACGGTCAGCTTTACATCACCCGCGGCCTGATCGCGCTCGCCAACGACAAGGCCGAGCTCGCCTCCGTGCTCGCGCATGAAATGGGCCACGTCATCGCACGCCACGCCGACATCCGCGAAGAGCAGGCCAAGCAGGCCGCCATGATCAACCACGTCGTCACCGACGTGCTCAGCGATCCGCAGACCGGCGCGCTGGCCCTTGCCAAATCCAAGCTGACATTGGCGAGCTTCTCGCGCGCGCAGGAATTCGAAGCCGACGGCATCGGCGTCGGCATTTCCGCGCGCGCCGGCTTCGATCCGTTCGGCGCGTCGCGCTTTCTTGCCGACATGCAGCGCAACGCCGACATCAAGACTCCCGGCGGCAACGCCGATCCGCGCGCGACCGACTTTCTCTCCAGCCATCCGGCGACGCCCGAGCGGGTGCAGAACGCGCTCGCCAACGCCCGCCAGTTCACCGGCCCGGGCAACGGCGAACGCGACCGCGCCGAATATCTCGCCGTCCTCGACGGCGTAATCTACGGGGAGGATCCGAGCGAGGGCTTTGCGCGCGGCCGCAAGTTCGAGCATCCCAAGCTCGGCTTCACCTTCATGGCGCCGCCGGGCTTCTCGCTCGACAATACCGCGCAGGCGGTGCTGGGCCTCAAAGAGGGCGGCGACGAAGCTTTACGCCTCGACGTCGTCAGCGTGCCGGCGGAACAGTCGCTGCCCGACTATCTGAAATCGGGTTGGATGGAGTACGTCGATTCATCGAGC
>DASWPX010000089.1:0-7387 GCA_036398395.1 Pseudolabrys sp. | reverse complement strand
GGAAAGCGCCTGCTGCAGCGCATAGACCATCTCGGCGGCATTGCGCTTGGGCTTTACGTCTGTCGTGATCTTGACCTCGACACCCGGCAGTTGTTCGGATAGCGCGTGCTGCAACCGTGCCGGATAAGCGTCCTTGGCGCCGCTGGAACCCGGCAGCAGCGACGACGCCGCACCCAACACCAAAATGCCAAGGTGCTTAGCAGCAATTGCATGGGTGACTTGCTGCAACGCGAAATTTGGATCGATCATGCCTTCGGCAATCCGGCAGTCGGCCGGAAGCTCGACCGGCTTTTCCACCAGGCTCTGAGCATTGGCAGAGCCGGCCAGCAGCACGGATGCCAGCAGGATTGATAGTCGCCCCATCATGCGTCGCCCCCCGCGTAGCCAGTCTTGGTTGTAGGCGGCCGCGGTCCTTGCCGTTCGATCACTCTATACCACGATATCAGGACCGCGGCGCCAACCATAATGGCGATCCCGGCAAGGCTGACGACCACTTGCGTGAACACGATGTTGGAAAATTCGGTGAACACGAAGTGTCCGGCAAACGACAGAAACACGCCGAGACAAAAAATGCCGAGCGAATGCTGACCGCATACGATCGCAGGCCAGGCCCAGCGCGACCTCAGCGGCGGCCAGTTGCTCGGCACCAGCCACACCGTAATCACAGCCAGCGAAAGGAAATGAAGAATGCGCAGCACGTCGAGATTGGTCTTGTCGATCGGATAGATCGCTTCGCCGACGAAGCGCGGCACGAAGACGCCGAGACGCGGGAAGTACCACGTCATCGCGATCGAAAACGCAAATACCAGATAGGCGATGGCGAGACCTATCAGCACCGGGGAATTGATCCAGCGCGTCAATCGTTTCGCGCCGCCGAGCGCGCACCAGGCGCCGAACACGAACAGCAATTGCCAGGCATAGGGATTGAACGCCCAGGTGCCGCTCGGATAGGCCTCGAAGTTCCAGTCGAACAGCCACATCGCGGTGTAGAGCGACGCCGAAACAATCAACGCGATCGAGGGCGCGCGCAACAGCAGCCACAGGATCGGCGCGAAACCGACGAGCAGCACGATATAGAGCGGCAGGATGTCCATGTTCACCGGCTTGAACTTCAGGACCAGCGCCTGAAGGATGGTGACGTCCGGATTCTTCATGAAGTCGAGCACGCCCATTTCTTCCGCGAACAGCGGGTTGTCGAACGAGTGCGCCACGTAGGCGATCTCGGCGAGATAGATGGCGAACAGGAAGACATGCGCCACGTAGATCTGCCAGGCGCGCTTGAGAATGCGTGCGGCGGCGACGACGAAACCGGTGGCCTGCATGGCGCGGCCGTAGACGAAAGCCGCGGTGTAGCCGGAGATGAAGACGAATATCTCGGTGGCGTCGCTGAAGCCGTAATTGCGGATGGTGATCCAGCTCACCGCGTTGGAGGGAATATGGTCGAGAAAGATCAGCCAGAGCGCGAGACCGCGAAACAGGTCAAGCCGCAGGTCGCGTTCGACCGCAACCGGAGCCGTGAATGGCTTTTCTTTCATGCGGTCTTTCGGCCATAATCGGGCGGAATTGAAGTTCCCGCCCAAGCTACCAGTCCAATCGGGCAAACCAAGCATCGTCTTAGAGTAAGGCATTTAGATGTACCGCGCCGTAACCCGCAAGATCGAGGTGACGGTGACGCCCCGCTTTGTTTCCGAGCGGTCGTCGCCGAACAACGGCTATTATTTCTGGTCCTACACCATCAATATCGCCAATCTGGGGGCCGAGACGGTGCAACTCAAGACGCGGCACTGGCGCATCACCGATGCCTTGGGCCGCCTGCAAGAGGTTAAAGGGCCGGGCGTGGTGGGCGAGGAGCCGACCCTCAAGGCCGGCGAAAACTTCGAATATACCAGCGGCGTGCCCTTGCCCACACCGTCCGGCTTCATGACCGGCAGCTATGGCATGATCACGATGACGGGCGAGCATTTCGACATCGAGATTCCGGCTTTTTCGCTCGACTCGTCGCTGGCCGAGCGCACCATCAATTAATCGAGCGGTAAGCATCCCTTGAAGCGGTTGAGCGCCGCGCGCGGCAGAATCGCCAGCACGGCGCCGCCTTGCGAAAAATCCTGCAAGGCCACGAGTTGCGGCTCCGGCAGCGCGACGCAGCCGCTGGTGCCGGTTTTGCCCGGCAATTGCAGATGGATGAAAATGCACGAACCGGCCTTGGCCTTGCGGTCGCTCGGATAGTCGATCAAAAGGCCGCGGGCGTATTCGGGCACGCGCGACATGTTCTCGCCGTGAACTTTCGGACCGATGTCCGCGCGCGAGGCAATGGTGTTGTAGGCCGGCGAGGCGGGATCGTCGACGCAAGTCATGCCCTCGGTAATGCGCATGTAGCCCGGACGATCCGAGGCGGCGAAACCGAAGCTGCTGCCGATTTTGAAAAATCCGGCCGGCGCGCACTTGTCGCCTTCCATTTTCTGCGGATCGTTTTTGCGTGCGAACTTGCGAAACGCATAGGCCCAGGCAAGGCCGTTATGCCCAATCAACGCGCTCGCCTGACCGCCGCTCAATTGCCATAACGCGCCGGGCGCATCGCGTTCGTATCGCTGCACGCTCGCGGTGGTGCTGGCAAAATTATCCGCGGTGACAAGCACCAGCCGACGCGCCGACGCAAGCGGCTCCGGACAGGTTTGAGCGGATGCGAGCTGCGGAGCGATTATCGCGAGCGCAAGAAGGACGAAGCGCATCAACCCGCCTTTGGTTCGGGTTTGGGATCCGCTTCGCCCGGCGCGAAGACATAGTTCGCGCTGCAGAATTCGCAGGTGACGGAAATCTTACCGTCCTCGACCATGTGATCGCGGTCGTCCTGCGAAAAACTCCTGAGCATCGCTTCGACGCTGTCGCGCGAGCACGAGCATTCGGCACGCACCTCGGCGGTCTTGAACACGCGCACGCCCGGCTCATGAAACAGCCGATAGACCAGCCGCTCGCTCGACACGTCCGGATCGATCAGTTCGACGTCCTCGACGGTTTCGAGCAGCGCACGGCCTTGCACCCAGGCGTCGTCTTCTGGGACTTCAGGCAATTCCATGCCTTCCGGCGCATCGCCGGGATCGAGATCGGCGACGCGGGCGCGCTCGGGCGACTTCGGTAAAAATTGCAGCATGACGCCGCCGGCGCGCCAGCGGTGGCGGGTGCCCCCCTCGCCTGCGGTGAATTCCTCGGCGACCGCGAGCCGCACGCGCGTCGGAATCTGCTCGGAGCGCAGGAAATATTCGTGCGCGGCGTCTTCCAGCGAACCGCCGTCGAGCGCGACCAGCCCCTGATAACGGCTGCTGTCGCTGCCCTGGTCGATGGTCATGGCGAGATGGCCCTTGCCGAGCAGCGCGCCGGCGTTGGCGTTGCCTTCGGCGGCCAACGCCGCGACGCCCTCCTTGCCGAAGCGTGCACAGGCCCGAACCTTGCCGGGGGTGGTGAAGTCCACCACCAGAAGGCCGACCGGGCCGTCGGTCTGGGTCTGCAGGATGAAGCGGCCGTCGATCTTCAAAGCCGAGCCGAGCATGACGGTGAGCACCACCGCCTCGCCCAGCAATTTGGCGACGGGCTGCGGATAATTGTGCTTCTCCAGGATCTGGTCGACCACCGGGCCCAGCCGCACGACGCGGCCGCGCAGATCGAGCGCGGCGACTTCAAACGGCATCACCGTGTCGTCGGCCGTGGTGGCCGAGGGTGCGCGCGAGGGAATTACGGGATTGGTGATGATGGGTTCGGACATGGCGGGTGTGTTCATTCGCCTTATGTAGTTCGCGGCAGCCGGAATTCGAGCCCTTATCCTTTGTCAGTCCAGGACATCGCGAAGCGATGGACCCGGAATCCATAACCCCGGTCTGCGATTATGGATTCCGGGCTCGCTCGCGTCGCTCGCGCCCCGGAATGACGGTACTTACGCCCCGGCGTGCAAACACCAGGCCAGCAGGCCCTTCTGGGCGTGCAGGCGGGTTTCCGCCTCGTCGAACACCACAGATTGCGGCCCATCCATCACCTCGTCGGTGACTTCCTGGCCGCGATGGGCCGGCAGGCAGTGCATGAACAGCGCGTCGGGCGCGGCCTTCGACATCAGCCGGGCATTTACCTGATAGCGCTTGAGCAGATTGTGCCGCGTCTTGGCGTCGCGGTCGCCCATCGAGACCCAGGTGTCGGTGACCACGCAATCGGCGTCTTTCACCGCGGCTTCCGGATCGACGCTGAATTTTATTGCGGCGCCGGAGGACTTCACCCAGTCCATCAGCCATTTCTTCGGCTTGAGTTCCGCCGGTGTCGCAACGCGAAGCTGGAAATCGAAGCGTTCGGCCGCATGCATCCAGGACGCCAGCACGTTGTTGGAATCGCCTGTCCAGGCCACCGTGCGGCCGCGGATCGGCCCGCGCTTTTCTTCGAAGGTCATCACGTCGGCCAGCACCTGACAGGGATGCGAGCGCCGCGTCAGGCCGTTGATCACCGGCACCGTGGCGTATTTCGCAAGCTCGGCCACCGCTTCGTGGTCGAGAATGCGGATCATGATGGCGTCGACGAAGCGCGACAGCACGCGCGCGGTGTCGGCCAGGGTCTCGCCGCGGCCGAGTTGCATTTCCTGCGCGGTCAGCAGCAGGGCCTCGCCGCCGAGCTGATGCATGGCGACGTCGAACGAGACGCGGGTGCGCGTCGAGGGCTTGTCGAACACCATGGCCAGCGTCTTGCCGGCAAGCGGGGCCTGGCCGAGATCGCCAAGCTTGCGCGCGACCTTCATGCCGCGGCTACTCTCGATAATCCCGGCCAACTCAGCCTTCGGGATGTCGATCAGATCGAGGAAATGCCGCACGCCGTTGCCTTTCATCACGCCGCTCCCTGCTTGGGCGTGCGCGGATGCGCTTTTTCGAGCCGCGCGCAGGCGCGGTCGATGCGCGCGACCGCCTCGGAAATCTCGGTGTCCCCGATGATCAGCGGCGGCAGCAGCCGCACGACGTTGTCGCCGGCGGCGACGGTGATCATCTTCTCGGCGCGCAACTCGTCCACCATCTCGGCGGCCGGCGGCACCATGCGCAGGCCGATCAGCAGTCCTTCGCCGCGCACTTCGGCGATGACCGCGGCATGGCGGTCCTTGAGTTCGGCGAGCCGCTGCTTGAGCAGGAGGCCGTTGCTCTTGACCTTATCCAGGAAAGCCTTCGGCGTGATGATGTCGAGCACGGCGTTGCCGACCGCCATGGCCAGCGGATTGCCGCCGAAGGTCGAACCGTGCGTGCCCGCGGTCATGCCCTTGGAGGCTTCGGTCGTGGCGAGACAAGCGCCGACCGGAAAACCGCCGCCAAGCGCTTTCGCGATGGTCATGATGTCGGGCGTGACGCCCGAGTGCTGATAGGCGAACAGATCGCCGGTGCGGCCGAGCCCGGTCTGGATCTCGTCGAAGATCAGCAACAGGCCGTTGTCATCGCACAATTTGCGAAGTGCGCGCAAAAACGTATGAGGAACCACGCGCACGCCGCCCTCGCCCATGATCGGCTCGATCAGGATCGCGGCCGTTTCCGGGCCGATGGCTTTCTTGGTCGCTTCCAGATCGGCGAAAGGCACCTGGTCGAAGCCGGGCATCGGCGGACCGAAGCCCTCCAGATATTTCTTGTTGCCGGTGGCCGCGATCGCAGCCAGCGTGCGGCCGTGGAACGCGCCCTCGAAAGTGACGATGCGGAACCGCTCGGGCTTGCCGGAGGCATATTGATACTTGCGCGCCATCTTGATGGCGCATTCGATCGCCTCGGCGCCGGAATTCTGGAAAAACACCGTGTCGGCGAAGGTCAATTCGCAGAGCCGGTCGGCGAGCTTCTCGCCTTCCGGAATGCGGTACAGGTTCGAGACGTGCCAGAACTTCTCGGCCTGCGCGGTCAAAGCCTTGACCAGATAGGGATGGGCGTGGCCGAGCGCGTTGACCGCGACGCCCGACGTGAAATCGAGATAGCGCTCGCCCGTGGTCGCGGTCAGCCAAGCGCCCTCGCCCCGCTCGAAAGCCAGGTCGACACGCGCATAAGTCGGCAATAGATGCGAGATCACGGCCACTTCTTCCGCTTATTCCTGCGCTGAACAAGATGTCTGCGCGCGATCTTTTCCGAAAACCGGTACCCACTTTTCGGGATCGCGCGCGTGGCAAAATGAAATGTGCCGCCTCAGCGGGCGGCACTTTTTCATTCTATTGCCGGGCCTTGGACTGTCAACCAAACGAAATAGCCCGCTGTTTCGCGACTCATTTACGCCGCAAGTGCCGATTCTACTGGAAAACTATTGTTAGATGGGGATTGGGGCTTGGCGACGCTTGCTTGTGAGTCACCCCATATTGTAGCTTTTCGGCTGGCTGGTACGACATATCGTACTAGCGGATCGAAATCTGGTTCATCCTTGACGCGTAGGGGTCAGGCGCCACGTGCGCCCGGCAACGGGGATGGATTCCACCTAAAGCCTTGAAGGCTGAGGAGAAAACCAATGGGCTGGACGGACGAAAGGGTCGAGCTCCTGAAGAAACTATGGGCGGACGGCTTGTCCGCCAGCCAGATCGCCGCCGAACTGGGCGGGATCACCCGCAACGCGGTTATCGGCAAGGTGCACAGGCTCGGCCTGTCCGGCCGCGCCAAGAGCCCCTCCTCGGCCAGTCCAAGGCCGCGCAAGGCGCGCTCGTCGGGCCACATGATGCGCGTGCCGCGCGCCGCCATGCGGGGCAACACCGCGCTCGCTTACGACTACCAGGAAGAGCCCGAGCCGGAACTGATCGAAATTCCGGTCGAACAGCGCAAGACCTTGCTGCAACTGACCGAAAAAACCTGCCACTGGCCGATCGGCGACCCCGGCAGCAACGAATTCTTCTTCTGCGGCGGCGAATCCGCCAACGACCAGCCCTACTGCACGTTCCACGCCCGTGTCGCCTATCAGCCGGCCAGCGACCGCCGGCGCGACAAGCGGACGTTTAGGAACTAGCGGGTGTCATGCCCGCGAAGGCGGGCATCCAGTAATCACGGCGCCGCTTGCGTTTACTGGGTCCCCGCCTTCGCGGGACGACATCAAGCGGACAAGCATTATCGCCCGCGTTTTTGACGGCCCCGGGTAGGCCGGCCTTCCTTTTCCTTGCCCCTCGACTTTTATTTGCGCATATCGGGTAAACCCGACATGCGATCGAGGGGGGATGGAGCGCCGATCAGCGCGTCCATTCCTTATGGGCGCACCTTCAAATGGGAAGGTGCGGCGCCTCTCGGCGCTCCATCGCGGCGTCTGACGGGGTCCGGTCCGCGCTTTCTGACGGGGCTCACTCACCGAGGAACCCCGACAGTCAGCGAGCTCCTCGCAGGGCACCCTAGTGTGCCCGGGCGGAGTCCGGCCCCGCCCGGAGGCA
>DASWPX010000088.1:0-8826 GCA_036398395.1 Pseudolabrys sp. | reverse complement strand
ATAATCGACACCGGTGACGTTGGAGCGCAGCCAGTCCTGGCGGAACTCGCCCTTGATCTGCGCCGAGCGGTTGAGCTTGTAAGTCAGACCGAGGCCCGCCGAGAAGCGTTTGTCCTCGCGCGAAAATCCGACGTAGTCGTCATAACCGAAGCCGAGCTTGACGCTGCCGATCAGCCAGCGCCGGAACGAATGGTCGACCTGCAAACCGATGTCGCGAGAGAGCGTGCCGGATACGCCGGGCAGCGTCGATTCGCCGACCGAGGATTTGCCGGTCAGCTTCGCCGTGGTGAGCGCGCTCGCCGTCCATATCAACGAGGCGTCGCCGATCAGACCCTGGACCGGCTCCAGCCGTGCGTCCGCGTATTTGCGCTGCGTATAGCCAATACCGACTTCACCGGTGAGCAGACGCGTGAGTTCGAAGGTCGAACCGACGGTGCCGGTAAGCCCGTTCGAATTGCGCTGGTAGCCTGAGAAATCCGTCTCAAGATCGTGCTTGCGTGTGTCGGCGGTAACTTCTGCGAAAGGCTTTACGCCGGGAGATAGCTCGTAGCCGCCACGCAATATGCCGGCAAACTGGTTGTAGTTGCGGTCTTCATTGCTCGCCATCGTCCCGTCGGTCAGTTTCGATTGCTGATAGGTGGTGCGCTCGGCGTCGGCCTTCACCGAAAAGTCGAAACGATTGAAGCGCTGGCCGAGTCCGACGTTGCCGCCCGTTGTGACATAGATCGGGAGCTTGGCCAGATCGGCCTGCAAATTCTGGCGGCCGGGATTGTCGGTCGACACCAACGCGCGGGCGCTGAGATCGATGCGGGTATCGTGTGTCACGTCGACGCGGCCATCGGCCTTACCGCTGAAATAAGGACGGTTCAGCGACGGCGTCGCGTCCGGACTGAAGCCGTTATAGCTGCCACGCAAATCGGCCTTGAGCTCGTGCCGCGACCAGTCCGACTGCACCAGTACTTCGGGCGCGACCGTATAGAGCCATGCCCCCTTGCCGCCGGGCACTTGCTCCGGGTTGGTGTTGTAGCCGCTTATGAACTCGATCGCCGGGAAAAATATGAAGCCACCGGACTTCACGCCGAGCGGCGCATAAGGATCGTCGGTCTCGACGTGCGCCTTGCGCTTCGTAGGCTTGCGACGGATCGGGCCGATGTCGACCGGCGGATCGCCCGGCGCCATGGCGTAGGCGGATTTAGCCGGATTGCTGGCCGAATTATTCGCAGAGTTTGTTGGTGGCTTCTGGTACGGCGAAATCGGCAAAGGCGCCGGCGTGCTGGCTATCGCGTCAGTGGATTTCGGTTTCGGCTTGGCGTTCGCATTTTCTTTCGCCTTGGCTTTGCGGGCGTTGGTCGCGTCGAAGCCAGTATCGCCGGCGCCCGACGGGGGCGGTGTGAAGACCAGCGGTGGCACCAAAGGCGTGACGCCCGGCTGGGTGAGACGCGGCGGATTGCGTGGATCGGCCGTGCGCGGTGCCAGCGGATCGGCATCGGGCGGCACGAGCTGCGCCTGCGCATCCACGCCGATTGCCGCCACGCAAAGCGCGGCGAGCAGCCACGCACGACTGCGCGCGGCCAGGCCTGGGATGCGAATGCGCGGCACGTCCGTCCCTCAAGCCTCCGTTTTTCCGGCGCGGGCGCGCATCCGCAAAGCGGACCGCCCGCGGAACCGGCGGGAAGTGGTTAACGGAGGTTAAAGGCCTATGGTTAATGAGGTGTTGACTGAGACGTGGACCTGAAAAAGCTGATCAAATCCAGCCTTTGAGCTCGCGCATGACAACGGCGCGGATCACCGCCATGCCGCCCGGGCTATCGTTGAGACAAGGGATGGCGGCGAAGTTCTCGCCACCCGTCGCCCGGAAATACCCGGCATTTTCCATCGCAATCTCTTCCAGGGTTTCGAGGCAGTCGGAGGAGAAACCGGGGGTGATGATGACGATGTTCCTGACGCCGCGCGCGGCCAGCGTCTTAACGGTCTGATCCGTATAGGGTTTGAGCCATTCAGCCGGACCGAAGCGCGACTGGAAGGTCATCATCAGCCGTCTGTCGTCGATCTTGAGCTTCTCGCGCAGCAGCCGCGCCGTCTTGGCGCATTGGCAATAATAGGGATCGCCCTTGCGCAGGTATTCCTCCGGCATGCCGTGAAACGAGGCGAGGATGACCTCGGGCTTGAACTTGAGCCTGGCCAGTTGCGCCTTCACCGATTTCGCCAGCGCGTCGATATAGACCGGTTCGTCGAAATAAGGCGGCGCCACGCGCAGGCTCGGCTGCCAGCGCATGCGCGCCAGCGCCTCGAAAACCTTGTCGCAGACCGTCGCCGTGGTCGCCGCGGCGTATTGCGGATAAAGCGGCACGACGAGGATGCGGTCGCAGCCGGCGGCCTGCATGGCGTCGAGCCGCGAGGCGATCGACGGATTGCCGTAGCGCATGGCCCAATCGACGCGGATGCCGGCTGTGCCGATCATGGCCGCCAGCTTGTCGGATTGCGAGCGCGTGATGGTCTTGAGAAAGGACTCGTCGCGCTTCTTGTTCCATATCTTGTCGTAGTCGCGGCCTTTGCGCGCCGGGCGAAAGGTCAGCACGATCAGATTGAGCACCAGCCACCATTTCAGGCGGTTCTCCTCGATGACGCGGCGGTCGGACAGAAATTCCTTCAGGTAGCGCCGCATCGACCAGTAGTCGGTGGCGTCGGGCGTGCCGAGATTGACCAGCAGCACGCCGATCTGGCGCGGCGGCAGCACGGGATGGCCGAGCGGCCGATGCTTGGCAGCCGCGCTTACGACCTGTTTCATTGCGGGCGCTCGTCGGCGATCACCTTGCCGTCGTTCGGTAATGAGCCGGGCGCCACCAGTTTCACCGCGCCCTTGAGCCTGGTGACCGACTGCAAGGTGGCGGCGATGGCGGATTCGAGCGCGCCGTCATAGGCGGCGCATTCCGCCATCAGCGTCATGGTGTCCTGCTCGCTGTCGCGGCCGACCACGAGGCGAAGGCGTGCAAGCTCCGGATGGCGGCCGGCAACCTCGGCGATCTGTCTGGGATGCACGAACATGCCTTTCACTTTCGCCGTCTGGTCGGCGCGGCCCATCCAGCCCTTGATCCGCATATTGGTCCGCCCACAGGGCGAGACGCCGGCCATCAGCGCCGACAGATCGCCGGTGGCAAGCCGGACAAAGGGATAGTCCGGATTGAACGCGGTGACCACCACTTCCCCCACCTCGCCTGCCGCGACCGGATCGCCGGTGCCGGGCCGCACGATCTCGACGATGACGGTTTCGTTGACGATGAGGCCCTCGCGCGCTTCGCTCTCGTAAGCAATCACACCGAGTTCGGCGGTGGCGTAACATTGCACCACCGCGACACCGCGTTTGGCCAATTCGTCGCGCAGGGAGGCCGGCAGCGCCGCGCCCGATACCAAAGCGCGCTTGATCGAAGACGCGTCCTTGCCGGTCTTAATCGCGCTATCGAGCAGGATTTTCAGAAAATCCGGCGTGCCGACATAGGCCGCCGGCTTGTAATGCGCGATGGCATCGAGCTGCTGTTCGGTATTGCCGACCCCGCCGGGGATGACCGGACAGCCGAGCGCGTGGCAGCCCGATTCAAGAATGAACCCGCCAGGCGTGAGGTGATAGGCGAATGAGTTGTGAACGATGTCGCCCGCGCGGAAGCCCGCGGCGTAGCAGGCGCGCGCCGCGCCATACCAGTCGCCGCCCTCGCCCTGCGGCTCGAAGATCGGCCCCGGCGACATCAGCAGGCGCCTGGCCTTGCCCGGCGCGACGACGTTGAGCCCGCCGAAGGGCGGGTTCTCCTTCTGCAAGGCCGCGACGTCCGACTTGCGCAGCACCGGCAGCCTGGCCAGCGCGTCGCGCGACTTGACCGATTTCGGATCGACGCCGGCGAGATGCTTGGCCCAGCCCGGCGCGGTCATCGCCCGCGCGATCGCCTCCGGCAGCGCGGCGAATTGCTCGCGTTCGCGCGCGGCCGGGTCGCGGGTTTCCAGGGCGTCGTAAAAGTTTGGCATGACCTCCCCACGTCATGCCCGGCCTTGTGCCGGGCATCCACGCCTTTTCCTACTATCAATAAAGCAAGACGTGGATGGCTGGGACAAGCCCGGGTGACGGAATTGCTAGGCCAGCCACCGCTTGCGGCGGCGGTAATGCTTGCCGTCCCGGAAGCTCTTGCGCCGGCCTTCCGAGATGCCGAGGTAGAATTCCTTGACGTCCTCGTTGTCCGACAGCGATTGCGCGTTGCCGTCCATCACCACGCGGCCGTTTTCGAGGATATAGCCGTAACGCGCGAAGCGCAGCGCCATATGCGTGTTCTGCTCGGCCAGCAGAAACGAGACGCCTTCGCGTTCGTTCAAATCCTTCACGATGCCGAAAATCTCCTCGACGATCTGCGGCGCCAGCCCCATCGACGGCTCGTCCAGCAGGATCATCTTCGGCCGCGACATCAGCGCGCGGCCGATGGCGCACATCTGCTGCTCGCCGCCGGAGGTGTAGCCGGCGAGCGAAGTCTTGCGCTCGGCGAGCTTGGGGAAATAGCCATAGACCAGTTCCATGTCGCGGGCGATCGCGGCCTTGCCGTCGCGCCGCGTAAAGGCGCCGGTCAGCAGATTTTCCTCGATGGTGAGATGGCCGAAGCAATGGCGGCCCTCCATCACCTGGATGCAGCCGCGCCGCACCAGTTCATTTGGAGATAAGTCCTGCACCTCGGCCCCCTCGAACACGATGGTGCCCTTGGTGACGTCGCCGCGCTCGGCATGCAGCAGATTGGAAATCGCCTTCAGCGTCGTGGTCTTGCCCGCGCCATTGGCGCCGAGCAGCGCCACGATGCCCCCCTTCGGCACGTCGAGCGACACGCCCTTGAGCACCAGGATGACGTGGTCGTAGATGACTTCGATGTTGTTGACGGAGAGGATGCGCTCGCCCTGAGCGGCCGGCATCGCACTGCTTTGCGCAACTACGCTCATTGCAACTCCGCATGGAAGCCGCCCTCATCCGGCGAGGCGCGTAGCGACATCGCGAAGGATGAGGGCGTTTACTCGGTTAGCCTCCGTCCTTCGAGACGCGCCCGGCGGCGCCTCCTCAGGACGAGGGCGGTTGCTCACGACGATTTGTCGCAAGCCTCGGTGCGTTTCGGCCAGGAACCGTTCTTCTCGGTGTATTCCTTGGCGGCGGCGATCACCAGCGGCGACACCTTGTCGGTCATCGGGTTGATGGCGTCGGTGACCTTGATCCATTTGGTGCCGTTCCACTCCTGCATGAAAGTGGCGCCGTGGCCGTTATGGTCCGCGCAGGACAGCTTGATCGGATCGGCAAAGCCCTCCATGCCGATCGCCTTCAGGCGCGCCTTCGACACGTCGAGCGTCTCAAGACCGCGGCGGACGTCCTCGCCCGTCACCACCTTCTTGCCCGACAGCTTCTGCGCGTTGCGGATCGCCTCGGCGATCAGCATCGAGTTGTAGACGCCGCGATTGTAGAGCACCTCGCCGAGATGATTCTTGTCGGTCTGGGTCAGACTCTTGTCGACGACGAACTTCTTGATGTCCTGCAACACCGGGAAGTTGGCGCCGACCGCGTGCCAGTTGAGGGTCTTGAAGCCCTTGGAGCCATCGCCCGCCGAACGCGCGTCGTCCTCGCTCGGCCACCAGATCGAGAGGAACTTCTCCATCGGATAGCTGATCTTGGCCGCTTCCTTGATCGCGGTCGGGTTCAGCGCGCCCCAGCCGTACAACACCATGTAGTCGGGCTTGTCGCGGCGCACGTTGAGCCACTGCGACGACTGGTTCTGCATCTCCGTCGCGGCCACCGGATAGAGCTTGAGCGTGAAGCCGTAATCCTTGGCGAACTGTTCGAACAGCGGAATCGGCTCGCGGCCGAAACCGGCGTCGAGATAGATGAAGCCAAGCGTCTTGCCCTTGAGCTTGTCGAGCCCGCCTTCGCGGCTGCCGATGTAGCGCAGGATCATGGACAACCCGTCCCAATAGGTATCCGGCGGGTTGAAGATCCAGGGGAATGTGTCGCCGATCGCGGAGGCGGACAGGCCATAAGCCATCGACAGCACCGGAATTTTGTCGACCGCGGCGCGCGGAATCAGCGGCAGCGTGATGCCGGTCGACCACGGATTGACGATGACGGGATTCTTGCCCTTCACCTGTTCGTAGCACTCGAGACCTTTCTTGGTGTCGTAACCGGTCTCGCATTCCTCGATGGCGATCTTGACGCCGCCGATGCCGCCGTCACGCTGGTTGAGCATTTCGAGGTAGTCGTGCATGCCCTCGGCGATAAAGATGCCGGAGCCGGAGAACGGCCCGGTGCGGTAGGTGAACAGCGGGACGTAGACCGAATCCTGCGCCGCGGCCGGGATGGCGGTGCCCGCCACCGTCGCCGCGGCGATCAAGGCTCCCGCGATGATCGATGCCTTCATTCGCATTTACATATCCTCCCTGTGGTTGATGCGCTTTCTCCGGCGCAAATCCGGCTTGCCGCCGGGACTTTGACGGCAGTTTGACCGCTTAATAGGGGAATGGCCAGACCCTCAATTTCTGCTTGGTAATCTGCCACAAACGCGCAAGCCCGAGCGGCTCGATGATCAGGAACAGGATGATCAGGCCGCCGACGCACATGAACGTCAGATGCTCGACGGTGGCCGGCAGGATATGCCAGCCAAGCCCGTTCAGAACCGTCTTGAGCATGATAGGGAAGCCGTAAATCAGGGCGGCGCCGAAGAACGAGCCGATCAGGCTGCCAAGACCGCCGATGATGACCATGAACAGGATGGTGAAGGACTGGTCGATATTGAAGACGCCAGGTTCGGCGCTGCCGTACCAGAAGAACACCATCAGCGCGCCGGCGACGCCGCAATAGTAGGACGACACCGCGAAGGCGAGCAGCTTGGTCCGGTAAAGCCTAATCCCGATGAGTTCGGCCGCGAGGTCCATGTCGCGCACGGCCATCCAGGTGCGGCCGACCCGGCCATGCACCAGGTTCGAGGCAATCCAGGTCAGCAGCGTCACGACGCAAAGGATAATGAAGTAGCGCAATTGCGGCGTGGCGTTGGGACCGGTCACCGGCATCGAGAACAGCGTGCGCGTCGGCACCTCGATCGCCCCGGAGACGCTGTAATTTGTCAGCCATTGCACGCGTATGAAGCACCAGTCGAGGAAAAACTGCGCGGCGAGCGTCGCCACCGCGAGATAGAAGCCCTTGATGCGCAGCGACGGCAGACCGAACAGAATTCCAACCGCGCTGGAGAACAATCCCGACACCAAAATCCAAACGACGATGTTGACGTCGGGGAAAATGCTGGTGAGCTTGAAGCAGGCGAAAGCGCCGACGCCCATGAAGCCGCCGGTGCCGAGCGACAACAGGCCGGTGTATCCGGTCAGAATATTGAGACCGATCGTCGCCAGCGACAAAATCAACAGCGGCACCATCACGACGCTGAGGAAAAAGTCCGACGACGTCAGTGGCAGCACGACAAAAGCGACGAGCAGAATGAGCGCCAGCCCGATGCGGTCTTGCAGGATTGGAAAGATCGCCTGATCGGCCGGATAGGTGGTCTTGAACTGGCCCGCTTCGCGATAAAACATGATTCAATCCACGCATTCTGAGTTGTCATTGCCGGGCTTGATCCGGCAATCCGTCTCCTGATGAAGAAGATGGACCCCCGGGTCAGGCCCGGGGATGACGATCATTGCTTCGGCTGCGCGCACCATTTCAAATCCGCTCGATGATGCGTTCGCCGAACAAGCCCTGCGGCCGGAACAGCAGAAACACCAGCGCGATGACGTAAGCGAGCCAGGTCTCGATGCCGCCGCCGACCAGCGGGCCCCAGTAGAACTCGCCGAGCTTCTCGCCGACGCCGATGATCAGCCCGCCGACGATGGCGCCGGGAATCGAGGTGAAGCCGCCGAGGATCAGCACCGGCAGCGCCTTCAACGCGATGATCTGGAGCGAGAACGACACTTCGGAGCGCGCGCCCCACATGATGCCGGTGACCAGCGCGACGATGCCGGCGGCAAACCACACCACGACCCAGATTTGCTCGAGCGAAATGCCGACCGACAGCGCCGCCTTGTGGCTGTCGGCGACGGCGCGCAGCGCGCGGCCGATCCGCGTCTTCTGGAAGAAGAAGCCAAGGCAAATAACCATCAGCGACACGATCACCGCCGCGGCAATGTCGATCTTCTGCAGGCTGACGAAGCCGCCGAGCATCTTGATCTCATAGGCGCCGCCCGGCAGGTAGAGTTCGGACGCGATCATGCGCTTCGGATTGCCGCCGAACACCAGTTCGCCGAAGCCGATGAGAAAATAGGTCAGCCCGAACGTCGCCATGAACAGGATGATATCCGGCTGATTGACCAGAGGCCGCAGCATCAGCCGCTCGACCGCCATCGCCAGAATGAACATCACCAGAATGGAAAGGCCGAGGGCGATGAAGGCCGGCACGCCCTGCTCGTGCAGCCCGACCAGCGTGAGCGCCGCGAACACCACCATGATGCCCTGCGCGAAGTTGAAGACGCCCGAAGCCTTGAAGATCAGCACGAAGCCGAGCGCGATCAGCGCATAGAGCACGCCGGACACCAGGCCTTCCCACAGCGTCTGCACCAGCAGGTCGGGCGCGCTCGCCATCTGCGCGAAGGGTCCGACAAGAATATTGTAGAGGATGTCCATCAAACCCAGCGCCATATTTTGTTGAGCATTAGGAGCGCAGCCAAAAGTAAGCCCACACAAAGCGAGATGGAGTGAGCTACCCCCCAGTTTTTCATTATGACATAATTGACGCGATCGTCGTCGTCCGCTGTGAGCTTGCTTGCACGGACGAGAAC
>DASWPX010000087.1:0-6781 GCA_036398395.1 Pseudolabrys sp. | reverse complement strand
ATCGAGGCGGTGATCGCGCACGAATACTTCCACAACTGGACCGGCAATCGCATCACCTGCCGCGATTGGTTCCAGCTTTGCCTGAAGGAAGGCCTCACGGTTTTCCGCGATCAGGAGTTTTCCTCCGACATGCGCTCGCGGCCGGTCAAGCGCATTTCCGACGTGCGCGGCCTGCGCGCCGCTCAGTTCATCGAGGACTCCGGGCCGCTCGCCCATCCGGTGCGGCCCGAGGCCTACAAGGAGATCAACAACTTCTATACCAGCACCATTTACGAAAAGGGCGCCGAAGTGGTGCGCATGGTGCACACCTTGATCGGCAAGGAAAAATTCCGCGCCGGCATGGACCTCTATTTCGCGCGGCATGACGGCCATGCCGCGACAGTCGAGCAGTTCATCCAGTGTTTCGCCGATGCGAGCGGGCGCGACATGACGCAGTTCATGCTCTGGTACAGTCAAGCCGGGACGCCCGAAGTGAACGTGCGTACCAGTTTCGACGCCGCGCGCAGGACCTACACGCTTGAATGCCGTCAGAGTCTCGCACCCACGCCGGGACAGACGGACAAAGCGCCGATGGTGATCCCGCTCGTGTGCGGACTGGTCGGCAAGGATGGCGGCGATTTGCCGCTCAAGCTCGCGAATGGTGGCGCCGTCGAGCGCGGCGTGCTGGAGCTGACGCAAGCGGCGCACAGCTATGAATTCACCGGTATCAATGAGCGCCCGGTACTGTCGATCAATCGCGGCTTCTCCGCACCGATCAAGCTCGTTACCGATCTCGACGCCGGCGATCTGGATTTTCTGGCGGCGCATGACGCCGACGCGTTCAATCGCTGGCAGGCGTTGCAGACCAGCGCGATGCGGCTGCTGATCGACAATGTGGCCGCTTTGCGCGCCGGCAAATCGCCGCGCACCGACGATAAACTGATCGCGGCGCTGGCCGCTATCCTCGACGACCGGACGCTGGAGCCAGCCTTCGTCGCGCTGGCGCTCGCGCCGCCGGGCGAAGGCGATATTGCCCGCGAGATCGGCCGCGACATCGACCCCGATGCGATCTTCCGCGCCCGCCTTGCCTTGCGCGCCAGCATCGGCGAGCGGCTCGGCCCGGCGCTGGCCGCGACCTACGACCGCGTCGCCGTCAGCGGCCCTTACTCGCCCGATGCAAAAGATGCGGGCCGCCGCTCTTTGCGCAACGCCGCGCTCGATCTCCTGGCGGCCGGCGGCACGCCGCAGGGCATCGCCCGCGCCGCGCGCCAATATGAGGCGTCCGACAACATGACCGACCGCATGGCGGCGCTGGCGACTTTGTCGCTGCATGGCGGCACCGAGCGCGAACAAGCCTTCGCAGACTTCTACAAGCGTTACGCGGCCGATGCGCTGGTCGTGGACAAGTGGTTCTCGTTGCAGGCCATGATCCCACAGCCGGAAACGCTCGATCTGGTGCGCAAGCTGACCGCCCACCCCGCCTTCTCGCTTGCCAATCCCAACCGCGTGCGCGCATTGATCGGCGCCTTCGCCATGGGCAATCCGACCCAGTTCAATCGCCCCGACGGCGCGGGCTACGGCTTCATCGCCGACCATATCCTGGGACTCGATCCCAAAAACCCGCAGCTGGCGGCGCGCCTCGCCACCGCGTTTCGCACCTGGAGCACCCAGGAGGCAGGCCGCCGCGCCAAGGCGGAGGCCGCGCTGGCACGCATCAAGGCTGCCCCCGGCCTGTCGCGCGACCTGTCCGACATCGTCGAGCGCGCGCTCGCCAGCCATTGAAGGGCTGCGCCGGCCACGTCCTGGAAGCGTGTCCCAAAAGACTCGTGGGTAACGTTTTCTAAACAATTGACTCCTTGGACTCTCGACAAATCAGCGACCATCGATTCAAATCGCCAAGTGATTCGGTGAGCGTCGGGCACATTCTTCCGAATCGCGCGTAGGGGACATCATCCGAACGGAGGCCATCTATGGCGCGCGCCGGCTTGGCGAGTGCGTCTGCACACCCGGATTCGATAAAGGGCCTCGCACAATCGATCGCCAAACCGGCGTATCGGCGGCTGCTGACGGCCGAGCCCTTGCTCCGGCGCGCGGTTCCGGTGCTCATCATCGCATTTCTGGTCACCACCTGCGTCGGCGCCGTTGTGCAGGTGCTCGACCAGCGGCGCCAGACGCTCAACACCATGATCATATCGCTCGATGCGGTCGCCGACGTTGCCGCCGAGCGCCTGCAACAGCCGCTTGCGCAGCCGACGGATGCGGCTGAGCATCCGCAGGAGGTGCTGGCGCGCGTGTTGCCGCTGTGGGCCACCGGCGTCGGACGCCACTTCCTGTTGACCAACGCGGAAGGCGTGGTTACGGCCGCCACGCCCGCCACCGACGCCACCATCGGCCGCCGCCTGGTCGATCTGATCGGCCCGACCCAACCTCTCACTACTTTTGGCGCCGGCGCCGGTGTGCTCGAAATTGTCCTGCCCGACGACAGCCGCGCGCTGGCGACGGTGCGCATGCTGAAGCCCCCCTTCGGGCAAATCGCCGTGGTGCAATCGCGCGACGCAGCGCTGACCTCCTGGCGCTCGATCACCACGCTCACCGTCACGCTGTCGGCCACCACAGGCTTCGTCGTGCTCATCCTCGGCTTTGCCTTCCACTGGCAGGCGACGCGGGCGCGCGAAGCCGACGTGATCTACGAGACGGTGCGCAGCCGCATCGATACGGCCCTCAACCGCGGACGATGCGGTTTGTGGGACTGGGACCTCGCGCGCGGCCGTATCTTCTGGTCGCAGTCCATGTTCGACATCCTCGGCCTTGAGGCCAAGGACAACCTGCTGCCCTTCGGGATCGTCAGCGGTCTGGTGCATCCCGACGACGTCCAGCTTTACGAACTTGCGACCGAACTCGCCGACGCCAAGATGACCGCCATCGATCACGCCTTCCGCATGCGCCACGCCGACGGTCACTGGGTGTGGCTGCGCGCGCGATGCGAACTGGTGCGCCAGCCGGGCGAGCCGGGCCTGCATCTGATCGGCATCGCGGTCGACATTACCGAACAGAAAAGCCTGGTCGAAAAGACGGTCGCCGCCGACATGCGCCTGCGCGACGCCATCGAGACCATTCCGGAAGCGTTCGTGCTGTGGGACTCAGACAACCGCCTGGTCCTGTGCAACTCCAATTTCCAGGAATTGCATGACCTGCCGGACGAGGCCATCACGGTCGGCGCGTCATATGAATCGCTGGCCGCCGCCGGCAGCCAGCCCGTGGTGCGCAACAAGATCGTCACCGGCGGTCCGGCCGTCCCCGGCGCGCGGACCTTCGAGGCGCAACTGGAAGACGGCCGCTGGTTGCACATCAGCGAACGGCGCACCAAGGACGGCGGCTATGTCTCGGTCGGCACCGACATCACCGCGCTCAAGACCCACGAGGAAAAGCTGATCGACAGCGAGAAGCGCCAGATCGCCACCATTTCGGACCTGCGGTCTTCACAGCAGCGCCTCGCGGAACTCGCGGAAAAATACGCCGAGGAAAAAAACCGAGCCGAGGAAGCCAATCAGGCGAAATCGAAGTTTCTGGCGAATATGAGCCACGAACTGCGCACGCCGCTCAACGCCATCATCGGATTTTCCGAGATCATGGAGTCGGGGATGTTCGGCCCGCTCGGCGCCGAAAAATACAACGAATATTGCACCGACATCCGCGGCAGCGGGCAATATCTGCTCGAAGTCATCAACGTCATTCTCGACATGTCGAAGATCGAGGCCGGCCGCATTCGCCTGGATTTCGACGACCTCGATCTCGATACGCTGCTGGCGGAGTCCATGCGCGTGGTGTCGGCAAAAGCGCAGGAAAAGCAGCTCGAGGTGGTCTCGCGCATTGCGCCCGATCTGCATTTGCGGGCCGACCGCCGCGCCATCAAGCAGATCGCGCTCAATCTCCTGTCCAACGCCGTGAAATTCACGCCCGCGGGCGGCCGCATCACGGTGCGCGGACGCGCCGCCGACGGCTGCATCGTGCTCGGCATCGCCGACAGCGGCATCGGCATCGCCAGAGATGCACTCACGCGGCTTGGCCGTCCGTTCGAGCAGGTCGAGAGCCAGTTGACCAAGAGCCATCAAGGCTCCGGGCTGGGATTGGCGATCGCCAAGTCTCTCGTCGAGCTGCACGGCGGCCGCATGCGCATCCGTTCCGCGCTCGGCAAAGGCACGCTGGTGGTGGTGCGGCTGCCGCTCGAGCCGCAATGTCCGCTGCCCAAGGAAGACGCAGCCTAACGGGGCGGGATCTGGACGAACTCCGCCAGTTGTTCCTGGCTCAGCGGCTTGTCCAGGAATTTGCCCGCGATCGCGTCCTGCATCACCAGGTCGACGTCGGATAACTTATCCGGGTTCAGCGCCGATTTCGGATTGAACTCCTTGCGTTGCAATTCGACCAGATCCTCCGCCATGCGCATGCTCTCGGAATAAAGCTTCACCGCCTCCGGATTCGCATACATCCAGTCGACCGTCTCGCGATAGGCGCGCATGAAACGCACCATGACGTCGTGGCGCTCCTTCAGCGCATTGGCGTTGACGATTTCGACCCGCACCGTCTGCCCGCGCATCGACGGCAGGTCGCTGCCGCGCATGAGTACCCGGATGGTCTTGGCCTGCAATTCCTTCAAGCCGAACGGCGCCACGGACCAGCCGATATCGATCTGGCCTGACATGGTCATGACAAGCGTCGGCGGCGGCCCGCCCGTCGCGTTCGGCTTGGCCTTCAATCCGTAATGAACGATCAGCGCGCGCAGCACGCTGTCGGAGGTCGAACCGTTGGTCGAATAGGCGATCGTGTGCCTGTCGGTGATATCCTTCACGTCCTTGATCGGCGAATTGGTCGGGACGAACCAATAGATGTCTTCCACCCCGGTATAGCCGGCCGCCAGCACGCGCACCGGCGCGCCCTTGACGAAGGCGCGCATGGCACCCGGCGTGCCCACGCCGATGCCGATATCGGCGCTGCCCGAGATCACCGCCTGCAAGGTCTCGCCGGCACCTTGGGTGCCGAAATTCTCCAGTTCGATGCCGTGCTTCTGGAAAATGCCGGCTTTCATGCCGAGCGTCGGCACCTGATTGGCCCAGGCGTCGATCTGCCCGATCGCCACCTTGAGCTTGTCTTGTGCGCTCGCCGGCGCGCCGCACGCTAAAACCACGGCAAACGCCAGAAGCGTCGCGCCAAGTTCATTCTTTTTCATGATCGTCCTCCCGGACAGCTATTCTGCCATTCCACCGCGGCACGCGAAAGCCGCTTCACGGCGCCCGGCCCAGTATCCGCACAAAGCTCGCACGTACGTTGGCCTGCGTCTCGATCAACGTGGCATCGAGGGTCGCAAAATCCGGCACGTCGGTCGCGCGCGCCAGCAGCCGCAGCAAGCCGGCACCCGCGGTTTTTGGATCGAAGGGACCGGCAAGGCACAATCGCAAGATTTGGGTGAGGTCCTGATAGAATTGCGCCGCCGGACGCAAGACCTCGGCATCCTCGACCGCCAGGATTTTCAGTTGCCATGCCTTGTCGAGCGCGCCCGCGGTCGAGGTGTCGAGAATCTCCGGGATTCGATTGGCGTGCACCAGTTGGAGATATTGCGCGATGAATTCCAGATCGATCAGCCCGCCGGCCGCGTATTTAAGGTCCCAGCGGTTGCGCTCGCTCTTCTCTCTGGCGATGGCGCTCCGCATTTCGACGACGTCGCCGGCGATAAGTCCGGCATCGCGCGGCCGGCGCAGAATGTCGTCGATGACCTTCCGAACCTGGGCGCCAAAGCCAGGCGAGGCCGACACCACCCGCGCGCGCGTGAGCGCCATGTGCTCCCAGGTCCAAGCCTCGCTCTCTTGATAACCGGTAAAACTGCCGATCCCCGTCGCCAGCGGTCCTGCCCTGCCCGACGGCCGCAGCCGCATATCGACATCGTAAAGCGCGCCGTAATTGGTCTGCGCCGTCAAGGCGTTGATCAGCCGCTGGGTCAGGCGCGCGAAGTAATGACCGCCGTAAAGCGGCCGCTTGCCCTTCGAGTCCGGATGCTTCTCGTCGAAGTCATAGATTAAAATGAGGTCGAGATCGGAACTGGCCGTCATTTCCCGGCCGCCGAGTTTGCCCATGGCCAGCACCGCGGTCTTCTCACCGCGCATATGCCCATGTGTCGCCGCAAAGTTGGCCGCGACCGCGCGATGCACGGCGCGGATGACGGCGTCGGCCAGGCGCGCAAAAGCTTCACCAGCCTGCCTTGCGGTGACGGTGCCCGACAAAATCCGCACCCCGATCAGAAACATATATTCCAGTCCGAACATGCGAACGCGCTCAAGCAGATCTTCGTCGTAGCGCGATTGCGCGAGAGCCGCGTCGAGCCGCCGCCCGAGCTCGGCATCGTCCGGCAGAGGGCCGAAGAAACTGGGGTCGACCAGTGCGTCCATCACCTGCGGATTGCGCGCCAGCGTATCGGCGATGCGGGGCGCGATGCCCAGCACCAGCGTGATCAAGGCAACCAGGTCGGGCTTTTGCCGCAGCAGGGACAACAACCGGCCGCCGCCGTACAAATTAGACAAAAAATGATCGAACAGCACCAGCGTGGCGTTCGGATTGTCGGTCCTGCCGATATGCTCGACCAGGTTCGGCAACAGCGCCTGGAGGTGGCCCCGTGCAGCCTCACCCTTGAGCGAGCGCGGCCCGCCGCCGAGCCAATGCCGAATGGTGGCAGACGCTTCCAGCGGTGAGCGGAAGCCAAGTTCGGCCAGCCGGTCCAGCGTCTTGCGGTCATCGCCGCCATGCGGAAAGACGA
>DASWPX010000086.1:0-9954 GCA_036398395.1 Pseudolabrys sp. | reverse complement strand
CGTGCCGCTATGGCGCCGTTCATAACTCAGCCAGCGGCAGGCTCTGCCCGCCGCGCAGCACGGCTTGCGCGGCAGCGGTCGGCCGGCCGTGTGCGTCGTTGAGCACCAGCCCAGGATAATCGGTCCGCTTGGCGAGGTTTGGCTTGGATGGGGCGCCCTTCTTCGCGCTCACCAGCACGCGAATGGGCGGCCTGCCGTCGCGGGGCAGCACCGGCAAGACGCCGAGACCGCCGAAATCATCCGCTAACGCGCTCAACACCTCAGCCAAGCCATCGGCTCGCCAGATCAACGTCAGCACGCCCTGCGGTTTCAGCAGCCAGGCGGCCGTCCTGGTCCAATTTTGCAGCAGGCTGGGCCCGCCGACATGGGCAAGCCGGCGGCCCGGATCGGGCGAAGAGTTCTGCCGGACCGGGTCGTTGAAAGGCGGGTTCATCAAGACACGGTCTGCGCTGCCGGCCGCAAGGCCGATTGCGGTGGCGTCGCCGGCATCGGCCACGATCGCCTTCACCCGCGCGTCCATGCGGTTGAGTTGGGCGTTTTCGGCAGCCAGGGTGCAAAGCATCTCATCGATTTCAACCAGCACGACGTTGAGACCCGCGATCCGGGCAGCGAGCGCCAGACCTGCGGCGCCCACGCCGGCGCCGAGATCGACCGCCAACTCGCCGGCGCGGCCGCCGGTCATGGCAGCCAGCAATATCGCGTCGTGGCCGACACGATGGCCGCGCTTGGGCTGGCGCAACAGCAAGCGGCCCCCGAGCACGGCGTCCTCGGTGGTGGCGAGCGGATCTCGTTCAGCGCCCATCTGCGCACGGCTCAGCGGGGCGCAGCTCATGGGCGAGGCCAGCATCGGTGAGCAATCGGCGGGCGGCGGCGATATCGTCCTCCGCCACCAGTACGCGGCGCGGCAGGATGCCGATCGATCCCTCCAGCACGCTCATATTCTGGTCGAACACCAGATGCTTGATCTTGGCGCCGTCAAGCAGCGCGCCGACCGCCGAGACCAGGACCGCATCGTTGGTGCGTACGAGTTCGCGCAATTGTTGCCTCGCGTTGAAAGATTTTATAGGTCACTAGTCTACTTCGATTGCCCCGCCCTCCGACAAGAAAAACGTACAATCCATGACCTTTGCGCATCGTATTTTGCAGGCATTGCGCAATCCGGACACGTCGCAGCCTTTTGCCCGGCTGGTGCCCTTTAGCTGGTCCGGCGAGTTGCTGACCGCGCTTGGCGGCATGCTGATCTCGTTTCTGATCGCGGGCTTCTGGTATCCCTATTGGCGCATTGCCGACATGGATTTCTGGATCGTCTACAACGCCTTCCTGCTCAATGTGCCGCTGCCGCAGGAATATTTCGATCACCCCGGCTATCTGTCGATCCTGCTCCTGAGCTACTGGCTGCGCGCGCTGCACGGCCTCGGCATCGTACACGTCGTGTCGCTCAACGCACTGCCGCCGGCGAACGACGCCTTGGGCTTTGCGCATGCCTGGACGGTCGCGACACAGGCCGGGCGCGTGCTGTCGCTCCTGTTTGCGATGGGCTTCGTTTTGGCCTTCTCATATCTGCTGCGGGCGCTGGTGCGCGACTGGCGCATCGCAGCGGTGGGCGGCTTTCTGCTGGCATTTTCGGGCGGTATGGCGATGCAGATGCGCATCATGCGCACCGAGCTGCTGGCCGCCGGATTTTTCATGTCGGCGCTGCTGCTGTTGTGCATCGTCGCGACCTACGGCCAGCGCTGGTGGCGGCCGGCGGTAATCGGCCTGGCGAGCCTGCTGATCACGCTCGCCTTCATGAATAAGATTCAGATCATATTCCTGATCTGCGCCTTGCCTGTGGTGGCGCTGCCATTCGGCGTGGCGCCGCAGCCGGGCTTTTGGGATGCGCCGCGGCGGGCATGGCCGGCGCTCGCGGTCAGCGCAGCGGTAGCCCTGATTGCGGCCTATCTGGCCAAGGATATCGTGCTCGCTGGGCTGTCGAACGGCGGCATGGTGCCGGCTTTGGTTGTCTCCGCCCCGGTCTACTGGACCGTCATCGCGCTTTGGCTCGGCCTCGGCATGGCGGCTTACGCCGTGATATGGCGCGTCGAAGCGATGGAAACGCTGACCGCGATGTTCGCCGTTATCGCCGGCTGCATGATCGGATTGCTGGCGCTTTACGCGCGCTACCAGCCCGGCGACGTACTCATTGTCTTTCATCCGTTCGAGCAAATGTTGCAATTCGCTCAAGGCGGCGATTCGCGGCTTGCCGGCGGCTCGATAGCGCAACATCTCGCCATGCTGTCGCAGTGGGCCGGCGGCGTAATCATGCGCCGGTCCTTCATTCTGGAATCCTCGCCGCGGCCGACGATTTTCCTGGAATGGTTCGTGATCGCCGCCACCGTGATCGCCATCAGACGCCGCAAATGGCGTCTGGTGCTTCAGGTGGCGGCGCTGATGCTGACCGACTGGGGTATCGATACGCTCGGCATGGCGCGAGGGCTGAAGCAGGAATATTTCATTCTGACCGATCCGCTGGCCATCATCGCCGCGGCCTTGCTGATCGCCAAACTCACCGACTTGCAGCGAAACCGATTGACCTATCCGCTCGGCGTCGCGCTGGTCGCCGCCCATATTCTGGTAAGCCAGGCCGAACCGGTGAAGCACATCTTCAAGACCGACGGAAACGACGTGCTGTGCGGGCTTTATCACAACGCACAAAAGGTCGAGCGCCTGCCGGTCTGTAAATAACTTAATGTCTTCGTTCTTCGCCCGGCGCGCGGTGCGACAGGTAGGCCAGCAACTTGGTTTCGCGCCGCCCGCGCGTCACCGTGTCCAGCACCAGTCCGACCGCGACCGACAGCGAAGCCAGCATCATCAGCCCGGTCGACAGAATGGCGGTCGGCAAGCGGGGCACCAGGCCGGTCTCGAAATAAGTGACGAAGAGCGGCACCGCGAAGACGACCGATAAAATCGCCATCAGCAGTCCAATGCCGGAAAAGAAAATCAGCGGACGTTCAGCGCGATACAGACTGACGACGGTGCCGAGAATACGGAAGCCGTCGCGCCAGGTATTGAGCTTGGAAGCGGAGCCCGCCGGCCGCGAATAATAGGGCGTGTCGATCTCGGCGGCCGGCAGACTCAATTCGAGCGCATGAATTGTCAGTTCGGTCTCGATCTCGAAGCCGTCGGATATGACCGGAAACGATTTCACGAAACGGCGCGAAAATACCCGGTAGCCCGACAACATGTCGTTGAACTTCGAGCCGAACACCGCGGCAACGAAGCCCGTCAGCAGCCAATTGCCGGCGCGGTGGCCGGCGCGGTAGGCCGCCTGTTCGCGCTCGACGCGGTTGCCGACGACCATGTCGAGACGGCCCTCAAGCAGCCGCCTGATCATGGCCGGTGCGCTGGGCGCATCATAGGTGGCGTCGCCGTCGACCAGCACGTAAATGTCGGCCTCGATGTCGGCGAACATGCGCCGCACCACGAAGCCCTTGCCCTGATGCTTCTCCTCGAATACCTCGGCGCCGGCGGCACGGGCGGCCTCCGCTGTATTGTCGGTCGAATTGTTGTCGAACACGAAGATCGTCGCCTGCGGCAGCGTCGCCTTGAAGTCCTCGACGACCTTGGCCACGGCGGCCGCTTCGTTGTAGCAGGGCACCAGCACGGCGATCTTGTAGGATGCAAAGCCCGGCGCTTTGCGGACAATCGAGGACAATTTTTTCGCCAAGCCGGAACCCCTTTGCGCTACTAATACCCTTCCGCTTTAACATAGCGTTTCTATGCTCGCCCGTCTTTCCCGCCCCGGAGATGCGTTTTGGCCGTCATCATTCCATTTGAAAGCCCGCAAGCCGCCTCGATCCAGCGTCTCACCGATCTGGTGGCGGCGGACATGGAACGGGTCAATACCACCATATTGTCGCGCACCGGCTCCGAGGTGACCATGATCCCGGAGGTCGCCAACCACTTGATCTCGTCGGGCGGCAAGAGACTGCGGCCGATGCTCACGCTGGCCATGGCCAAGATCGCAGGTTATCCGGGCGACGGCCACATCAAGCTCGCGGCCGCAGTTGAGTTCATGCACACCGCCACGCTGCTGCATGACGACGTTGTGGACGAAAGCGATATGCGCCGCGGCAAGCTCGCCGCGCGCATGGTCTGGGGCAACGAGGCGAGCGTGCTGGTCGGCGATTTTCTGCTCGGGCAAGCCTTCAAGATGATGGTCGAGGTCGGCAATCTGCATGCGCTGGATATCCTGTCGTCGGCCGCGATGGTGATTGCCGAGGGCGAGGTCATGCAGCTCGGCGCCGCCAAGAACACCGCCACCAACGAAGACGAATACATGGCGGTGATCCGCGCCAAGACTGCGGAACTGTTCGCCGCCGCGTGCGAAGTCGGCCCCGCGCTGGCGGTGCAGGAGAAATCGGCGCAGGCCGCGTGCCGTTCCTTCGGCATGAATCTCGGCATCGCGTTTCAACTGATCGACGATGCGCTGGATTACGGCGGCACCTCGGCCAAGCTCGGCAAGAACGTTGGCGACGACTTCCGCGAGGGCAAGATCACGCTGCCGGTGGTGCTGTCATTCCGACGCGGCTCGGACAGCGAGCGCGCCTACTGGAACCGCACCCTCGGCGAGGGCGAAATTCGCGACGGCGATCTCGACCAAGCCATCGCGCTGATGGCCAAGCATCACGCCATCGAGGATACCATCGGCCGGGCCCGGCATTACGGCGCGATCGCCACCGACGCGCTGGCGCTAGTGCCGCCATCGGAGATCAAGACCGCGCTGGAAGAGACCGTCGCCTTCTGCATCGCGCGCGCGCATTAACATCGCACGGCGATAGCAATTCCTAGAACTGCGAATACCCGGTCTGCGGGTCGCGCATCAGTTGCTGGCGGATAAACGGGTCCGGGTCCTGCCCGACAAAACGGCCGTAGTTGTAAACGGCCGGCGAGCAGCCATTGGGCTGCGGCGCGGGGTTGGAGATGATGCCGTCCCAACTGAAGGTCTGCGGCCGGTCGTTGCACGCAGCTTTATGCTTGACGCGCGCCAGCGCCGGATTGGCGGCGGTAAGGGCTAAGCCTGCAACCACAAGCGCGAGGGCGATCCATCCGAATTTCATAGTCGTCTCCTGTTGCCGCTTCCCAAACCGCCAGACGAGCGACCGTTCCGTTTAAAAGGGGCTATTTCAAGATTTAACGAAGCCAAATCTAACCGAGCGTCGTGGTGCGGACCCACCAATCGCTGTTCGGTTCCTGCAGCAGCCAGGAGGCGGCGGCGGCCTCACCCGCGGTCGAAAACAACGCAAAGCATGTCGCGCCCGAGCCCGACATGCGGGCAAGCCGCACGCCCGGCACGGCGTGCATCGCGTCCAGCACTTCCGCGATCACGGGCACGCAGGCGATCGCGGGTTGCGTCAGGTCGTTGCCGTGAGCGCTCAGAAATTCGATCGCCGCATCGAGCGTTTGCGGCACTTCGCCGATATTGGTTTTACCCGTTTGCGAAATGACCAGCTTGCCGAATACATCGCGGGTCGCCAGCCCGACGCCGGGATTGACCAGCACGGCCGGCAGCGGCGGCAGCACGACCGGCGGCGACAGTTCTTCGCCGACACCGCGCATGATGCGCGGGCGCAAAGCGAGACACACCGGGACATCGGCGCCGACCGCCAAGGCGGCAGCGGTCAGCCGCTCATCGTCGAGCGCAATGCCGTTGACGATTGCCAACAGCCGCAGGGCCGCCGCAGCGTCCGCCGAACCGCCGCCGATGCCGGCCGCCACCGGAAGATTCTTCTCAAGACGAAAGTGCCCGGCGGTCAGCATTTCGAAGCGCTGGCGTAACGCGGCCACCGCCTTGAGCACCAGGTTGTCCGCGGTTGGGCCGATCGGTCCCGCATAGGGGCCGCCGATGGCGAGCGTCGTCGTGTCACCCGGCTGCAGGGTGAGCGTGTCCGACAAATCGGCGAAGGCCACGAGGCTTTCCAAATTGTGATAGCCATCGGCGCGGCGGCCGAGCACGCGCAATGTCAGATTGATCTTGGCGAAAGCCTTTTCGACCAGCGGCTCGGTCACGAAAGAGGTTTAACCCCCGTCACCGGTCTTCTTACCGGCCTTGGCTTGCGACGAGGTCTCATCCGGCAATCCGTTCTTGAGCTTCTCTTCGATCTTCGGGAGATCCTCCGGATCGGGCTTGAGATCGCGCGCATGCGCCCATTGGAAGCGGGCCTCGAGCACGCGGCCGATGCGCCAATAGGCATCGCCGAGATGGTCGTTGATGGTCGGGTCTTCAGGCTTGAGCTCGATCGCGCGCTCGAGTTGTTTGGTGGCTTCCTCGTAATTGCCGGTGCGGAAATAGGCCCAGCCGAGCGAGTCCACGATGTAGCCGTCGTCCGGCCGCTGCTGCACGGACTTTTTGATCATGGCCATGCCGTCATCCAGATTGACGTCCTGGTCGATCCACGAATAGCCGAGATAATTCAACACGTGGGGCTGATCGGGAAACAGCTCAAGCGCCTTCTTGAGGTCGGCTTCCGATTTCGGCCACTGCTTGGAGCGCTCGTAGCAGATACCGCGGAAATAGAAGATCACCCAGTTGGCCTTGTCGAGCGCGCCCATGGTGGCGACGCCCTTGGAATAAGTATCGGCGCATTCGGCGAATTTCTTGTGGCCGCGCTGAATATTGCCGAGTGCCATGATGGCCTCGAGATCGTCCGGGTGCTGCTTGATCAGCGTGTCGAGTTGCTTTTCGGCTTCGTTTGAGCGGTCGAGCGCGTCGAGATTGGACGCCATCTGGATGGCAGCGTTGCGGTGCAGCGGCGAATTCGCCGGAATGCGCTCATAGACGGCGATCGCCAGGTCCGGTTTCTTGAGCGATTCATAAAGATCGGCAAGCGAAAGCAGCGCCAACGGATGATTGGGCGAAAGATGCAGCGCAAGCTGGAGATAGACGAGGCCGAGGTCCTCGCCACCGCGCCGGCCGAGCGAGGCGCCGAGCCCGTAAAGCGCTTCGCCGGCGCCCGCCTGCACGGTCGCCACCAGCGGCGGCAATTTCTCGCCGGCATTGAGCTTGTCCATCGCCTCGATCACCAGCGGATGGCGCGGCAGCACCTTGTCGAAGGCGGCAAAGATTTCCAGCGCCTCTTTCGGCGACCGGTTGCGCGACACCCAGCTGCCGTAAGCCTCGACTACGCGCAACGCCGAAGAGTCGAGTTGATAGGCGTGCTGGAGACGTTTGCCCGCTTCAACCTGGTTATTGGCGAGATCGTAGATCAGACCGGCATGCAGCTCCTTGAAGATCGCGTACCAATCGGGACCGGAGAGCTTGTCGATGGAAGCAACCGCGCCCTTGGAATCGCCGGTGCCCGCCATCGTCCAGGCGGTCAGCAGCGTCGCGGTCAGATCGGTGATCGGTCCACGGACCGACTGCGCCAGATCGCGCCGCGCAACCGGATACTGTTTCAGCTTGAGCGCGTGCACGCCGGTGACCAGCTTGGAAACGCGGTCGCCTTTGTCGGCCATGCCGACACGGTCGGCATATTTCACCGCTTCATCGACATCGCCGCCGACCAGCAGCGACAGGAACGTGCGGTCGAGCAATTCGGTGTTTTTCGGGTCGCGCTTGAGCGCGGCGCGGTAGTATGCGGCCTCGACCGCGGCGTCGCGCTGCCGGCCGGCGTGACGGGCCGCCAGATAGCTGCCGGAGGCGGTCAGGCCGGACAGATCCTGCGCGCTCGGGGTTTGCGCGACCAGTTCGATAGGCGCGGCGACGAGAAACGCAGCAAGCGCGGTGCCGGCAATGCACCGGGCGAAGCTCATAGAAATCACTGGCGATGCTCCAATGGGGCGGACGGACCGCGAAATTCGCTTAGCGCCGCCGAGGTTGCGCCGAGAATGGCCTTTTTGCGCCGCCGCCGCAAGAACGGCCGGCATTTGTCCGGCCCATCATCATGAAAGCCCCGATGTGGCAGCATCGTGGCCGCGTCGGGGGCAAGTTCATTACATATTGGGGTAATTAGGTCCGCCACTGCCTTCCGGCGGAACCCAGTTGATGTTCTGATTCGGGTCCTTGATGTCGCAGGTTTTGCAGTGGACGCAGTTCTGCGCGTTAATGACAAATTTAGGCGTGCCCGCCTCCTCCACCCATTCATAAACCCCGGCGGGACAGTAGCGCGCCGATGGGCCGGCAAAGACGTCGTGCTCGGACGTCTTCTGTAACGCCAGGTCCTTCACCACCAGATGCGGCGGCTGGTCTTCCTCGTGGTTGGTATTGGACAAAAATACCGACGAAAGCCGGTCGAAGGTGAGTTTGCCGTCGGGCCGCGGATAGGCGATCGGCGCGCATTCGGCGGCCGGCTTGAGCGAGGCGTAATCCGGCTTGCCATGCTTTAGCGTGCCGAAGAGCGAAAAGCCGAGCGTATTGCACCACATGTCGAGACCGCCGAGCGCGATGCCAAGGAGAGTGCCCAGTTTCGACCATAGCGGTTTGGCGTTGCGGACTTTCCACAAGTCCTTGCCGATCGGCGACGATCGCCACGCCGCTTCGTAACCGGAAAGCTCGTCGTGGCTGCGGCCCGCGCTCAAGGCCGCGGCGGCGGCTTCGGCCGCGAAAATGCCCGACAGCATCGCGTTGTGGCTGCCCTTGATGCGCGGCACGTTCATGAATCCGGCATCGCAGCCGATCAGCGCACCGCCGGGAAACGCAAGCTTGGGCACCGACTGGTAGCCGCCCTCGGTCAGCGCGCGCGCGCCATAGGCCAGTCGTTTGCCGCCCGCGAAAGTATCGCGCACCAGCGGATGGGTCTTGAAGCGCTGGAATTCCTCGAACGGCGACAAATAGGGATTCGAATAATTGAGATGCAGCACGAAGCCAACCGACACCAGATTGTCGTCGAAGTGATAGAGGAACGAGCCGCCGCCCGTGCCGCCGTCGAGCGGCCAGCCGAAGGAATGCTGCGCCAGACCCTTGCGATGCTTGTCGGGCGCGACCTGCCATAGCTCTTTCAGGCCGAGCCCGAACTTCTGCGGCTCGCTGGCGCCGGCGAGATTGAATTTGGCAATGAGTTGCTTGCCGAGATTGCCGCGCGCGCCTTCCGCGAACAGCGTGTATTTGGCGCGCAGCTCCATGCCGCGCGTAAAGCTGGCGTTCGGCTCTCTGTTTTTGCCGATACCCATGTCGCCGGTGGCGATGCCGGCGACCGCGCCCTTGTCGTCGTACAGAACTTCCGCCGCCGCAAAGCCGGGATAGATTTCGACGCCGAGCGCTTCGGCCTTGGTGGCCAGCCAGCGGCAGACCGCGCCGAGCGAGACGATGTAGTTGCCGTGGTTGCTCATCAGCGGCGGCATGGCGAAATTCGGCAGCCGCAGCGCGGCGGAGGCGGTGAGGTAATAGAAACGGTCGTCGGTGACCGCAGTCTTGATCGGCGTCTCCTCGGTGCGCCAGTCGGACAACAATTTATCGAGGCCGACCGGATCGATCACCGCGCCCGAGAGAATATGCGCGCCGACCTCGGAGCCCTTCTCCACCACCACGACCGTGGTATCCGGGTTGACCTGCTTGAGGCGAATGGCGGCGGAAAGTCCCGCCGGCCCTGCGCCGACGATCACCACGTCGAATTCCATTGCCTCACGTGCCGGCAGCTCGGTCATATTGTTCTCCCAACTCCCATTCTCCACTTTTGCACAGCGGGGGCAAATGCCGGCGGCTATGTTAGGATGCAAGGATGATGCCCGGCTCCGACAAACCGACACGCGAATTGCTCGACTTCTATCTGGAAGCCGGGGTCGACGCGCTAATAGGCGAGGAACCGGTAGACCGTTTTGCGCCGGAGCCAACGCCGATGGCGGCCCGAGCGCCGGTCGCACGGCCCCCGGATGTCGAGGTCAAGAGCCGCGTGGCGCAGCCCGCCGCCCCGCAAGCGCCCGACGAGGTGGCGATGGCCGCGCGGGCTGCGGCCAAGAGCGCGAAGACCCTGGATGAAT
>DASWPX010000085.1:0-9327 GCA_036398395.1 Pseudolabrys sp. | reverse complement strand
ATCACCAGCGCTCGCGTGTCGATCGCCGCTCGGTCCGCATCAAGCTGACCGACAAGGGCCGCGAGGTCCGCGACATCGTCGATACGCTGTACCAGAAGCACGTGCGCACGGTCGAACAGGTCGGCGGCATCAATGCCGACGAGTTCGCGACCCTCAACAAGTCGCTGCACCGGCTCGAACGTTTCTGGACCGACCAGATCCTTTACCGCCTCTAAGGCGGGGACGACCGAAATGACTTGCCCCGGCCTCCCGGCCGGGGCTTTTTTTTGAGCGCTCCCTAGATATTGCGGTCGCGGCCGTCCACATCCCTATGCTTGGCGGTGGACGGTACTTATGCTATTTCAGGCTGAACCCCGGAAACTGCCATTTGGTGGCGCCGCCCTTAGTCCCGGCGCCAGGAGATCGTAATGTCGGCGACATCCAAGCCCATACCTTCGAGTGATGTCGAAGCCCTGTTCACGGCGGCGCTTGCCGACGTCGATCCGGAGATCGCCGACGTCGTCGGCAAAGAACTCGGCCGCCAGCGCGACGAGATCGAGCTGATCGCGTCGGAGAACATCGTGTCGCGCGCGGTGCTGGAAGCGCAAGGCTCGGTGCTGACCAACAAATATGCCGAGGGCCTGCCGGGCAAGCGCTATTACGGCGGCTGCCAGTTCGTCGACATCGCCGAGACGCTGGCGATCCAGCGCATCACCAAATTGTTCGGCTGTGCGTTCGCCAATGTGCAGCCGCATTCCGGCGCCTCCGCCAACGCCGAGGTGTTCTTTGCGCTGATGCAGCCCGGCGACACCTTCATGGGCCTCAATCTCGCCGCCGGTGGCCATCTGTCGCACGGCATGGCGCTCAACATGTCCGGCAAATGGTTCAAGCCAGTGCCCTACAACGTGCGGCGCGACGACCAGCGCATCGACATGGACGAGGTCCTTGTGCTCGCCAAGCAGCACAAGCCGAAACTGATCATCGCCGGCGGCTCGGCCTATCCGCGCATCATCGACTTCCGACGCTTCCGCGAGATCTGCGACGAGGTCGGCGCGCTGCTGATGGTCGACATGGCGCATTTCGCGGGGCTGGTCGCAGGCGGCGTGCATCCGTCGCCATTCCCGCACGCCCATGTCGTGACCACGACGACGCACAAGACCTTGCGCGGTCCACGCGGCGGTGTGATCCTCACCAATGACGAAGACCTCGCCAAGAAGATCAACACCGCGGTGTTCCCCGGCATGCAGGGCGGCCCGCTGATGCATGTGATCGCCGCCAAGGCGGTGGCCTTCGGCGAGGCGCTTCAGCCGAGCTTCAAGCTCTACGCCAGAAATGTCGTGGAGAATGCCAAGGCGCTGGCCGAGACCTTGAAGTCGCATGGCCTCGATATTGTCTCGGGCGGCACCGACACCCATCTAATGCTGGTCGATCTGCGGCCCAAGCGCCTCACCGGCAAGGTCGCCGAACTGGCGCTTGGCCGCGCGCATATCACCTGCAACAAGAACGGCATTCCGTTCGATCCGGAAAAACCGATGGTCACATCCGGCATCAGGCTCGGCACGCCGGCCTGCACGACGCGCGGCTTCGGCATCGCCGAATTCCGCCAGGTCGGCGAAATGATCGTCGAAGTGCTCGACGTATTGTCGCAGAAAAGCGCGGAAGAGGATTCGCTGGCCGAAGCCGCGGTGGCCGGCAAGGTGAAGACATTGCTGTCGCGTTTTCCGATTTATCAATGAGACGCGGCACGACATTTACTTCGTCATGCCCGGCCTTGTGCCGGGCATCCACGCCTTGGCAGCACAGTAAGACGTGGATGGCCGGGACAAGCCCGGCCATGACGCGGACGAGAGGATAGAGGTCGTCAAATGCGTTGCCCGAGTTGCGGAAGCCTCGACACCCAGGTGAAGGATTCGCGGCCGACCGAGGATTCGGCGGTGATCCGCCGCAGGCGCGTGTGTCTCACCTGCAATTTCCGCTTCACCACCTTCGAGCGCGTGCAGTTGCGCGAACTCACCGTCATCAAGCGCAACGGCCGCCGCGTGCCCTTCGACCGCGACAAGCTTATGCGCTCGGTGCAGATCGCCTTGCGCAAGCGCGCGGTCGATCCGGAGCGCATCGAGCAGATGGTCTCAAAGATCGTGCGCGAGCTTGAAAGCGGCGGCGAGAATGAAGTGTCTTCGGAAGCGATCGGCGAGATCGTAATGGCGCACTTGCGCGAGATCGACGATGTCGCCTATGTGCGCTTTGCCTCGGTCTATCGCAATTTCGGCGAGGCCAAGGATTTCCGCACCGCGCTCGACGAGTTGTCGGGCGACGAGGAAGCGGCGGTCGTCAAACCGAAATGAGCGACGAACGCTTCATGGCATTGGCGCTCGCGCTCGGGCGGCGCGGGCTCGGCAACACCTGGCCCAATCCCGCGGTCGGCGCGGTCATCGTCAAGGACGGCGTTATCGTCGGCCGTGGCTGGACCCAGCCCGGCGGCCGTCCGCATGCCGAGGTCGAGGCGCTGCGCCAGGCCAAGAAGAACGCGCAGGGCGCCACGCTCTATTGCACGCTCGAGCCGTGCTCGCATCAGGGCAAGTCGCCGCCGTGCGCCGACGCCATCGTCAAGGCCGGCATCGCGCGCGTGGTGTCGGCGATCGAGGACCCCAACCCGGAAGTCGCCGGCAAGGGCCATGAGCAAATGCGCGCCAAGGGCATTCAGGTCGATATCGGGCTGTGCGCCGAGGAGGCGCGCCGCGCGCATGCCGGGCACTTCACGCGCGTGCAGAAGACGCGGCCTTTCGTGACGCTCAAGCTTGCGGTGTCGGCCGACGAAAAAGTGGGCCTCGCCGGCCGCAAGCCGGTGATCCTGTCGGGCGATGAGGCGCGCAACCGCGTATTTCAGATGCGCGCACAGCACGACGCGATCCTCGTCGGCATCGGCACGGTTCGCGCCGACAATCCGCAATTGAATTGCCGCCTGCCGGGCATGCTGGAGCGCTCGCCGGTGCGCGTCGTGCTCGACGCATCGTTGAAACTGCCGCTGGCGACCTCGGTGGTGGCGACGGTGAGCACGACGCCGACCTGGGTGTTTACGTCGCGCAAGCCCTCCGACATCGCCGAAGACATTCTCAAGCAGAAGGGCTGCAAGGTGTTCCGCGTCGCCGACCAAAACGGCAAGCTCGATCTCGACGAGGTGCTCAAGGTGCTGGCCGGGGAGGGCATCACGCGGCTGATGGTCGAAGGCGGGCCGATCGTGGCGGCGAGTTTCGTCGGCGGCGATCTGGTGGACGAGGCGGTGCTGCTGCGTGCGGAAAAGACCGTCGGCCCGGCGGGCATCGACGCGCTCGAAGGCATGGCGCTCGGCGCCCTGACGGAGAGCCTGCATCTGCGCGGCACCGAGAAAATCGGCGCCGACACTGTTGAAACTTATGAGCGCGCCTGATGTTCACCGGTCTTGTCACCGACGTCGGCGAAGTGCGCTCCGTCAAGCCGAGCGCCAACAACCTGTCGCGCATCACGATCTTTTGCAGCTATCCGCGCGCCGGTATTGCGCAGGGCGCGTCGATTTCCTGTTCGGGCGTCTGCCTGACCGTGGTCGATACCGGCGAGGAGGATGGCCGCGCCTGGTTCGCGGTCGACGCCGCAGCGGAGACCTTGGCCGTGACCACCGTCGGGCGCTGGCGCCACGGCAGCCGCATCAATCTGGAGCGGTCGCTGAAACTCGGCGACGAGTTGGGCGGGCATCTGGTCGCCGGCCATGTCGACGGTCTGGCACGCGTGGTCGCGCGTGAGGACATGACCGAGATGGCCCGCTTCGATTTGCAAGTGTCGGCGGCGCTTTCGCGCTTCATCGCGCCGAAAGGCTCGGTTGCGCTCGACGGCGTGTCGCTGACCGTCAACGCGGTCGAGGACGACATTTTTTCCGTGCTGATCATTCCGCACACGCTGTCGGTGACGACCTTCGGCGCGTTGGCGCAAGGCGACGATGTTAACCTCGAAATCGACACCATGGCCCGCTACGCGGCGCGGCTGATCGAGACAAAATAGCGCATGATCCCGAAAAGTGGATACCGGTTTTCGGATAAGATCATGCGCCAATAAAGAGCCTTGTTCGCAGCCCCGGTGCTTGCTACCACGCGGCTCAACAAGGAAATTCTCAATGGCCAAGAAGAAGACCGCCGCCGCTAAAGGCAAAGCGGGCGCCAAGACGACATCGAAAAAAGGCGCCCCGCTCAAGTTTCTGATCGTGGAGGCGCGCTACTATGAGAACATCGCCGCGGCGCTGCTGTTGGGCGCGGGGCGCGTGCTCGATGCCGCCGGCGCGACCTATGACGTCATCACCGTGCCGGGCGCTTTGGAAATCCCCGCGGCCATTGCCATGGCTTTCGATGCCAAGGGCGCGTCCTATGACGGCGCCGTCGCGCTCGGCTGCGTCATCCAGGGCCAGACGTATCACTTCGATATCGTCTGTAACGAGTCGGCGCGCGGCCTTATGGACTTAAGCCTGCGCGGCGTGCCGTTGGGCAACGGCATCCTCACCGTCGACAACGAGGCGCAAGCTTTCGTGCGCTCCAGCGAAGAGCGCAACAAAGGCGGCGAAGCGGCGCGCGCCGCGTTGGCCATGGCCGCGCTTAAACGTAAGCTTTCCTAATGGCGAAAGGCGCGCCTACCGACGACAAGGACGCGCGCAAGGCCAATAAACGCGGCGCAGCCCGGCTCGCGGCGGTGCAGGCGCTCTACCAGATGGACATCGCCGGCGCCGGCTTGAACGAAATCCTGGCGCAGTTCGAAAGCCATTGGCTCGGCCGCGAGGTCGAGGGCGCGCAATATCTGCCCGCCGAGGCGGCGTTCTTCCGCGACATCGTATCGGGCGTGGTGCGCGAGCAGCGCGCGCTCGATCCCTTGATCGACGAGGCGCTCGCCAAAAGCTGGCCGCTCAAGCGCATCGAAAGCGTGCTGCGCGCCGCGTTGCGGGCAGGGGCCTATGAGCTCGACCATCGCCGTGACGTGCCGGCGCGCGTCGTGGTGTCGGAGTATGCCGACGTTGCCGCGGCCTTCGTCGAACGCGACGAGACCGGCATGGTCAACGCCGTGCTTGACCAGTTGGCGCGCACGCTGCGCGCGCCGGAATTCGATGCCGCCGCCAGGTGACGTGATGGCTGACGACGATCATACATCCGCCGAAGACCGCCTGATCGCGCGGCACTTCAAGCCGATCGCAACGCATCCGGGCGCGCTGGGCCTGTCCGACGACGCCGCCTTCATTACGCCGCCGCCGGGCTGCGACCTGGTGCTCAAGACCGACGCCATTGTCGGCGGCGTGCATTTTTTCCCCGACGACGCCGCGCATACGGTTGCAAGCAAGGCCTTGCGCGTCAACCTGTCCGACTTGGCGGCGAAGGGCGCGCGGCCTCTCGGCTTTCTGCTGTCGTTGGCGATCCCGAAAGAGATCGACGACGCATGGCTCGGCGATTTCGCCAAGGGCCTGCGCGGCGACGCCGTGCTGTTTGCCTGTCCGCTGTTCGGCGGCGACACCGACCGCACGCCGGGCCCGACGACGATTGCCATCGCCATGTTCGGCAGCGTGCCCGAAGGCACGATGGTGCGGCGCGCCGGCGCCAGGCCCGGCGACCTCGTGTTCGTATCGGGCTCAATCGGCGACGCCGCGCTCGGCTTGATGCTGCGCAAGGACGCCACGCTGTGGAAGCTCGATACCGCGCTGCGCCAGCATCTGGTGTCGCGCTATCTGCTGCCGCAGCCGCGCAACGCGCTGGCCGAAGCGGTGCGCACGCATGCTTCCGCCGCGATGGATGTGTCCGATGGGCTCGCCGGCGATCTCGCCAAGCTGTGCCGCGTCTCGCAGGCCGCGGCCGAGATCGACGTCGCCAAGGTGCCGCTCTCGGACGCGGCCAAGGCCGCGATTGCCGCCGATCCGGCGATGCTGGAAGCGGCGCTCACCGGCGGCGACGATTACGAGATCGTCTGCACGATTCCGCCCGCCAAAGCTGGTAGTTTCCGCGCCGCGGCGAAGGCCGCCAACGTGCCGGTCACCGAGATCGGCAGCATTGCCGCGGGCGAGGGCGCACAGTTCCTCAAGGACGGCGCGCCGCTCGCCTTCAGGCGCGCATCGTTCAGCCACTTCTGACCCGTAGTGACGCGCACCGGGTGCGGCTATACTCTGCGGAAAATTCGGGACAGGAACGATCCATGGACGACATGACCGCAAAGCCCAGGACGAAGGCCAAGACCGCGGCGCCGAAGGTGCTGGCGCCGACGATCCAGCCCATCGGCCGTCATCCGAATTTCGACAAGCACCACAAGAAATTTCCGACCACCGCCTGGCTGCGCAAGCACGCGCCGCGCAACGTGCCGAACTTCGCTTTCGAATATGGCGACACCGGCGCCGGCAACGACATCGGCATCCAGCACAACTGGGCCGCCTTCGACGCCATCAAGGTGGTGCCGCGCTACGGCGTCACGAATTCGCTGCCGCCGACGGAAGTTGAATTGTTCGGCACGCGTTACGCGGCGCCGGTTGGCATCGCGCCGATGGGCGGGCCGTCGCTGGTATGGCCGGCGGCTGATCTGGCGATGGCGAAAGCGGCGCAGCGCGCGCGTGTGCCCTATACGCTCGGCGTTGCCGGCGGCGCCACCATCGAGGCTGTCGGCAAGGTCGCGCCGGACGTGTTCTGGCTGCAGCTTTACCGCTTCGGCCTCAACGAACACAAAATCGGTTTCGATCTTTTGAAGCGCGCCGAGGCCAGCGGCGTGAAAGCGCTGGCGCTCACTATCGATGTGCCCGTGCGCACCACGCGCTCGCGCGAAACTTACGCCGGCTTGGGCGGCGAATTCAAACCGACGCTGCGCATGATCTACGAGATGATGATCCGGCCGAAATGGCTCGCGGCCTTGCTGACCAACGGCTATCCGCGCTTCGCCACCGTCGGGCCTTATGTCGGGCCGCGCGCCACGACCAACGAGATCATTCGCTACGCGCGCAAGGAAATGGGCGGCGCCTTCACCTGGGACGAGATCGCGGCCTATCGCGAGCGCTGGAAGGGACCGTTGCTGCTCAAGGGCGTCATGCATCCCAAGGACGCCGAGAAAGCGGTGGCGCTCGGCGTCGACGGCATCTGGGTGTCGAACCACGGCGGCCGCCAGATCGAGGCGCTGCCGCCGTCGATCGATTGCCTGCCGGCGATCAAGGCGGCCGTCGGCAAGAAAGCGACCGTCGTGCTCGACAGCGGCGTGCGCTCGGGCCAGGACGTGATGCGCGCGCTGGCGCTCGGCGCCGACGCCGCCTTCGCCGGCAAGTCGTTTCTGTGGGCGGTCGGCGCGCTCGGCGACGACGGCCCGGCGCATCTCATCGATCTCTACATCGACGAGTTGCGCGCCTCGCTCGGCCAGATCGGCGCGCGGACCATCGCCGAAGCCCGCGAGGCGACGATTTTGCATCCGGGGGCGATCAAGTTCTGAGAGCGTTGTGCCGCGCAGTTGGAAATGCTGCGCTGCGAACAACCGATTTCATCCCTGCCTTGCGCCCCGGACGGTAGCGGCATTCTCTAAATCTCGCTAAAGAGAGAACGCTATTTCCCGGGAATCTCCATGTCGGTGCTCGCCGAACCCATCGACCACGCCCATGTCGACGACACGCTGGCGCGCCGCAACGCGCTGGTGCTGTCGGTGGCGCAGGCTTTGGCTGGCGGCAACAACACCGTCATCGTCTCCACCGGCAGCATCATCGGCGCGATGCTGGCGCCCGACAAAGGGCTGGCGACGCTGCCGATCACCGCCATGGTGCTGGGCATGTGGCTCGGCACGCTGCCGGTCGGCTGGCTGGCGCGTAATTTCGGCCGCCGCTTTGCGCTGCAATCGGGCTCGGCCTTCGGCATTCTGTCCGGGCTGATTTCCTGTTACGCGGTCATGCACACGCAGTTCTGGCTGCTGCTCGCCGGCACTTTCTGCGGCGGACTTTATGCCGCGGCGCACCAGTCCTACCGCTTCGCCGCCTGCGACACCGCCAGCGAAGCCTTCCGGCCGAAGGCCGTGTCCTTCGTGCTGGCCGGCGGCGTTTTTGCCGCGTTGATCGGGCCGCAGCTCGTCATCTTCACCAAGGACATGCTGTCGCCGCACATTTTCGCGGCGAGCTATATCGGTCAATCGGTCTGCGCGGTGATCGCGGCGATCGTGCTGATGTTCGTGAAGGTGCCGCCGGTCGCGCCCAAACGCGTCGCAAGTTCGCGGCCGCTGGGCGAGATCGTGCGCGTGCCGCGCTTTGTCGTCGCGGTCGCCTGCGGCGTGGCGAGCTACGTCACGATGAACATGATCATGACCTCGGCACCGCTCGCCATGGTCGGGTGCGGGCATACCGTGACGGATGCCGCGCTCGGCATCCAGTGGCACGTGCTGGCGATGTATGCGCCGAGCTTCGTCACGGGCTCGCTGATCGCGCGCTTCGGCGTCGAACGCGTCACCGCGGTCGGCCTCTGTCTGATCGCGGCGACCGCGGCGGTCGGCCTCGCCGGCGTCACGGTGGCGCATTTCTGGACCGGACTGGTGCTGCTCGGCCTTGGCTGGAATTTATCCTTCATCGGCGCGACCACGATGGTGACGCAGTGTCACCGCCCGGAGGAGCGCAACAAGGTTCAGGCGTTCAACGATTTTCTCATCTTCGGCAGCATGGCGCTGTCCTCGTTCTCGTCCGGCCAGTTGCTGGAATATGTCGGCTGGTACGCCATCAATGAGGTGATCTTCCCGACCGTCTTGGTGGCCGGCACGCTGCTGGCCTGGCTGAGCTTGCGGAAGAGGACGGAGGTCAGCGCGGTTTGAGCGCGTCCCATATCATTCATTTGCATCAACGTGTCTTTCGACACTGGCTTCTCTGTGTCGGCCTCCCCACATAAAGATTATCACCAGTTGAGGCACTGTCCGCAGGCGTTGGTGACGGAGAGACGCGCCAGCGCTCCCGCCGTATCAGGGAGCGGCGCTATGCCCGAGTATCGCTTTTATACGATCCAGAAGGACGGCCATATTAACGGGCCGCCGAAAGAGCTGACCTTTCCCGACGATGCCGCCGCGCTGAAGGAAGCAAAGCAGCTTCTCGAGGGGCACGCGATTGAGGTCTGGCGGGGTACGTATGCCGTCGGCCGCCTGGAGCCGGGTGACAAGAGCCGAAGATGACAGGCTCGCCGCGCGATCCTTTAAAATCTCCCTTGACCTGAATATTAACCTATGCTTATAGTCCTTTGGTCCTGCTCGATCGAGGGCGTCATCTAGAGGCGTCTAATGGCGGAGCAGGATGCGGCGCCCGCGGGCGTGACCAGACGCAGGTCACGCGCTCGGGCGGGGCCGGACTCCGCCCGG
>DASWPX010000084.1:0-2594 GCA_036398395.1 Pseudolabrys sp. | reverse complement strand
CTTCGGCGCGTGCGGTTGCGGCGGCATCATCAGCACCGGCTCGACCGTAAATTTCAGCGGAGGCGGGCCATACGTGCTGGTCGGCGATCAAATCGCCACGCTCGACCCCACCGCCTTCGCGCTGGCCGACAAGTCGCTGATGGACTTCTCCGGCTTCATCTCATCGCTGCTCGGAAACCGCTTCGGCGAATTTGCCTTCACCGGATCGACGCCGACCGCCTTCGCGCCGGCCTATAACGGCATCGTCGATGGCGCCAACACGGCCATCGGCAACGCGCTGGCCTATGCCGGCGACAGCCGCGTGCCCAACGCCATGGCCGCGGACCGCGCTTCCGGCATCGCGGTGTGGTCGAAGGGATTTGTCGGCGGCCGCCATCAGGACGCCGACGGGCCCAATCTCGGTGCCGGCAGCCTCGCCTATGGCGGCGCCGTCGGTCTCGACAGGCAATTCACGGCCGCGCTGCGGCTCGGCGCTTTCCTCGGCGCCGGCAATGGACGGCTCAATGTCGATAGCGGTTCGCAAACGGTGAAAACGGATTACGCCTTCGGCGGCGTCTATGGCCGCTACAATTGGGCGGCGCAGTTTCTAGACTTCGCCGTCACCGGCGGCAGCATGGGCAACAGCAGCAACCGCACCGTGGCCGACAACATCAACGGATTGCAGACGGCGAGCGCCAGCTATAACGGCTGGTTCGTCAGCCCCGAACTCGCGACCGGCATCCACATTCCGCAAGGTGCCAATGTCGTCATGACGCCAACAGCGCGCATTCGCTACCTGGCCGGCGGCCTCGACGGCTACAGCGAAGCCGGTTCGGCGCAAAACCTGACCGTCGCCAGCCGCGTCATGCAGAACGTCGAGGAGCGCATCGAACTCGCCTTCGAGCGCACCGATCCGCTCAAGCAGGGCGTTCTCAAAACCATCACCACCATCGGCGTGCTCGGTCAGGAACGGCTCGGCTCCACTACGATCAATACCGTGCTGATCGGCCAGCCGCTGTCCTTTGCCGCGACCGGCGCGAACGATGTGGCCGGCGGCTATCTCGGTCTGGGCTTCGACTATAGAATGACACAGAGGATCAACCTGTTCGCCGCGGTGGAAGCAACCGTCAGGTCGGACCTGAGTCAGACCGGCATTGCCCAGGGCGGATTGCGCATCGCGTTGGACTAGATCGGCGGCGCATTTGAGTTCCAAATTGACTTTGAACGTCGCCGTCGAGCGCTGGCCGATCGTCGGCTCCTTCGCCATCAGCCGTGGTGCCAAGACCGAAGCCGTCGTCATCGTCGTCGAACTGAACGACGGTAAATCCCGCGGCCGCGGCGAATGCGTGCCCTATGCCCGCTATGCCGAAAGCGTCGAAACCGTCACCGCGCAGATCGAAGCCATGCGGCCGAAGCTCGCCGCAGGATTGACCCGCGCCGCATTGCAAACCGCCATGAAGCCGGGCGCCGCCCGCAACGCGCTCGATTGCGCGTTCTGGGATCTGGAGGCCAAGAGCAGCGGACGTGCCGTGCACGAACTGGCCGGGCTGCCTGCCCCGCGTCCGCTCACCACGGCTTTCACGATTTCGCTCGGCTCGCCGGCCGAGATGGCCAAGGCCGCCGCCGCTTCGGCCGGCCGCACGCTGCTCAAGATCAAGCTCGGCGGCAACGATGAATTTGGCGGCGATCCCGGGCGGATCGCCGCGGTGCGCGGCGCGGCGCCAAAGGCGACGTTGATCGTCGACGCCAACGAGGGCTGGAACGAAGAAAACCTCGCCCGCAATCTCGCCGCCTGCGCGCAAGCCGGCGTCGTGCTGGTGGAGCAGCCCCTGCCGGAGGGTAAAGACGGCGCGCTGGCGCGGCTCAAGCGGCCGATCCGGGTCTGCGCCGACGAGAGCGTTCATGATCGCGCCTCCCTGGCTTCGTTGGCTGGGAAATACGATGCCGTGAACATCAAGCTCGACAAGGCGGGGGGGCTGACGGAGGCGCTTGCGATGGCCGCCGAGGCCAAGCGCGCCGGCTTTTCCGTCATGGCCGGCTGCATGGTGGCGACTTCGCTCGCCATGGCGCCGGCCGTGCTGCTGGCACAAACCGCAAGCCCAGTCGATCTGGACGGCCCGCTGCTGCTCACCAAGGACCGGCCGCACGGCCTGCGCTATGACGGCAGCCTGGTTTATCCGGCGGATCCGGCGCTGTGGGGCTAGGACGTTTGGCGGCTAGCCGCCGAAGCGGCGACTGCGGTTGGTGCCGAGCAAGGTTCCGGTCCCGGGCGGTGGCTTGAGAGGAGACGTGGCTTTTGCCTGCAGCGGCGAAAACACGCGTTGCAGCGGCGGCGCGACCTTCACGACGGCGTTGAGTTGAGCCTTGAAGTTTGCGTCCTGGGCATCGAGCGTCTTCTTGAGCCCGGCGCACGCGTCCGTAACGTTGCCTTGGATAAAGAATTTTGTCATTCGCGCGGTCTTTCCCGATGTTCCTCGCCGCATGATCCGGGGTGGCCGTTGAAAATTCGCCGACGCGATCGTTAAAATTTTAATCAACCGGGATTTCGACGTTGCCGGCGTAAAGTTTCACGCAAGGAACCCGGCGCTCAAGCGTTGCGATCCGGCCACAGGTTT
>DASWPX010000083.1:0-1843 GCA_036398395.1 Pseudolabrys sp. | reverse complement strand
GACCGCAATGTCGAGATCGTCGCCGACCGCGGCATCGACGCCAAGGTGGGCGCTGCTGGCTGGGAAAAAATCTGCGTCGACATGGAGACCGATTTCAAGGCGGGAAATTTCGAGGGCGGCGTCGTCAAGGGCATCGAAGCGGTGTCGCGGCAACTGGCGAAATATTATCCCCCGCATACTGGGAACCGCAATGAACTGCCTGATGCACCGGTGGTGATGTAGCAGCGTACACCGTCGTCATCCTGAGGAGCCATCCGCGGCATGGCGTCTCGAAGGATGGACCCAGCGTCGCTCTTTTTCTTCATCCTTCGAGACGGCCGCGTTGCGGCCTCCTCAGACCGTATGTCCCTTTGAAGATTGGAGGCGACTCACCCTCGATGCGACGGCGAGGGTTACCCGGATAGGCCGGGCAGAGCCTCACGCAAGGAGGGCGAGTCATGGGCGATTATAGCGAAGCTTTCGTGGGTCTCGATACGTCGAAGTTGCGCAATGCAGTTGCGATTGCGGATGCCGGCCGGGGTGGCGAAGTCCGGTTTTTTGGGGAGATCGAGAACACGCCTGCCGCAACGGCGAAGCTGGTTCGGAAGCTATCCGCCAGGTACGAGCGGCTGACCTTCTGCTACGAGGCAGGTCCGACCGGCTATGGGTTGTATCGGCAGATCAAGGCTCTTGGTTTCGAATGCGTGGTGGTGGCGCCCTCGCTGATTCCAAAGCGGCCAGGCGACAAGGTGAAGACCAATCGGCGTGACGCGCTCAGCTTGGCCAGGCTGCTGCGTGCCGACGAACTCACCACGGTCTGGGTGCCGGACGGACGTCACGAGGCGATGCGGGATCTGACGCGGGCGCGCGAGACGGTAATGCTGGACCTGCGCACGAAGCGCCAGCATGTCTCGGCCTTTCTGCTGCGGCTTGGAAGGCCTTATCCCGAGAGCAGGAAGACCTGGACCAAGGCGCATGCGATCTGGATCGCGAGCCAGAAGCTCGAGCATCCGCAACAGCGCCTTGTGCTGGAGGAGATGATGCTGGCGATCCGCCAGGCGCAAGAGCGCCTGCAACGGATCGAGCAGGCCATCGCCGCAGCCGTTCCCGAATGGTCGCTTGCGCCGATGGTTGTCGCATTAATGGCCATGCGCGGCATCGACATGGTCTCGGCCACGACGCTGCTGGCCGAGATCGGTGATCTCTCGCGGTTCCGGACGCCGACCGAGTTGATGGCCTATCTCGGGCTCGTGCCTTCGGAGAATTCGACCGGCGACACCATCAAGCGCGGACCGATCACCAAAGCCGGTAACCGGCGCGCCCGGCGCATGCTGGTGGAATGCTCGTGGAGCTATCAACATCCGCCGCGGGTCGGACAAGCCAAGCAAACGAAGGTCGATGCGGCGCCGCCCGCGGTTCGCGAGATTGCCTGGAAGGCGCAGTGTCGGCTGTACCGGCGCTATCGTATGCTGATCAGGAAAGGCAAGCGCAAGACCATAGCTATCGTCGCGGTCGCCCGCGAGTTCACCGGCTTCATCTGGGCTGTCGCTCGCGCAGTCACGGCCGCACCTGTCGCGGCCGGCACGGCTTAAGAGGCTTGGCAAGGGAAGCCAAAGCCTGGTCCTAATCAGGGAGACCTGCGCCGGGACGGCGGTCCGGCGAAGATATAAATCTCGTGCAATGGCGGGAGCAGAGCCGCGGCAAGGGGAATTCCCGATCATCCTGTGTGACCGATCGCAAGATCGACGTCCGACCTCAGACCGGGACAGCCCCAGACGAACCTACGGACATGCGTGAACCCGCGAATAAGAGCTTGTTGACCGACGTCTCTGGGTTCTGCTTCCACCTTTGCACGATCATCCTC
>DASWPX010000082.1:0-5045 GCA_036398395.1 Pseudolabrys sp. | reverse complement strand
CTTCGGCGGCTTAAAAGGCCCGCCGGAAAGCTTGCCTTTCCCTCGAAAATCCCTATAAACCGCGCGATCCGTCGGACCTGGTTGGGAGCTGAACGGACGGCTTTTCATGACCCTCGGTCATGAACGGTAGGCCCGCTGTGGCCGGCGTCCCGTGTTCCCGCCTTCAGAGCATTCGAGCCTTTCCCGAAGGGCTCGAGGGGCTAGGCGCCAGGGCCGAGGAAATGGGCTTAACAAGGAAAGGCTTTTCATGCCGCTGTACGAACACGTCTATCTGGCGCGCCAGGATCTGAGCACGCAGCAGGTCGAGGAATTGACCGCCACGCTCACCGGCGTCATCACCGCGCAAGGCGGCAAGGTCACCAAGAACGAATATTGGGGCCTCAAGTCGCTGTCCTACCGCATTTCAAAAAACCGCAAGGCGCATCTGACCCTGCTCAACGTCGACGCGCCGGCCGCGGCGCTCAACGAAGTCGAGCGCCAGGAGCGCATCAGCGAAGACGTGCTGCGCTATCTCACCATCCGCGTCGAAGAGCTCGAGGAAGGTCCCTCGGCGATGATGCGCAAGTCCGACCGCGACGATCGTGGCGAGCGCGGCGACCGCGGGGATCGCGGCGGCGACCGCGGCGATCGTGGCCCGCGCCGTCCGCGGCGCGACGAAGGCGACGACGCTGTCGACGCCGTAGCGGCGGAGGATTAAGCCATGGCATTCGGATCGTCCCAGGGTTCCAGTTTCGGTGGTGGCGCAGGCGGCGGTGGCGGCGGAGCACGCCGGCCGTTCTTCCGGCGCCGCAAGACCTGTCCGTTCTCGGGCGCCGGCGCGCCCAAGATCGACTACAAGGACGTCAAATTGCTGCAACGTTACGTGTCGGAGCGCGGCAAGATCGTGCCGAGCCGCATCACGGCGGTGTCGGCCAAGAAGCAGCGCGAATTGGCGCAGGCGATCAAACGCTCGCGCTTCCTCGGGTTGCTGCCTTACGTGATCAGGTAACGGATTCGTCCTCACCCTGAGGAGCGCCGGTACGGCGCGTCTCGAAGGGCGAGGACGGTAACGGACCTCATCCTTCGAGACGTGGGCTTTGCCCGCTTCTCAGGATGAGAAAGGAAAACGAGGCTTCCGGGATTGTCCCGGGAGCCGATGGTTGGGACGGACAAACGCTCCGTCTCTAACCGCTCGAAGAGCGGGACAGCTCGTGATGATGCAGTTCGGACTTATCGGTATCGGTGCCGGCGCGGCGGCGGCTTTGCTGTTCGCCTCGGTGACGTCCGGCTCGTGGTTCTCCGTCATTCTGTTTTATCTCGCGCCGCTGCCGATCATGATCGCGGGGCTCGGCTGGAGCCATTGGGCCGCGCTGGTCGGCGCGCTTTCCGGCGCGCTGGCGGTCGGGGTTATTTTCGGCGGCGTGTTCTTCTTCGCATTCCTCGCCGGCGCCGGCATTCCCGCCTGGTGGCTCGGCTATCTCGCGATGCTGGCGCGGCCCGTTGGCGGCAACGGCGGCGCACCGACGCTCGAATGGTATCCGCCCGGCCGGCTGGTGGTCTGGGCGGCGGCGCTGGCCGCGCTGATCGTGGTCGTCGCCATTCCGAACTTCGGCACCGATGCCGAAAGCTTTCGCGCCGGCCTCAACGACGCGCTGACCCGCATGCTGCGCGCCGACACCGGCGCCGATGCCGGCGCACCGCTGACCCTGCCGGGCGTGGCCAATGCCGACCGGCTGATCGTGTTCCTGGTCGCCGCCATTCCGCCGGCCGCCGCCGTGCTCGCCACCATCACCAATACGGTCAACCTGTGGCTCGCCGCGCGCATCGTGAATTTCTCCGGCCGCCTGAAGCGGCCGTGGCCGGACCTCTCCGCCATGACGTTCCCGAAGATGCTGGCGGGCGCGCTCGCCGTCGCGGTCGTCATAACCTTCGGCGTTCCGGACAGCTTTATCGGCATCATGGCGAGCGTGTTGTCCGCGAGCCTGCTGATGGCTTACGCCGTACTGGGCTTTGCCGTGCTGCATGCCGGTTCGCGCGGCCTCAATAGCCGCGCCTTCGTGCTCGGCGGCAGCTATGCCGCGGTCATGGTTTTCGGCTGGCCGGTGCTGGCGTTCTGCCTGCTCGGACTCATCGAAAGCGTTTTCGACCTGCGCGCGCGCATCGCGCGCAGGCGCGGCCCGCCCTCGCCTCCTTCAAATCCAAACCTCTAACCAATCGTTCAACTCAAGGAGTAATGACAATGGAAGTGATCCTGCTCGAGCGCATCGGCAAACTGGGCCAGATGGGCGAAGTCGTTCGCGTCAAGGACGGCTATGCGCGCAATTTCCTGCTGCCGCGCGGCAAGGCGCTGCGCGCCACCGCCGACAACAAGTCGAAGTTCGAAGGCATGAAGGTCGAGCTTCAGAACAAGAGCCTCGAACTCAAAGGCGTGGCCGGCCAGATCGCCGCCAAGGTCAACGGCAAGAACTATGTGGTGATCCGCCAGGCCAGCGAAACCGGCCAGCTGTTCGGCTCGGTGTCGACCCGCGACATCGCCGCGCTGATCAATGCCGAAGGCGGCGACGTCAACCGCTCGCACGTCGTGCTCAACGCGCCGATCAAGTCTATCGGCCAGTATAAAGTGCCGCTCGATCTGCATCCCGATGTCGAGGTCGGCATCACGGTGACGGTTGCCCGCAGCGAGGCGGAAGCCGAGCGCATCGCGCGCGGCGAGGACGTCACCGTGCGCCGCGAGGACGCCGAGGAAGCCGCCGCTGAAGCACTCGCCAACGCCGAAGCCTTCTTCGAGCCCGAGGCCGCCGCCGCGTTGAAGGAAGGCGAAGAAGCCCCGGCCGCGGAAGCGGCTCCCGCCGAGGCCGACGCCGAGAAGAAGCCGGCCAAGGCCAAGAAGGCGAAGAAGAAGGACGACGCGGAGGCGTAAGCAGGGGCGTTTAGTGTGACGAGACTCCGCTCATTCCCGCACAAGCGGGAATCCAGGGCGCAACATAAAGCGCCAACTATGTAGCCCTGGGTTCCCGCTTTCTCGGGGACGAGCGACATCTCTTTTATGCCGGGAATTCTCCGGTCAAGACTCGAACGAGCCCAGCTGGTCGAGATCGGCGATGAGTCCAGGCCCGGTCGGCTGCCATCCCAGCTTTCTCCGCGTTCGCTCGCTGGAAGCGGGCATGTCGAGCCCGGCAAACATTGCGAGCCAGCCGAAAAAGGCTTGTGCCTCGCCCGGGGCGATGGATTTGACCGGCAGTTTCAGGCGTCGGCCAATGGCTTCCACAATATCGCGCGTCGGCACACCTTCTTCCGCCACCGCGTGATACTTCGCATTCGGCTCAGCCCTTTCGATCGCCAGCCTGTAGAGGCGGGCGACGTCGAGAACGTACGCCGCCGGCCAGCGGTTGCGTCCGTCTCCGATGTAAGCGCACACGCCCTTTTCGCGATACATCTCGATCGCGGGCGTGATGAGGCCCTGCTTTGCCGTGTCGTGAACCTGCGGGAGTCGCACCACAGACACATTGACTCCGTCCGCTACGGCGGCGGCGGTCGCCTCCTCCGTGGCCGCGCGCGGATGAACGTTGGAACCGATGATCGTATTGTCTTCCTTGGCCAGTTGACCGGGCACGGTGTTGGCTATGGGGGTCCCGGAGGTCACGACCAACGGCCGGTGGGAGCCGGCAAGAACCGAGCTAAGCGCCTGGATGACACGTCGATCATCCTCACAGTTCGCCACAAATTTCGAGAAGTCGTGGTTGAACGCCAGGTGGATGACGCCGTCCGACCGGGCGGCCCCCTCCTTGAGACTGCCAGCGTCCTCAAGTGACCCGCGATAGACCTCGGCACCAGCGGCGGCCAAAGCCGCCGCTTTCTCGTCCGAACGACAGAGCCCGAGCACTTCGTGTCCGTGGGCTATGAGTTCTTTGACGACCGCGGAACCAATAAATCCGGTGGCGCCGGTGACAAAAACACGCATGAGAAAATCCTCCAGGTTGATACCAAGGCGCCTATGGGCCTATGGTATATCCTGGTAAAGTAGTGACATTATACGGGTATAATAATCAACAGGACCTGCATGCCGGCCGCAAACGACAACCTGCTCGGGACCTACCTGAAAGATCGCCGCGCCAAGCTCGATCCAGCGGCGTTTGGCTTCCCGCTCAAGCGCCGGCGAACGCCGGGACTGCGGCGCGAGGAAGTGGCGCAGCGCGCCAATGTCAGCGCCACCTGGTACACGTGGCTCGAACAAGGACGCGGCGGCGCGCCTTCGGCCGACGTGCTTGACCGCATATCGCGCGCCATGATGCTAACCGACGTCGAGCGCGAGCACATTTTTCTGCTTGGCCTCGGCCGGCCGCCCGAGGTTCACTACAAGAAAGTCGAAGGCGTTACGCCGCGATTGCAGCGCGTGCTCGATACGCTGGAATTCAGCCCGGCCTTTGTGAAAACCCCGACATGGGATGTCGTCGCCTGGAACCGCGCCGCTACCGTGGTGCTGACCGACTATGGAAAGCTCGAACCCACGCAGCGCAATATATTGCGTCTCATTTTTTCCAATACGCGGGTCCGGGCCGCGCAGCCCGAATGGCAAAGCGTTGCGCGCTTTGTGGTGGCGGCATTCCGTGCGGATGTGGCGCGCGCTGGCGCTGCAAGGAGCGTCGAAGGCTTGGTCGACGAATTGTGCCGGCAAAGCCCCGAGTTCGATGCGATGTGGCGCGACAATGATGTCCGAAGCCACGGCGACGGCGTGAAGATTATGCATCATCCCATCGCCGGTCCGATAGCGATGGAATATTCGGCCTTTGCCGTCGATGGGCGGCCCGACCTCGGCATGGTGATCTACATTCCAGCGACGGAGGCCGATAAAAACCTAATCAGATCGCTGATGGGGTCAAAGCCTAAAAGAAAGAAAGACGACGCGGAGGCGTAAGTGGCGATCGCCTATGGCCGGCTACCGCGTGTAACGCAAAAAGTTCCGCGCGCGATGTCCGGGGCTTTGCACTTCAATTAAAGTGTCGCGCAGTCGACCAATCTCGCGACACGACTTCTAAGGCCGAATTGGCCGAACGCTCGATCTTACT
>DASWPX010000081.1:0-5345 GCA_036398395.1 Pseudolabrys sp. | reverse complement strand
GTCCGGCGCCATCGCGCTCGGCCGCGCCGTGCTCAAATTGCCCGCGGGCCAACTCAAGCTCGAGGATAGCCAGGCCGCCGCCGCCGTCGGGCAGATCGCGCTGGCGCGTTCGTGGTCGGAGTGCTTGAGCACGCACGACATCGCCGCCAGCCAGGTGCTGCTCACCCTGGGCGACACCGAAGAACGCCGCCGCTATCTCAATGCCCGCTCCACCGTCGACCGGCTGCTGCAATGGCGCTCGGTGCCGGTCATCAACGAGAACGACACCGTCGCCACCACCGAAATCCGCTACGGCGACAACGACCGTCTCGCCGCGCGTGTCGCCGCCATGATGAGCGCCGATCTGCTGGTGCTGCTGTCGGACGTCGATGGGCTTTACGACAGGCCGCCTGCCGCGGGCGGCAATGCCACGCTGGTGCCGGTCGTGCCGCGCATCACGCCGGAGATCGAAGCGATGGCAGGCGCCTCCGGTTCGGAGCTGTCGCGCGGCGGCATGCTGACCAAGATCGAAGCCGGCAAGATCGCCACCACCGCCGGCGCGCATATGGTGATCGCGTCCGGCCGCGTCGCGCATCCGTTGCGCGCGATCGCGCAGGGCGGCGCCTGCACCTGGTTCCTGACGCCGGCCAATCCGGTGACGGCGCGCAAGAAATGGATCGCGGGCTCCCTGGAGCCGCGCGGCGCGCTGGTGATCGATGCCGGCGCGATCAAGGCGTTGCGTATTGGAAAAAGTTTGCTGCCGGCCGGCGTCACCAGGATCGATGGCGCTTTCGGACGCGGCGACGCGGTGGTGGTGCGTGGACCCGACGGCGCCGAGATCGGCCGCGGCCTGATCGCCTATGACGCCGACGACGCCGACAAGATCAAGGGACGCTCCTCGGCCGATGTCTTGCTGATCCTGGGATTTTCCGGACGCACCGAGATGATCCATCGCGACGATCTGGTGCTGGGCGGCGAGTAACGGAACTTGCGCCCGTAACGCGCGTTATTCCGGCGACGACGCGACGCAGACGACAACACCCAGTGCGTAACCATAAGGCGATTGACCGATCGCCCGCTAACCCTGGCCCCGGAGCCGGGGTTTTCGCGTGGCTGTCCCCGGCCTGTAACCGGACCGCTAGAGCTGCGGGCCGGATTCGGTGGCGGCCTGCCGCGCCCGGCGGTGCCGGCGTGTGTCGGCAACCGCTTTGCGTTTTTCCGCCCGCGCCGGCAACCGCACATGGGTACCGTCGGGAAATTCGAGGGAACGCTTGAAGACCTGCACTTGCCCCTTCGCGGCCTGCCGTGCCTCGACGATGAACTTCGTGCCGACCGGGAACCGGCTGGGCAGACGACGGCTACTGTACGCCATGGCAAACTCCTCCGTGGAACCGCACCTTCCCATTGCAACGTGAAGGCCCAGCGGTACGTTGTGGCCGCGACGCAGTTATCCTCGCTATCCCCAGTTACCACCCCGAAATACCTCCCGCCGCCCCACCTCGCCGGGCGAACCCCGACGTGGTAGGAAAACCACCCCATATACGGGGCAAATGGGCACTACCGGATGAGCGCGCCGCTAAAAAGCATCGAGGGAACCGCGGATAAGGCCGCTTCCAAGGTATCGTCATTGGCGAAAACCATGGATGCGATCGGCCGCAATGCCCGTGCGGCCGCCCGCGTGCTCGCCTTGGCTTCGACCGCGCAGAAAGACCGTGCTTTGGAACTCATGGCCGCGGCCATCCGGGCGCAGAAATCCCGCATTCTCGCCGCCAACGCCGAGGACGTGACCGACGCCCGCGCCGGCGGCCTGAGCGGCGCGGTGCTCGACCGGCTCACGCTCGACGACGCACGGGTCGAAGCGATCGCCGCCGCCATCGAGGCCGTGCGCGCCATCGAGGATCCGGTCGGCGCCGTCACGGACTCCTGGACACGGCCGAACGGCATGACCATCGAGCGCGTGCGCGTGCCGCTCGGCGTCATCGGCATCGTCTACGAGAGCCGGCCGAATGTGACGGCCGACGCCGGCGCGCTTTGTCTGAAATCCGGCAATGCCGCGATCCTGCGCGGCGGCTCCGACAGTCAGCGTTCGAGCCGCGCCATCCACGCCGCGCTCGAACAAGGTTTGCGCGACGCCGGCCTGCCCGAGGCCGCGATCCAACTGGTGCCGACGCGCGACCGCGCCGCGGTCGGACTGATGCTGACCGGACTCGACGGCGCCATAGACGTCATCGTGCCGCGCGGCGGCAGAAGCCTGGTCGCGCGCGTGCAGGCGGAAGCGCGCGTTCCCGTGTTCGCGCATCTCGAAGGCGTCTGCCATGTCTATATCGACAAGGCGGCCTCGCTCGACATGGCCAAGAAGATCGTGCTCAACGCCAAGATGCGGCGCACCGGCGTCTGCGGCGCGGCCGAGACGCTGCTGGTCGACCGCGCCGTGGCCGGCACTCATCTCAAGCCGCTGATCGAGATGCTGATCGGCGCCGGCTGCGAGATTCGCGGCGACAAGGCGACGCAAGCTATCGACAAACGCGTCAAGCCGGTCACCGAAGAGGACTGGCGCACCGAATATCTCGACGCCGTCATCGCCGCCGGCGTGGTCGACGGCGTCGCCGAGGCCATCGAGCACATCGAGCGCTACGGCTCGCACCACACCGACGCCATCGTCACCGAGGACAAGGCGGCGGCCGAAAAATTCCTGCGCGAGGTCGACTCGGCCATCGTGCTGCACAACGCCTCGACCCAATTCGCCGACGGCGGCGAATTCGGCTTCGGCGCCGAGATCGGCATCGCCACCGGCCGCCTGCACGCACGCGGACCGGTCGGTGTCGACCAACTCATGACCTTCAAATACCGCATACGCGGGAACGGTCAGATCCGGCCGTGAACCCACAGGTCATCGCTCGTCCCGAGCGCTTTCTCCCGCCGCACGCCCCCGGCATGCGCATCGGCCTGTTCGGCGGCACCTTCGATCCGCCGCATCTGGCGCATCTCGGCGCCAGCCTGCTCGCGCTCAAGCGCCTCAAGCTCGACCGCGTCTGGTGGCTGGTGACGCCCGGCAACCCGCTCAAGAACACCCGCGACCTGGCGCCGCTATCGAGCCGCATCGCCGCCGCGCGCAAGCTCACGCATCATCCGCGCATCGACGTCACCGGCATCGAGGCCGACATCAACACGCGCTACACCTACGACACCATTCTGTGGCTGATGGCGCGCTGCCCGCGCGTGCGTTTCGTCTGGATCATGGGCGCCGACAATCTGCGCCACTTTCACCGCTGGCAAAGATGGAAGGGCATTTCCAGTCTGGTGCCGATCGTCGTGATCGACCGTCTCGGCCCCAGCCTTTACGCCGCGGCGAGCCCCGCCGGTCAGGCGCTCAACAGATTCCGCATCCCGGAAAACGACGCCGCCACTTTGCCCGACCGCCGGGCGCCGGCCTGGGCCTTCCTGCACGGTCTCAAATCGGCCTTGTCCTCGACCGCGTTGCGCGCCTTGCGCAAGGAAACCGGAACTTCGGCGAAATCGCGCAAAAAGTCCGACAAGCGCAGCGCTGGAAAGAAAGGCGCGAAGTAGCTATCTTCAAATCGAGCGACCGATCGAAAGGAAATAGCACCCTGGCCAAAACCGCCACCTCCCGGGCGACACGCCGTTCGCCCGCCGCCGTCTCCAATCCGTCCGTTTCGCCGCGACCAGATACTTCCGGACGGCCAAGTGCCAAGGAGACATTGCGCATCGTTCTCGCCCGCCTCGACGACATGAAGGCCGAGAACAGCGTCACCATCGGCCTCACCGACAAATCCTCGATCGGCGATTACATGGTCGTGACCACAGGCCGGTCGAACGTCCATGTCGCCTCCATCGCCGACAGCCTGGTGAAGGGCCTCAAGGCCGCCGCCATTACCGGCGTCCGCGTCGAAGGCCTGCGCCAGGGCGACTGGGTGCTGATCGACGCCGGCGACGTCATCGTCCACGTCTTCCGCCCCGAAGTGCGCGACTTCTACAATCTTGAGAAGATGTGGTCGTAGCGAGAGATCGCCGCGAACTCTGCGCGCTCCCTCTGGTGCTACAGTCAATCTTACCATGCGCATCATCGTTGCCGCCATCGGACGGCTGAAAGCCGGTCCGGAAACCGAACTCGCCGAGCGCTACCGCAAGCGCGCCGCGCAGACCGGCCGCGCGCTCGGCCTGCGCGACGTCGAGATCATCGAAATCCGCGAGAGCCGCGCCGATAACGCCAACAAGCGCATGCTTGAGGAATCGATCGCGCTCGCCAATATCATTCCGGCCAGCGCCGCGGTCGCGCTGCTCGATTCGCGCGGCGACAATCTCGACAGCGCCAGTCTCGCCGCGCAACTGTCGGCGTGGCGCGGCGCCGACCGGCCGGCGGCGGTCTTTGTCATCGGCGGCGCCGACGGCCTGGCGGAAAGCCTGCGCGCCAAGGCGGCGTTGCGCATAGCCTTCGGCGCCGCCACCTGGCCGCATCAATTGGTCCGCGTCATGCTGCTCGAACAGCTCTACCGCGCCACCACCATATTGACCGGACATCCGTATCACCGGGGCTAAGGTCGGCGGATAAGATTACGCCGCCGGGCAGTGTCTCAGTTTGATCGTGACAAAAGCTCTTGCCGCCGCCCGTGAAGGGCATGTAACGGGCGGGCGCCGGGGATTTCCACGAGATCGGCCGTTGTCATATGATAAGCTTAGCGGTTGACGCTTAGCGGTAAGCTCCAATGCTCCGGGTACTTCACAAATGAGCCGACTGCCAATTTTCGTTCTTTTGATCGCGGCTACGACGCTGGAAGCGTTCGGCGACGCGGCGGTTCGCATGGGCCTGCGTCAGGAGAACCTCCCATGGCGCGTGGCGTTGTTCGCAGTCGGCGCGGCGTTGCTGTTTGGCTATGGCGTTTTCGTCAATCTGCCTGCCGTGGAATTTGGCCGGGTCGTGGGGCTTTATATCGCGACCCTGTTCGTCATGTGGCAGATCGTCAATTTTATCGTTTTTGGCGCACTGCCGGGCATACCCAATCTGGCTGGCGGCGTATTGGTCATCGCCGGCGGTCTGATTGTCACGTTTTGGGGCCGCTAAGCCGAGATACTCGACGCCCGCCTCTTGACTATAATCCCAAGGTATGTAATCCTATATTTGTCCTGCTCAATCGAGGGCGCTCTCATGAGGCGTCATGCTGGCGGAGCAGGACGCGGCGCCCGCGGGCGGGGGACAACGTATCCTCCGCGCTCGGGCGGGGCCGGACTCCGCCCGGGCACACTAGGGTGCCCTGCGAGGAGCTCGCTGACTGTCGGGGTTCCTCGGTGAGTGAGCCCCGTCAGAAAGCGCGGACCGGACCCCGTCAGACGCCGCGATGGAGCGCCGA
>DASWPX010000080.1:0-8609 GCA_036398395.1 Pseudolabrys sp. | reverse complement strand
TGCGGCATGATCCGGCTGTCGTCGGGGTAGACTTTCACGCCGCCTAGCGCACGCAGGCGCTTGAGCGCGCTTTCGGCAATCGGCTGCGTCACGAAGACGCGGGGCTTCACCGCAGCCACCGCACGATGCCGGCAACGCCGTCGACCGCGCACTGCGCGCCGTCGGGGATTTTACGCGTGGCGTCGAGCACGCCCAGGACCATCGGGATGCCGCGCTCCCGCGCCAGCGACGCCATGTGCGAGGTCGAGCCGCCGAGTTCGGCGACGACACCGGCGACGCGCGGCAAAATGTGGCTGAGCGCCGGACCGGCCACCTTCGTGACGAGGATGTCGCCCGGCCGCACGCGTTCGATCTCGCATTCGCAGTTCACCACCACCGCGCGGCCCGAGCCCCAGCCGATGCCGGCAGGATGGCCGTTGAGACCGGGGTGAGTGAGCCAGATCGCATCCGGCACGATCGGCGCCTCGACGTGCAGCGGCCGCGATTGCAGCAGCCTGAAGCCGGCATCGTCCATCGCCCATTCGATCTCGACCGGCCCTCCCGCCAGCGTCTCGCATTTTCGCAACAGCCGCCCGAGCGTCACCGCCTCGCCGGGCGTCAAACACGGCGCGCTGACCAGATCGGCCGGCACGAGTTGCGGCGCCGAGACGCCGTGGTCGCAGGTGTCGCGATGGCCCTTGCGGCCGGCTTCGACCGTGCGCAGGAAGCCGTTCTTGCCGAGCACGATGCGGTCCGGCACCACCTCGCCCTGCGCGATGGCCGAGCCGAGGCCCCAGGTGGCGGAAATCATCATGTAGCCTTCGGCGGTCTCCGACAGACCGCCGCCGGAGACGCGCGCGGCGATCAGCGGCTGAATCAGTACGCCCATCGCGGTGTCGGCCGGCGACAGCGCGTGATTTTCCATGTAGCGGCGGGCGTGTGAGGTCCACAGCGCTGCCCAGCAGGCGCGCACCGCGGTGAGGAATTCGGTTTCGTCGGAAAGGCCGAGGAAGCTTTCGAACTGGCCGGCGAAATTGGCGCCCTTGCGGTCTTCGATCAGCGCCGAGGAACGCACCACGCCTTGCGGATAAAGCGCGGCTTGCGCGCGCCAGGCGGTAAGCAGCGGTTCGAGAATTTCCGGCGCGATCGGCTGCTGGTAGATCGCGAGGCGTATGGCGATCGACATCCGCCGCGACGCCGGCACGTCGGCGGCGTTGTATTCGGCGAGCATCTTGTCGATGCCGATATGCCGCGCCTGGTGTCGATAGGCTTCCGCGGTGAGCGCGAAGCCGCCCGGCGTCGGCAATCCCGCTTGCGTGAGCGCGGCGAGATTGGTCGCCTTCGGCCCGACCTTCTCGGGGTCGAGCGCGGCGGGATCGGTAAGCGGGAGGATGAACGCGGTCATGACGATTTGATCTCAAACATTACCGCACGCTCGGCGCGCTCCTTCTCCCCGCATGCGGGGAGAAGGTTGGTATGAGGGGGCGTATCGATTTGCTCAGATTTCCGTGAGACCCCCTCGCCCGGCCAGCCTTCGCTACGCTTCGGCAGGCCGAGCTCGCTGCGCGAGCGGGGAGAGGTAAGAGATATTTGACGTGATCGCCGTAACCCGGGATCGGATCGACCACGGTGATCTGCTTGACCGGGAAGTTCGACACGATTTCGATGTCGTTCTTGTGCACGATCAGCATTTCCTCGATGCGCACGCCGTAGCGGAAGCGCTTGCCGTGCTGGGTTTCGAGCGCGAAGGTCATGCCCTCAAGAATCTCGACCGGCTGGTCGAGCGACCAGATGCGCGAGATCACCGGCGGATCGTATTGCGCAAGACCGAGCCCGTGGCCCCACAGGTTCGCGGCGGCCTGGTCTTCGTCCTCGTAACCCCAGGTCTCCATCGCCGACGGCCACTTCAGCGCGATGTCGCGCGTGGTGGCGCCGACCTTCACCGCGCCGATCGAGTCATACAACCACTTGTAGGCGGTGTCGTATGTCTCTTTTTGCTCTTTGCTCGGCTCCTTGCCGACGCAATAGGTGCGGTAGTAGCAGGACTTGTAGCCGTTCCACGTCAGCGCGGCCAAATCCATGAACACGATGTCGCCGGGCTGGATGATGCGGTCGGAAAAGTTGCGCCAGTTCGGCCAGGTGTTGGGGCCGGACGACACGATGACGTCCTCGACGTCTTCCATGCCGGGGATGTTGTAGAGATATTCCATCAGATGCGCGGTCACCTGATTTTCGGTGATGCCGGGGCGCAGGAACTTCATGCACTCCCAATGCGTGGCGTCGCCGATGGCGCCGACGATGCGGAAGCATTCCTGCTCATCCGGACTTTTCACGGCGCGCGCTTCCATCATCGGCGTCATGCCGTCGACCCAGTTGATGCCCTTTTCCTTGAAGACGTTGATCATGTTGATGTCGACGAAGTCGACGCCGAGCTTCTGGCCGGCGACGCCGTTGTCCTTCATCGCCTGGATGACGGCGGCGGCGAATTTGTTGACCTGCTGGGTCGAAGCGGGACCGGCCGCGCCTTTGATCCAGGCGAAGGAATGCCGCACGTTGGATTTCGGAATCCAAGGCGAGTGGCGCTCGATCTGGAAACCGAGATCGCCCTGTTCGAACAAAATCGGCCGGCCGTCGCCGCACAGCATGGCGTAGCGCAGGCCGGGCTTGAGGCGGTTCCAGCCCGGCGTCAGCGTGCCGGTGATGTAGCGCACGTTCTCGTCGTACATGCAGAGCACGGCGCCGAGGCCGTGCTTCTTCATCATCGTGCGCGCGCGCTCGATGCGGTACTCGCGCAGCCGTTCCCAATTGACGCGCTGCTGCCAATCGAGACCGACGGTGCCGAAATTCGCCGTACCCATGATTTCCTCCCGCGAACGGCGCTTTAAACCGCCGTTTCCTGTTGATTGCGGCAAAGTCTAAGCCTGTTGGCTTGGCCGGCCTAAATAATATATTCTGCGCTCGCTCATTAGAATTTCTAATGGCTTCCGGTGGGGGTGTGCGTGGCCAATATCCCATTGCGGCAGGTCCGCGCCGTCATCGCGGTGTGCGAGGAAGGCTCCTTCACCCGCGCCGCGACCCGGGAAAACGCCACCCAGTCCGGCATTTCCCAGCACGTCGCCGCGGCCGAGCGCACGCTCGGGGTCAAGCTGTTCGAGCGCACGACCGGCGGCGTGACCCCGACGCCGGCGGGCCTGCGCTACTACAAGCGCTGCGTCGAGGCGGTCGGCACGCTGGCGCATGCCGCCGAAGAGGCGCGCGGGCTTGCGGGCCAGGTCACCGGCGACCTGCGCATCGGCCTGATGCCGACCTTCACGCGCGCGGTGCTGGCGCCGGTGCTTGATGATTTTGTCCCGCGCTGCCCCGAGGTGCGGCTGCACATCGTCGAGGGCTATAGCGGCGCGCTCACCGACATGGTGCTCGACGACGAACTCGACTTCGCGGTGGTGCCGGCCTTCGAAGGCACCATCGGCCTGAAGTCACGGCTGCTCGTGCGCGACCGCGAAATGCTGGTCTCCGGGCCGCGCGCCGGCTTCACGCCGCTGGCGCCCGTCCGGCTATCCGAGTGCAAGCCGCTGAAGATCGTGGTGCCGGGGCCCGACAATATCCGGCGGCGCAATCTCGATACCTATTTCCAGAGCCACGGCGTCGAGGTCGAGGCCATGCTGGAAATGGATGCCATGATCGCGACGCTGGAATTCGTCGCGCGCTCGAACTGGGTGACCGTGCTGCCGAGCGTGATCTCGGTCAACGACATCGGCCACGGCGACTTGATCGTCAACCCGATCGCCGAGCCCGAGCTGCATGCCGAGTTCGTCGTGATCCAGCCGACGCGGCGCACGCTGTCGAATCAGGCGCGGATATTCCTGGAGCGCTTCGAGCGCGAAGTCGCGCAAATCCATGAGCGGTGGGATGCAGCGATTGCGGGAACGAAGACGCGCAAACTGCGCGCCTGATCACACCGCCATCCACGCGCCGTCGGCATCCACCGACTTGAACACCGCTTCCAGTGCCGACGCCGTCTGCAGGATGCCCTCGGGCGAGATCGGGAAGACGCCCTGCCCCATCGCGGCCTTGGCGAAGTAATCAAGATTGCGGCCGAGATGATTGTCGGCCGGGCGGTCGATGATCTCGGTCTCCTTGCCGGCACGATGCACGATCGCCCGCGTTTCGGTCACGCTTTCGGCCCAGCAGTTCTCGCCAAAGACCGCGACCCGCCAGCGGAACGGCGTCTTGATCGTGGTGCCGAGCGTGCCGGTGGCGCCGCTTTCGAACTCGATCAGCGCCGCCGTGGTGTCGCCGGTATCCAGCTTGAGCGCGCGCGACCTCGACAGCGCCGAGATGCGCTTCATCGGGCCGGCCAGATCGCGGAAGCAGTCGAGCACGTGAATGCCCATGCCGGTCATGCCGCCGGCGCGGCTCTCCGCCGCCTGCATGCGCCAGCTGTCGGCCGGATAATTCGCCAGCCAATCGTGGCTGTAATTGCCTTCGACCTGCATGATGGCGCCGAAGGCGCCCTGCTCCTTCAGCTCGGCCAAAACGCGCATCGACGGCATCAGCCGGAAATGATGGCCGACACCGATGACGACGCCGGCGCGCTTGACCGCCTCCAGCATCGCCGCGGCTTCGGCCTTGGACAGCGCGAAGGGCTTTTCGCAATAGATGTGCTTGCCGGCCGCGGCGATGGCCTTGACCTGCGCCGGGTGCTTGCTGTGCGGCGTCGCCAGTACTACCGCTTCGATCGAAGGATCGGCGATGACTTCGTCGAGCGAGGTGCCGAGCGCGAGTTTATATTCGGCGGCAAAGTCGCGCACCGTGTCCGGCTCCAGCGATACGCCGCGGGTAAAGCGCAGCGGCGCGCCGAAATCCTTGGCCGCCTTGACCAGCGTCTTGCCCCACCAGCCGAGACCGACGATTGCTGTGTTGAGCATGGCTTACGCCGCCGCCGCCGGCGCGCCGGGCTGCTTGAGCGGATGGGCGCGTGCGAAGGCGTCGTTCTTGGCACAGGTGGCGGCGATGCGGGCGACCGTCGGGTACGGTGCCAGATCAACCTTGAAGAAATTCGCGCCCGCCACCTGACTGGCAAGGCAGATATCGGCAATCGTGATCTGATCGCCCTGGCAATAAGTGCCTGTTTCCTTCTCGGTCGCCAGATGCTCTTCGAGGCCGCCAAGCGCGGCCTTGTGCCAATGCTGCGCCCATGTCTGCACGCCGGCCTCGTCGACCTTGAATTCGCGCGCCAGATATTCGCGCACGCGCGGCACGATCAAAGGATGCGAATCGCAGGCCACGATCTGCGCCAGCCCGCGCACGCGCGCGCGGCCTTTGGCGTCTTTCGGCAGCAGCGGTGGATTGGGATGGGTCTCGTCGAGATATTCCAGGATCGCCAGCGACTCGAACAGCACCGGGCCGTCGCCGTCGACCAGCGCCGGCAACGCCATCATCGGATTGACCTCACGGTATTTCGGGTCGCGCTGATGGCCTTTGATCAGATCGACCTCAATCACTTCGGGGCTGAGCCCCTTGAGATTGAGCGCGATGCGCACGCGATAGGTCGCCAGCGACCGCCAGAACGAAAACAGCTTCATGGTCGTCCCCCCGTTTTTTCACTTTTTGCGGCTCGCCCAATAGACCGCCATGCGCGAGCCGTCGCCGCCGCCGAGGCCGTGCTCGGCGGCATCCTCGAAGGCCGCAAGCGCAGCCTTGGCCGCCGGCATATCGGCGCCTTTCGATTCACCCGTGGCGACCATGGTGCGCAGATCCTTGACGGCGTTGTCGATGGTGAAAGTGGTCGGGCCCGGGTCGCGGCCTTCCATCATGGCGACGATCATGTCGACGCGCATCTTGAGCGCGTTGTTGGCGCCGTTGCTCTCGGCCAACAGGTCGACCAGGCGTTTGGGCTCCCAGCCGAGATCGCGCGCCATCGCGAAGGCCTCGCCGTAAGCCTGCCAGGCCACCATCAGCGGCAGATTGATCGCGAGTTTCATCGAGGCGCCGGCGCCGACCGGCCCGCAATGTTCGACCTTGCGGCAGAGCTGTTCGAGAATAGGCCTGGCGCGGGCGGCATCGGCGTCGTCGGCGCCCATCAGGCCGAGCAGTTTGCCCTGGCGCGCCGGCGCGGTCGAACCGCCGACCGGACATTCGACCAGCGTCGCGCCCTTGGCGCGCACCCTGGGCGCGAGATCGGTTTCGACCTTCGGCGCCACCGTGCTCATCTCGATGAACAGCTTGCCCTTGACGTCGCCGGACAACAGGCCGGACGGCCCGTTATAGACGGCGTCGATCGCCGCGCCGTCGGTGAGAATGGTGATGACCGCCTCGACCGCGCCGGCGAGTTCGGCCGGCGTCGCCGCGACTTTCGCGCCGGCCTCCACCAAAGGCTTGGTCCTGGCGGCGTTGCGATTCCACACGGTGACCTGATGGCCGACTTCGATCAGCCGCGCCGCGATCGCCGCGCCCATATTGCCGAGACCCGCTACGCCGATTTTCATGCATCCTCCCGATACGCTTTTACCGGCGACGATAGGCGATCGGCGCTGGCTGCGAAACCCCACTCGACAGGTCCGGGCTGGAACGCATAAGACGGTACAAACGCGGTGCTGACACGCGTTCGAGTTTCACCGGGAGAAATCGGAATGGCTGCGAAAAAGTCCAAGGGCACGGTCGGTGTGATCGGGCTGGGCATCATGGGCGGGTCCTTCGCCAAAAACCTGGCCGCCGCCGGCTGGCGCGTGGTCGGCTACGACATCAGCGCGGCGCGCCGCCGCGAGGCCAAGCGCGCCGGCGTCGAGATCGCCTCCAGCGCCGTCGACGTTGCCGAGAAGACGCCGGTCATCCTCACCAGCCTGCCCAAACCGCAGGCGCTCGCCGACACGGCACGCGTGCTCGCCGCCATCAAGCTGCCGCGCAAACTGATCGTGGAGATGAGCACCTTCGCAATTTCCGACAAGGAGAAGGCCGAGCGCGTGCTGCGCAAGGCCGGCCATAAGATGCTGGACGTCCCGGTCAGCGGCACCGGCTCGCAGGCCGCCAATCGCGACGTCGTGTTCTACGCCAGCGGCGACAAGGTCGGCATCAAGCGCCTCAAGCCGATGTTCGAAGCCTTCGGCCGCCACGTCTACGACGTCGGCGCCTTCGGCAACGGCAGCAAGATGAAATACGTCGCTAACCTGTTGGTCGCCATCAACAACGTCGCCAGCGCCGAGGCCATGGTCTACGGCATGAAGGCCGGGCTGGCGCCGCAGGCGATCTTCGACCTGATCCAGGGCGGCGCCGGTAATTCGCGCATCTTCGAATTGCGCGCGCCGATGATGGTGAAGGGCAAATACACCGACGTCACCATGAAGATCGACGTCTGGGATAAGGACATGCAGGTGATCGGCGACTACGCCAAGAAGATCAAGGTGCCGACGCCGATGTTCGATGCCTCGAAGCCCGTCTACCTGAAAGCCCAGGCGAGCGGCTATGGCGCGCAGGACACCGCCGCGGTCTGCGCGGTGCTGGAGAAGATGGCCAAGGTGAAGCGCAAGCGATAGCGGCCAGTTGTTTCAAAGCGCCACCCTCCGTCATGCCCGGCCTTGTGCCGGGCATCCACGTCTTTAAGCTGACGCCAAAACAAGACGTGGATGGCCGGGACAAGCCCGGCCATGACACGGTCACGGGGAGGACGGGATGTCGATTCAAAAACTGTCCGAAATTCGCGACGGCATGCGCATCGACTGGAACGTGCCGATCACCATGGACGACGGCCTGGTGCTGCGCGCCGACGTGTTCCGCCCGGTCAAGGACGGCCAATATCCGGTGCTGCTGACCTACGGCCCCTACGCCAAGAACCTCGCCTTCCAGGACGGCTATCCGAGCGCCTGGAACCGCATGGTGGAAAAGCATCCCGACGTCACGGCGGGCTCGACCAACAAATACCAGAACTGGGAAGTGGTCGACCCCGAGAAATGGGTGCCGCACGATTACGCCTGCGTGCGCGTGGATTCGCGCGGCTGCGGCTGTTCGCCCGGCGTGATCGATCATTTCTCGCCGCGCGAGACCAGGGATTTCTACGACTGCATCGAATGGGCCGGCGTACAGCCTTGGTCGAACGGCAAGGTCGGCCTCAACGGCATTTCCTATTTCGGCATGAACCAGTGGCACGTCGCCTCGCTGCAGCCGCCGCATCTGGCCGCCATGTGCGTCTGGGAAGGCTCGGCCGACTGGTACCGCGACATGACGCATCACGGCGGCATCCTCTCGACGTTCTGGGAAAACTGGTTCGATATGCAGGTCAAGACCGTGCAATACGGCGCCGGCGAGCGCGGCGGGCGCAGCCGCGTGCATGGCGAGCTAGTCTGCGGACCCGAAACGCTGTCGGACGAAGAACTCGCCAGGAACCGCGTCGATTTCGGCGGCAACATTCTCAAACATCCGCTCGACGACAAATATCACCGCGACCGCTCGCCGGTCTGGGACAGGGTCGTGACGCCGCTGTTCTCGGCGGCCAATTGGGGCGGCCAGGGACTGCATCCGCGTGGCAATTTCGAAGGCTTCGTGCGCGCGGCGTCCAAGGAGAAATGGCTGGAGGCCCACGGCATCGAGCACTGGACGCATTTCTACACCGATTACGGCCGCGAGCAGCAGTTGCG
>DASWPX010000079.1:0-14233 GCA_036398395.1 Pseudolabrys sp. | reverse complement strand
ATCCAGCCGTCCGAGCGCGCCAGCGATGACAGCGACAGATATTTGATCGCCATCGGCTCGGCCTCGTTGCCGACGCGCCGCACCGGTACCAGTTCGGCCAACCCAACGGTCGAGGTGACCTTGCGTGCCAAGACAAGCGTTTCGACCGGCTCGTTCTCTTTATGCGTGGTGGAAGACAGCCGCTCCAGAATGCGCCGCCCGAGCAGAAGCCAAACGGCAAGCGCGGCGTCGAGCCGCCCCGGCAGCATCAGCACGGGCCGCACGCCGGAAAATCCGATCGCGGCGGTCTCCCCCGGCGTCAACGCGACGCCATGCACGGCGAGCCGGGCGTCACGCGCCAGAACCTGCACGCTGCTGTCGTTGCGGCCGTTGCCGGTGCCGCCGATGACGACCAAGGCATCGTTGTTTTCCGCACCGAGCGCGCCGCCAAGATCGCGGCCGGCATCGTCGAGCCGCACCGAACCGCCACGACGTTCGATGTCGCCTGCCACCAGACGCGCGGCGGCCATGATGATACCACTACCGCGCAATGGCATGACGCGGACGCGCGGCTCGCGCACCGTGATGCGCGCAATGCCCGCCGCCGCAAAAGCCGCGAGATCGGTTAGCGACAGACGTTCGCCGGCGCGGCGCAATGGAATCGCAGGATCGCAATCGGCGCCGGCCGCCAGAACGCCGTCGCCCGGATTGACGATACTTAGAACTTCGGCACGGCCGCCGGAAATTTTCACGGCGTCAAATGGTGCGACGCTGTCAACGTCGTGCGGCATCGGCTGCCCGACCTCGACGCGTTGCGGCATCTCGGGCAGCAGCGCGGGCGCATAGCTGCCGGCGCCCAAAGTGGCGTCGGCCGCGATCGCCCAGCCATCGAGCAGGGCCAAGGGCGCGCTCGGGCGCGACGGCGCCATGGCATCGACCGCCAAAGTGCGACCCGCCGCGCCGGTCAATTCGACTGTGCGCGGCGTGACCGGCTTCACGTCCAGATCGACCATCGCCAACACGTCGGCGAGCGGCGTCAGCCGTGCAATCGTTTGTATGGTCTCGGACGCGCCGGTCATCGTTTCCGTGCTTGACCTTGTTGGCTACAGAACTTTTAGTCTACTCCAACCAGCCGGACGACACAGCGGCGGATTTCCAGGGACGAAACACGTGTTTACAGCAACAAAAGATAAAGCGCTGCTCACCACCACCACCGGGGCCCTGCCCCGGCCCAGTTGGTACACCGAAAACCTGCGCGGCATTCCGTTGTCGCACGGCTTCTCCCGTCTGGCCTATCGCGAGCAGCATTTCGACTGCCTGGCCTGCCATGTGGCGGCCCAGCATCGCGCCGGCATCGACATCATGGTGGACGGCGACACCCGGCTCGACGACGACGTCGCCGGACGCGGCTGGGTCAGCTACGTCACCGAACGTGTCGGCGGCATCGGCGAACCGCAGGTGGAAGTACCACCGGCCGGCTTCATGGCCGACAAGGGTCCCGGGGACCTGATGTGGGAAGTCATCGAGACCCGCATGACGCCGCCGGTCGTGGGCAAGATCGGCGCGACGTCGCTGCAGCTCGACCGCGCCTACAAGGCGATCGCGCCGATGACCGACAAGCCGGTCAAGATCGGCACCATATCGGCGCAAATCTTGGCGCTGATGTTGACCAACGAACATTACAAGGATCGGCTCGATCTGTTGATGGATCTGTCGGTCGCGCTTAACCGCGAATACCACGCATTGGCCGACGCCGGCGCGCCGTTGCTGCAAGTCGAGGAACCGGCGATCCACCAGGTCATCGCCGACCCCAACCAGAAAATCAAACCGCAGCAATGGGTCGAGGCCTTCAATGTGGAAGTGAAGGGCCTGCGCGACAAATGCGAAGTGTGGTGCCACACCTGCTGGGGTTCGCCCGCTGCCCAGCGGGTCGCTAGCAAGGATCAATCCTACAAGGCCGCGCTGCCCTATCTCGACCAGATCGACTGCGACGTGCTGACCGTCGAGGGCGCCTTCAACAAAGGCATGGACCTCGAACATTTCGGCACGATGATCTCCAAGAACAAGAAGATCGCGCTCGGCGTCATCAGCCACCGCACGCTGCAAGTCGAGCGGCCGGAGGAAATCGCCGATTTGATCCGCCGCGCGCTGAAGCATATCGAGCCGGAGCGGCTGATCCTCACCAGCGACTGCGGCTTCGGCCGCCAGTCGATGAGCCGCATGCACGCGTTCTACAAGATGGTGGCGCTGACGCGCGGCACCAATATCGTGCGCAAGGAGCTGGGATTGCCGGAAGCCGATATTCCGGCAACCGATCCGAAATTGTCGATGGTGCCACTCGCATGATCCCGAAAAGCGGGAGCCGGTTTTCGGGTAAGATCATGCGACAGGAAAAAGTGTCTTGACCGCTGAAACCATGAACCTGCGCGGTCTGAAATGCCCGCTTCCGGCGCTGCGGGTGCGCAAAAAACTGTCGAGTCTGAAGTCGGGCGACCTGATCGTGGCGGAATGCACCGACCCGCTGGCCGCGCTCGATATTCCCAATCTGCTGCGCCAGACCGGCGATGTGCTGGAAGACAAGTCGGAAGCCGAAGGCCTTCTAACATTTCGCATCAGGAAGAAGTGACGTTATAGTTCCTCGGTTTTAGCAGGATGATGAGACATGGGGCGTTTGCGCACGACCCGCCGCTTGCTGAACCGGTTTGCTCAGGTTGGCCCCCATCGCCGTGCGCTGACGGCCGAGGCCGTGATGTGGCTGATGCTGGCGCGGCTGGCTTTGATATTCATTCCGTTTCCACGCTTGGCGCGCCGTTTCGGGACCTTCGTGCCGCCGACCGACACCCGCGCATTACAAGCAAGAGGCCGTACATCGCCGGAGCATGCGCAGCTTGCCAAAGATGTCGGCTGGGCCGTGACGCGCTCGGCGTCCTATGTGCCGTTCAAAGCCGTGTGCCTGCCGCAGGCCATGGCCGCACGCATCATGCTCAAGCGGCGCGGTGTCGCCAGCGCGATGCATTTCGGTGCGGCCCGCGGGCGGGACAAGCCGCTCGATGCTCATGCGTGGCTGGATGCCGCGGGCGTCGAGGTGACCGGCTATCCAGTGGCGAAGGGCTTTGCCGAGATCGGGTGCTTCGTATGAGGCCCGGCAGATAGCGAGGCCTTGCGGCACCGCTGGCTTTTGCAATCTTACTTGAACAAACCGGCGGCGATCTGGCATGGTGACGTGCCCGGGCGTTTACAAAGGTCTATTTGCCTTGGATATCGTCCTGACCGAATGGCTGAGCGCCATTATCCGCTGGCTGCACGTCATCGCCGGCATCGCGTGGATCGGCTCGTCGTTCTACTTCATCCATCTCGATCTCAGCCTCAAGAACCACGACGCGCTGCCCGGCGGCGTCAAAGGCGAATCCTGGCAGGTGCACGGCGGTGGCTTCTATCAGATGATCAAATTCATGGTCGCGCCCGCGACCATGCCGGATGAACTGACCTGGTTTAAATGGGAAGCCTATACGACCTGGCTCTCGGGCTTCGCGCTCCTGGTCGTGGTCTATTACTTCAACGCCGAGCTTTTCCTGGTCGACAAGTCGGTGCTGGACCTCAACGCGCCGATGGCGGCGGCGGTCGCCTTCTTCAGCCTGGCCGCGGCCTGGATCGCCTATGAAGTGCTGTGCCGCTCGCCGCTCGGCAAACACGAAGTGGCGTTGGCGCTGGTCGGCTATGTCTTCCTGGTCGCGCTGACATATGGCTTTACCCATGTTTTCAGCGGACGCGGCGCCTTCACCCAGATCGGCGCGCTCATCGGCACCATCATGGTGGCCAACGTCTTCGCCATCATCATGCCCTACCAGCGCAAGACCGTGGCCGCGTTGATCGCGGGCAAAGAGCCGGACCCGGCCTGGGGCGAGTTCGGCAAGCAGCGTTCGGTACACAACAATTATCTGACGCTGCCGGTCGTATTCCTGATGCTGAGCAACCATTACCCGCTGTTCTTCGCGACCCGCTTCAATTGGCTGATCGTCGCCATCGTGCTGCTGATCGGTCCGGTCATCCGGCACTATTTCAATTCGCGGCATGAGGGCAAGGAAGGTCCGCTATGGACTTGGGCAGTGGCCGCCGCCGGCATGCTGGCGATCGCCTGGCTGTCCGGCACCGGCGCCGGCATCAAGATGGGCGCCATGCCGGCGCCAAAATTCGCGGCGGTGCAGGAAATCGTGCTTTCACGCTGCAGCATGTGCCATGCCGCCGAGCCGGTATGGAGCGGATTTGTCACGGCGCCCAAGGGGGTGCTGCTGGACAGTCCCGAGCAGATCAAGCTGCATGCCCGGATGATCGATATCAACGCGGTGCGCTCGCGCGCCATGCCGCCGGGCAATGTCACGGAGATCTCGGCGGACGAACGGCAGGTGCTGGCCGCCTGGATCGCCGCCGGCGCGCCGGACAAATGACGACTTACTCTCTGCCTAGTCTGAACGCGGCGAGCGAAGCCGACTTCATTGCCGCACTCGCCGACATTTACGAACATTCGCCCTGGGTTGCGAAAGCGTCGAGCCGCCGCCGGCCCTTTCCCACATTGCTGGCGCTGCATGAGGCCATGATGGCCGCAGTCACGGCCGCGCCTGCCGAAACGCGGCTGGCGCTGGTGAAGGCGCATCCCGATCTCGCCGGCAAGGCGGCGCGGGCGGGCGCGCTGACCGCCGATTCGACCAATGAGCAGGCCAGCGTCGGCCTCGACCGGCTCTCGGACGAGGAATTCGCCCGCTTCACCCGGCTCAACGATGCCTATCAGACCAAATTCGGCATCCCCTTCATCGTCTGCGTGCGCCGGCACACTAAAGATTCGATCCTGCGGGAATTCGAACGCCGCCTCGGCCACGGCGCCGGCGATGAAATGAATACCGCGCTCGGCGAAATCTTCCGGATTGCGGCGTTGCGGCTCGACGCGCGGGTCGAAGCGCCGCAGCGCCTGAGCCTCTCCGGCCACCTGTCGACCCACGTGCTCGATGTCCAAGGCGGCAAGCCCGCCGCAGGAGTCGCCATCGAACTGTGGGAGCTATCTGACGCGGGGCAAGATCGTCTGCTGCTGCGTACCGCGACCAACAGCGACGGCCGGACCGGCAAGCCGCTCATCGCCGGGCGGCCGGTACCGATCGGCACCTATGAACTGCGTTTCGATGTTGCCGGCTATTTCGCGGCAGCCGGCCTTGCGTTGAGCGATCCGCCTTATCTCGGCGTCGTGCCGATCCGCTTCTCGATCGCGGAGCCGGAAGGCCGATATCACGTGCCGCTGGTGATGACGCCCTGGAGCTATTCGACTTACCGCGGAAGCTGATCAAGCGGTCCAAAAAGCAACACGCCGGTCGATTGCTCGACCGGCGTGCTTGAGATTGAAGACTAGCGTGCAGCGATCAGAAAGCGACCGTCGTGCCGACCGTCCAGGTGCTTTCCTTGGCGCCGTTCGCGCCGCCAGCAGCAATTTGAGCCGGATCGTTGATATCGATGCCGTACTTGTTGACCCAATAGGTGTAGCCAACAAAGGTGCTCAGCATGCCCGGCTTGGCCCAGAGGAGCTTGCCAACGTCGAGCGTCAGGTGGTTCTCGTATTTGGATTCTGTCTTGGTCTGGGCGAGGGTGCCCGCGTTTCCGGTGCCCTTCGGGCCGTACCAGTTCGCGGAGCCACCGAAGGTGAGCGGAACATAGGAAGGCAGGAAGCCGAGCGGAATGGCATAACCAGTTTCCACCGCCCAGGTGCCGTTAAAGTCCATGTTGCCAGCGTTGGTCGCCGTCGCCACGAACTGGTTGTGGTTCCATTCTTTGTAATACAAGGGCGAGATCGACAGGTTGCCCTTGTACGGCAGCATGAAGGTAAAATTCAAGCCGGCCACCACGTCCCTCTTGCGGGCGTGAATTTGGGCGTTTTCCGTTTCACCGTCGGCGCCGACTTCAAACGAAATGTTGGTCAGCGGCCCAATAGCGAAGGCCTTGGTGTTGAAGATTTCGTTCCAGCCGAACGTGCTGCGGAACAGGCCGTAGAACTCCGATGCCGGCGAATTGGCTTGACCGGCAAAAACCTGGTTCGCCGAATCCGATGTGCCGTAAGTCGTGAGATCGGCTGCCAAGAAGTTGGTGCCGTAAGCCCACACGTCGAAGTGGACGAAGACGAGGTCGTACTTGCCGACCTTGCCGGCGCCCGGATCGGTGGCAGTCGGCGACCAGCTTGCGGTGAGCGAGTTGTCGTTCACCAAGAAGAACGGAATGGCCGGAGCCGCCTTCGCGGCCTTGACCGGAAGATCGGCCGCGGCGGCATAACCGGTTGCGGTCGCGGCGAGAAGTGCGGCGAGCGCCAGTTTCTTAACGTACATGTTTGGACCCCCAACGAGTTGCGAACTGACAAGCTTTTTTTCTGTCACAAAAAGCTAATCAGTGCGGATCGCGGGGGGAAAGCCTTAAGATTCCGCAGTTTATGGCGGGTTTTGCAGCCTCGATGCAAAAAACAATTGCGCGCCCAACAGCGGCGGGATTGAAGCCACTGGAAATTTCTTCAAATAACCGCGGTTTGATTGAATAATCCGATAGCCGCCAGCGCCGATAAACCGGCTTGGAATCCAAATCCACACGCGCATTTCGATGTCTAAAAAGCGGGCAGCATTGTACGGGGCGCTCAATAGCCAAGTTGAATCTTATCCACTGTTGCGTCGCTGCAACGCTTTGTGGGCGCAGGTCCCGTTATTCGCCGGATAATTCTGGCGAAAGTCCGTTCGGAAAAACGGTATTCGGTTCTCCAGGAACGAAATACTTTGGGTTTCGATTCGCCGCCTGCCATTGCGACTTAAAAATTTTGCGGCGCAGCAGCGGCCGGATGGCGCTAAATTAATCATGCACTGCTGCTTATTGGTGGCTTCTGCCGCCGCGGTATTTGGCACACTATTGGCTTGACAGAATTGTGAAGCGGCAAGCCCTCCCCGCCGCGTATGCGTCCAAGGCCTTTGTAAGCATGTTGAATCCAGTGCCCGCGCAAGGTCCCCCGGCGGCGGCTCCGCTGTTGCAAGCCATCGGCATGACCAAGCTCTACGGCACATTCGCCGCCAACGATTCAATCGACATCGATCTCTACGCCGGCGAAATCCACGCGCTGCTTGGCGAAAACGGCGCCGGCAAGTCGACGCTGGTCAAGGTGATGTACGGCCTCATTCAGCCGACCGCCGGCGAAATGCGCTGGATGGGCGAAAAGGTCGTGCTGGTCGGACCTTCGGCGGCACGCGCGCAAGGCGTCGGCATGGTGTTCCAGCACTTCTCGCTGTTCGAAAATCTGACGGTGGCCGAAAACGTCGCGCTCGGTCTCGACGGCAAGGAAAGCTTCGCAGACATGTCGGCGCGGCTGGCGAAAGTCTCCAACGACTATGGCCTGCCGCTCGATCCCAAACGCGAAGTGTGGCGGCTGTCGGTCGGCGAACGCCAGCGCATCGAGATCGTTCGCGCGCTGATGCAAAACCCAAAGCTGCTGATCCTCGACGAGCCGACCGCGGTCTTGACGCCGCAGGAAGCCGACCAGCTTTTCATCGTGCTCGAGCGGCTGCGCAGCGAAGGCCGCGCGTTGCTCTACATCAGTCATAAGCTGGAAGAGGTGAAGCGGCTGTGCGACACGGCCACCATTCTGCGCGGCGGCAAGAAAGTCGCGACCTGCAATCCGCACCAGGAAACCGCCGCATCATTGGCGCGCATGATGGTCGGCGCCGACATCGGCATCGTCAAGGCCGGCGCCGCGCGCGCCACTACGGTGCCGCGGCTGGTGATCAAGGATTTGTCGCTGGAGCCTGACGACCCGCACGGCACCTATCTCAAAAGTATTTCACTGGAGGTCAAAGGCGGCGAAATCCTCGGCATTGCCGGCGTTGCCGGCAACGGCCAGGACGAGTTTTTTGCGGCGCTGTCCGGCGAGCGGCTGTCCGGCGCCGAAGGCAACATCGTCATCGACGGCGAAGCGGCCGGCCTGATGTCGGTGACCGAGCGCCGCCGGCTCGGCGCCGCCTTCGTGCCGGAAGAACGGCTCGGCCACGGCACAGCGCCGCGCATGAAACTGTCGGAAAACGCGCTGCTCACCGGCCACGCCGCAAGCCACATGGTCAACCACGGCTTCATCGACAAGCCGGCGACGCTTGAAACCGTCGACAAGACCACCAAGACTTTCGACGTGCGCAAGGCCAAGCGCGACCCGGAGGCGGCCAGCCTGTCGGGCGGCAATTTGCAGAAATTCATCGTCGGCCGCGAAATCCTGCGCGAGCCCGGTGTGCTGGTGGTGAGCCAGCCGACCTGGGGCGTCGATGCCGGCGCCGCCGCCGTCATCCGGCAGGCGCTGCTCGATCTGTCCGGCCGCGGCACCGCCGTGCTGGTGATCAGCCAGGACCTCGACGAACTGGCCGAAATCTCCGACCGCATCGCCGTGATGTTTCATGGCCATCTGTCCGAGCCAATTCCAGCGGCTTCTGCGAACCGCGAGAAGCTCGGCCTGCTGATGGGCGGAAGCCCGGCCGGTGAAAGCACCGGCCAGAAAGAGGCAGTCCATGCAGTTGGTGCTTGAGAAGCGTGCCGAGCGCTCGACATTCATCGCGGTAGCCTCGCCCCTGATCGCCATCGCATTCACGCTGATCACCATGGCGGTGCTGTTCGCAATCCTGGGCAAGAATCCGATCGCTGCGCTCAATGTCTATTTCGTCGAGCCGTTGACCGATTCCTACTCGCTGATGGAAATCGCCGTGAAAGCGACGCCGCTGGTGATGATCGCGATCGGTCTGTCGCTTTGCTATCTGGCCAATGTCTGGAATATCGGCGCCGAGGGCCAGTTCATCATGGGCGCAGTATGTGGCAGCTGGCTCGCCGTCGTCACCAACGGCACCGGCGCCGGACATTGGGTGTTGCCGGCCATGCTGGTGATGGGCGCGCTCGGCGGCGCGCTGTGGGCGCTGATTCCGGCGATCTGCAAGGTGCGCTTCGGCGCCAATGAAATCCTCACCAGCCTGATGCTGGTCTATGTCGCCGATCTGATCATGGACTATCTGGTGCGCGGCCCGTGGCGCGATCCGAAGGGGCTGAATTTTCCGACCACCGCGGCCTTCGATCCGGTCGCCACCGTGCCGACCTTGCTCGACGGCAGCCGTCTGCATGCCGGCTCCGTCGCCGCGCTCATTGTCGTGATGCTGGCGACCGTGATGCTGGGCCGCACCATCAAGGGATTCGAAAGTCGCGTGGTGGGCGCGGCGCCGCGGGCCGCGCGCTTCGGCGGCTTCAACTCCAAACAGCTCGTGATCTTCACCTTCATGGTGTCCGGCGCGCTGGCGGGCCTTGCCGGCATCATCGAAGTGGCCGGTCCCGTCGGCGTGCTGCAACCTGGCATCTCGCCCGGTTACGGCTTTACCGCCATCATCGTCGCCTTCCTCGGACGCCTGAACCCGGTCGGCATACTGATCGCCGGATTGTTTCTCGCGCTCACCTTCATCGGCGGCGAGGGCGCGCAAATCTCGATGAAAATCCCGCTCGATCTGACCAAGGTGTTCCAGGGCATCCTGCTGTTCTACGTGCTGGCCTGCGATTCCTTGATCCTTTACCGCATCCGCCTGATCTTCCCGCTTAAAAAGGCCGCCCAAGGAAACGTTCATGGGACTGCTTGAAGCCATCATCCTGTCGGTGATCGCCGCCTCGACGCCGCTGCTGCTGGCGGCGGCCGGCGAGCTGGTGGTCGAGCGCTCGGGCGTGCTCAATCTCGGCGTCGAAGGCATGATGATCATGGGCGCGGCCTGCGGTTTTGCCGGCGCCTATCTCACCGGCTCGACCTTTCTCGGCGCCCTGTGCGGCATCGCCGCCGGTGCGGCGCTGTCCTGTATTTTCGCTTTCCTGACGCTGGGCATGGCGGTCAACCAGGTGGCGGCGGGTTTGGCGCTCACCATTCTCGGCGTCGGCCTCTCCGGCCTGATTGGCGCGGGTTTTGTCGGCGAAAAAATCGTCCCGGCGCCGGCGCTTTATATTCCCGGCCTCACCGCCATCCCGATTGTCGGCCGCATTCTGTTCGGCCAGGACGGCTTCGTCTATTTCTCGGTCGCCCTGGTGGCGGGAATCTGGTGGTTCCTCTACCGCACGCGCGCCGGGCTGATTTTGCGCGCGGTCGGCGACAGCCACACGTCGGCGCACGCGCTCGGCTATCCGGTGCTCAAGATTCGCATGCTCGCGGTGCTGTTCGGCGGCGCTTGCGCGGGACTTGGCGGCGCCTTCCTGCCGCTCGCCTATACGCCGTTCTTCATTCCGGGCATGACCGCCGGCCGCGGCTGGATTGCGCTGGCGCTGGTGGTGTTTTCGTCATGGCGGCCGGGCCGGCTGGTCGCCGGCGCCTATCTGTTCGGCGCGGTCACCATTCTGCAATTGCACGCGCAGGCCTTAGGCCTCCCCATTCCCTCGCAACTCATGACGTCGCTGCCTTATCTCGCTACTGTCATCGTGCTGGGTTTGATTTCGCGTGCGCGCGGCACCGCCGGGTCCGCCGCTCCCGCTTCGCTCGGAATGGTGTTCGTGCCCGATCGGTAGACCGTTCCGAATCCATCCCCCATGAGCGCGCGCGGACGGGCGACGTGCTTGCGGGGACCCAAAGAAGCTACCCGTCTGCTAACCCGGAGAAGACCGCGATGAAAAAGTTACTGATGACCGCCGCAGCGGTCGCCGCACTGGCGATTACAGCGACAAGCTACCACGCGTCCGCCGCCGACAAGGTGAAAGTCGGCTTCATCTACCTCGGCCCGATCGGCGATCTCGGCTGGACCTACCGCCACGAAGTCGGCCGTCAGGAGATGGTGAAGGAACTGGGCGACAAAGTGGAAACCACCTTCCTTGAGAACGTCAATGAAGGTCCGGACTCCGAACGCTCGATCGAGCAGCTCGCGCGCACCGGCCACACCCTGATCTTCACCACGTCGTTCGGCTACATGGACCCGACGCTGAAGGTAGCGAAGAAATATCCCAAGATCTCGTTCGAGCACGCGACCGGCTTCAAGAGCGCGCCCAACATGGGTACCTATTCCGGCCGCTTCTACGAAGGCCGCTACATCCAGGGCGTGATCGCCGGCAAGATGTCGAAGACCGGCACGCTCGGCTACATCGCCTCGTTCCCGATCCCGGAAGTGATCTCCGGCATCAACGCCACGATCCTCGGCGCGCAGACCACCAACCCGAACATCAAGCTCAAGGTGATCTGGGTGAACACCTGGTTCGATCCGGGTAAGGAAGCCGACGCCGCCAAGGCGCTGGCCGATCAGGGTGCCGACGTGATCATGCAGCATACCGATTCGCCGGCGGCGATGCAGGTCGCGGCGCAGCGCGGAATCCTGGCCTTCGGTCAGGACTCCGACATGATCAAGTTCGGCCCCAAGACCCAACTGACGTCGATCATCGACAACTGGGGCCCGTATTACGCGCGTCAAACAAAGGCGGTTCTCGCCGGCACCTGGAAGCCCGAGGACACCTGGGATGGCCTGAAGGAAAAGATGGTCGTGATGGCGCCCTACACCAACATGCCCGACGACGTGAAGGCTTTGGCGGAGAAGACCGAAGCCGCCATCGTCGCCGGCACGCTGCACCCGTTCAAATGTCCGGTCATCGGGCAGGACGGCAAGCCGGTCGATTGCAAAGGCGCCAATCTCGAACCCGGCCAGATCCTCGGCATGAACTTCTACGTCAAGGGCGTGGACGACAAGATCCCCGGCAAATAAGCCGGAAAGTAACCCCGATCTCTCTCGCGCGGCGTGAACGTCTCTCGTGGAGACGCCACGCCGCGCAGCGGAGCGACAAAGATGACCGTACGTTACATCAAATCAGAACCTTATCCCTGGCCTTATAACGGCGACCTGCGGCCGCAGAATACCGCGCTCATCATCATCGACATGCAGACGGACTTCTGCGGTGTCGGCGGCTACGTCGACAAGATGGGCTACGACCTTTCGCTGACGCGCGCGCCGATCGAACCGATCAAGAAAGTGCTCGCCGCCATGCGCGCGCAGGGCTTCCACATTTTCCATACCCGCGAAGGCCACCGGCCCGACCTCAACGACCTGCCCGACAACAAACGCTGGCGCTCGCGCCGCGTCGGCGCCGGCATCGGCGATCCCGGCCCCTGCGGCCGCATCCTGGTGCGCGGCGAACCGGGCTGGAACATCATCGACGAATTGGCGCCGCTTCCCGACGAGCCGATCATCGACAAGCCCGGCAAGGGTTCGTTCTGCGCCACCGACCTCGAACTGCTGCTGCGGCTGCGCGGCATCGAGAACATCGTGCTGACCGGCATCACGACGGATGTCTGCGTGCACACCACCATGCGCGAGGCCAATGACCGCGGCTTCGAATGCGTGTTGCTGGAGGATTGCTGCGCGGCGACCGACCGCGACAACCACCTGCACGCCATCAAGATGATCAAGATGCAGGGCGGCGTGTTCGGCGCGGTGTCGAACGCGGCGGCCTTTGTCGAGACGATTGCAAATGCCGAACCGGTCAGAGCGTGAGGCGATTATCCAAACGTTACTTAACCTTGCACCATGAGCGCCGCGGCCTGGTGGCGGCGCATCAGGGCCGGCAGATCGAGCCCCGGGATGACGCCGTCCTCCACCGTCCATTGGCCGTTGACCATCACGCGGTCAGCGCGGTGCGCGCCGCAGAGAACAAGCGCCGCGATCGGGTCGCCGTGACCGGAGAAACGCAATTCGTCGAGCTTGAACAGCGCCAGATCGGCGCGCTTGCCGGTGGCGATCTCGCCGAGCTCGGGCCGTCCGACGCAAGCCGCCGAACCCTTGGTGGCCCAGCGCAGCGCATCCTTGTGGCTGACCGCGTTGACGCCGTACCGCGCGCGCTGAAGCAAAAACGCGGCGCGCACTTCCTGCATCAGATTGGATTCGTCGTTCGACGCCGAGCCGTCGACGCCGAGTCCAACGCGCACGCCGGCCTTTTCGAGATCGCAGACCGGGCAGCAGCCCGACGCCAGCGTCTGGTTGCTGCAGGCGCAATGGCTGATGCTGACGCCGCCTTTCGCCAGCCGCGGCATTTCCTCGGGCGCAAAGTGAATGCCGTGCGCCAGCCAGGTGCGTTCGTTGAGCCAGCCGCAGTCCTCCAGATAATCGAGAGGCCGGCAGCCGTAGAGCTCCTTGCAGAATTTGTTCTCGTCCTCGGTCTCGGCCAGATGCGTATGCATGCGCGCGCCGAGCTTGGCGGACAGTTCCGCGGTCGCGCGCATCAGCGAGGTGGTCACCGAAAACGGCGAGCACGGCGCCAGCGCGACCTGCGTCATCGCGGCTTCGCCGCGCTCGTGATAGCGGTCGATCAGCCGCTTGCTGTCGGCCAGAATCTCGTCCTCGTCCTGCACCACGCTGTCGGGCGGCAGGCCGCCGTCGCGCTCCGACAGGTTCATCGAACCGCGCGTCACCAGAACGCGCAGGCCGAGGCGCTTGGCCGCGGCGATTTCGATGTCGATGCCGTCTTCGAGGCCTTTGGGGAAAACGTAATGATGGTCGGTGGTGGTGGTGCAGCCGGACAGCATCAGCTCGGCCATCGCCACCGTGACCGCGGCGTCGAGCGCGTCCGGCGTCATCTTTGCCCAGATCGGATAGAGCGCCTTGAGCCAGGGAAACAATTCGCGGTCGAGCGCCGCCGGCACGGCGCGGGTCAGCGTCTGATAGAAGTGATGATGCGTGTTGATCAGGCCGGGAATGACGACGTGATCGCGCGCCTCGAAGGTCTGCGCGATCGGCGTTTTCGGGTCGCTGCCCTTGCCGACCAGTTCGACGATGGCGCCATCGGCGATCACGACGCCGCGCGCCGCGCCACCGGCCAATATAGCCAGCGGGTCCTTGACCCAGATCGCCCCCGTATTGCTCATCGCCGTTCCCCTGCGCGTCACGCACCTTACAAGACCTTGCAAGTTCAGGACCAGAGGCGCGCAAGGAGCGTATCTTGGACCTGAACACCATCACCGAATGGGCGCAGCCGAAAGCGCGCGACACCCTGCCGCAGTGGCGCGCGGGCGATGCCTTTGTCGGCGGCGGTACCTGGTTGTTTTCCGAACCGCAGCCCAAGCTCAGCCGGCTGATCGACCTGTCCACGCTGGGCTGGCAGCCGTTGCGCGTGAGTGCGAGCGGACTCGAAATCGCCGCCACATGCACCATCGCGCAACTCAACGGCGTCACCGCACAGGTCGAATGGATCGCGGCGCCGCTGATCGACCAGTGCTGCC
>DASWPX010000078.1:0-1882 GCA_036398395.1 Pseudolabrys sp. | reverse complement strand
CCGAATGGGCCCTTTGCGTCGCGCGGACCATAGCCGCGCCGGACCGCAGGTTCAAATCATATGGCAGACAGGCGCAACGCGCCGGCACATTTAAAGGATGAAACTCAGCTTGGCTCCGATTTGACGAAATCGCGGAAGCTTTTGCTCTCATAGGCCTTTTCGCGCACGTAGTGAAACATGGCGAGGAAATCGTCCGGCCGCAGATAGCCCGGCGCGCGCGCCACTTCGCGCTTGGCCGGCGGCAGATCCTTGAGCGGCGCCGCCCGTTCGCCGAAAAACTGGAACGTGGGTGTGAACCGAACGCCGTATTTCGCCGCCAGGTCTTTCTCGGCCAATTCCTGGCCGTCGAAGTCGATGACCTTGCGCGAGCCGATGATATTGAGCTGCAAGACCTCGAAATTGGCTTTCACATAGTCGGAAATGCGTGGCTGCGCGAAATTGACGAAATGTGTTTCCCTGCAATAAGGGCATCCCTTCAGGTCCCACGTGACCACGAAGCGCTTGCCCTCTTTGTAAGCGCCTTCTAGGTCGTCGCTAAGTTCCAGAAAACTCTCCAGAAACCACGGCTGCTTATAAAGACCGTCGTCGGTCAGAATCGGTTCGTCGGCGCGCGCGGGTGCAACGGCCAGAGAGGCCGCGCCGATCAACAGGTTTCGCCGTGTGAGATTCATGAGTCCAGACGTATCGTTCCCGGGGCTTGAGGTCTATATCCTCGGCGCTATGTGGTCATGCTTTATGCGCGCGGCAATCCTCGGTCTTGCTCTGTGGGCCGGCCCCCTTATGGCGGGCGAGCTTTCCGAATTCAACGCCGCGGTCGAGAACGCCGCCGCTCATAACCGGGTTGCGATCGGTTACCTGCGCACCGGCAATGACGATCTGGCCTCGCTGGAAATCGACCGGTTGCGCGAGGCTTGGGGCCAGGTGAGCCAGCGCTTTTCCGGCAAACGCCCCGACGCCTTCGACGGCAACCCGCTCTACGCCTCGATTTGGACCGGCGTGAGCACACGCCTGGTCGCCGCCGACATGATGCTCAAGAGCGGCCGCGACGAAGCCGCTATCGAGGCCCTCAACGGTCTGCGCGGCGACCTCGCCGCACTGCGCAAGGCGAGCGGCATCGTGGTTCTGGCCGATTGCGTCCGCGATGCCAACGCCGTCCTTGACACACTGATGCGCTACAACGACGCCGCGCTCGATTTCACCAAGCCGGAGACGCGCTTTGCCGTCGCAGGCAAGACCTCGATCTACGGTTATGAACTGGAACGCTGCGACGCCATCGCAAGCGAACCGGTGCGCAACAGTCCGGAGTTCCGGCGGCTGGTCGATGGCGCTAAAGCGAGCCTGGCCTTGATCCCGGCCGCCATCGCGACGCGCGGCGGCGAACTCCTGCATCGCGTGCTGATCGAACTGCGCTCGTTCGACAATCTGCTGGCGTTTCGCTTCGGCTGACTTATTTCGAAACGTAGAGATTGCTCAAATTGGTTCCGATCGCGTTGAACGTGGTCACGATCTGGGACGCCGACGTCAGCAGAAAGAACTTGCTTGAATCGCTGGCGCAGTTCTGCAGCAGCGTCGAGGTCGGATCGCCGCCGGTATTGACCTGGATGGTGTAGATCGTGATGCCGGCCGCCTTGATATTGGCGCAGGTACCCAGACCGCTTGAATTGTACATGCGCGAGTCGACTTGCGTGCTGGTGTCCGAGCCGTTGCCATACCAGCGGTCCTGCGTATTCAAGCCATCGCTGAGCAGAATGATGACCTGCGAATAAGTGTAATTGGGATCCATGGCCGGCGATGTAAAAGGTCCGCCGCCCACCAGCGTCTGCCAGCCCCACACCAGCCCGATCGGCTGATTGGTGCTGCCGCCTGGCTGCATGCTGTTGAC
>DASWPX010000077.1:0-6596 GCA_036398395.1 Pseudolabrys sp. | reverse complement strand
CATGGCGAATATGGTGTCGGTGTTCCACGGCGCTTGCCGGGTGCTGCCGTTTTTCGGTTGGCGGGCCGCGACGATGAGGTTTTCGCGCACGGTCAGGCTCTTGAAGATGCGGCGGCCCTGCGGCACCAGCGCTACGCCGCGCGCAGCGATCATTTCCGGCGACAGGCCCGCGACCGCTTCGCCGAACACCAGCACGTCGCCGCGGCGCGGCGGCAGCAGTCCCATGGTGACGTTCATGCAGGTCGACTTGCCGGCGCCGTTGCGGCCGAGCAGGCCGAGCATGCGCGCTTCGCCAAGCTCGAAGGACACGTCGGCCAGCACATGGCTGTCGCTGTAGAAGGCGTCGATGTGCCGGAGGCTGAGCGCGCTAATGGCCAAGATAGACCTCCCGCGTGCGCGGATTGTCCACCACTTCGGCGCGGTTGCCCTCGACGATGACCTCGCCGAAATGCAGGAGCGTGATGCGTTCGGCGAACTCCAGCGCCACGTCCATATTGTGCTCGATCATTACGATGGTGACGTCGCGCGGGATCGCCATCAGGCATTTGTGCACGTCGCGCCGCTCGTCGATGGACAGGCCGGCGAATGGCTCGTCGAGCAGCAGCACTTTCGGATTTTGCGCCAGCGCCATGGCGATCTCGACGCGCCGGCGCTCGCCATAGGACGTCTGCGTCAGCGGCCGCTCGGCGATATGGGCAAGGCCGACGCGTTCGAGCGCGGCATTGGCCCGTTCGATGAGATGACCCTGGTGCTTGATGTCGATGAAGGGATTCCAGCGCGCCGGCGACAGCCCGAGCAGCGCCAGCGACACATTGTGGACGATGGAATCGCGCGGAAATAGCGTGATGATCTGATAGGTGCGCGCCATGCCGAGATGCGCACGGCGCCGACTCGGCGTCCTGGTGACATCCTGCCCGTTGAGGCGGATGGTGCCGGAATCGGGCGTGATCTCGCCGGTGATCAGGTTGAACAGCGTCGTCTTGCCGGCGCCGTTCGGCCCTATGATCAGCCGCCGTTCGCCCGGCTCGACATTGAGATTAACGCCGCGCGTGACGTGCAGCCCGCCGAAGGATTTGCTCAAACCTGCGATGGTGAGCGCGCTCATCGCGGCGGCCCCAGAGTCTCAGCCTTGGCAATCGCGCCCGGCGGCTTGTTCAATTGCCGCCAAGCCAGGCGCCAAAGGCGCGCGGTGCCGGGCACCAGGCCTTCGGGCATCATGATGACGATGGCGACGAAGATGGCGCCGAGCAGGAAATTCCAGCGCGCGATGAAGCCCGACACCACGGTCTTGACCACGACTACCAAGGCAGCGCCGACGATCGGCCCGAGCAAGGTGCCCGGCCCGCCCGCGATCACCATCAGCAGCACTTCGGCTGACGACGTCAGCGCCAGCGTCTGCGGGCTGATGAATTGCGTGTAATAGACGAACAGGACGCCCGCCACCGCGGTCAGCAGCCCCGAGAACAGGCAAGCATAAAAGCGGATCATCCAGACGTGATAGCCGAGCGCATTCATGCGGCGCGGCTGGTCGCGGGTGCCGCGCAGCGCGGCGCCGAAAGGCGAGCGCACGAAGATCGTCATCGCCACGACGACGATGACGAAGATGATGAGCGTCGTGTAATAGAACGCAGTCGGCATCGCCATCGGATAGCCGAATGGGGCCGGCCGAGTCGGCACGTTGATGCCGTTGTCGCCGCCGGTCAGGCTGATCCAGCGATAGGCGAGGCCCCACAGGATTTCGCCCAGCGCCAGCGTGATCATGATGAAGCCGATGCCGGTGGCGCGAAGCGACAGAACCGCGTAGACCGCCATCGAGGCGACGCCGACCGTCAGCGCGACGGCGATGGCGGCGGGGTGGCCGTAGCCGAGTTGCAGCATGTAGCCGGTGGCGTAGGCCGCGATGCCGAACAGCGCGGCATGGCCGAGAGACACCAGGCCTGCATAGCCAACGAGGACATTCAAGCCGAGCGCGAATACGGCGTAAAAGAGAATCTGGCTCGCGACATTGACGTAATAAACCCCGCTCGCCCAGAACGGCAATGTGGCGAGCGCCACGGCGGCGACGGCGAGGGCGAGCCAGCGCGTGTTCATGGCACGTGCCTGCCGAACAGACCTTGCGGGCGCAGCAGCAGCACCAGCAGCATCGGCATGAACAGGACGAAATAGGCGAGTTCGGGCAGCAGCGCCTGGCCGAAATTATAGAGAAAGCCGACGATGATGCTGCCGACGAAGGAACCGAGCAGGCTGCCGGTGCCGCCGATGATGACGACGACCAGCGCCAGCGGCAGCATGTCCTGGTCGAGGCCGGGATAGGCCGACAAAATCGGTCCGCCGATGATGCCGGCGAAGGCGGCAAGCCCCGCGCCGAGCGCGAAGACGATCGTGAAAAGCTGCGACACCCGGATGCCGACCACGCGCGCCATGTCCGGATCGTCGACGCCGGCGCGGATCATGGCGCCGAGCCGCGTGCGGTCGAGCAACAGCCACAGCGCGACGGCGACGATGACGGCAATGGCGATGATCGCCAGCCGGTAGGCCGGGAACACCGCGGCGCCGAAGCGCACGAAGCCGTCGATCCCGGCCGGCGTCGCGACCGACAGCGGATCGCCGCCCCACAGCATCAGACAGAGATCGGCGGCCATGAAGGACAGGCCGAGCGTCACCAGCACCTGCGCCAGCTGATCGCCGGGCAGGCGGCGCAGCAGCAGGCGTTCGGCGATGGCGCCGAGCGCCGCCACGGCCAAAGTTGCGAGCAAGGCCGCCAGCCAGAAATTGAGCTGGAAGCCGAGCAGGCCGACCACGAAGGTCGCGCCGATATAGGCGCCCAGCATGAACAGCGAACCGTGCGTCAGGTTCGGAATGCGCATTAACCCGAAGATCAGGGAGAAGCCAGCCGACAGCAGAAACAACAGCCCGCCAAACGTGACGCTGTTGACCGTCAGCACCAGCCAAAAACTCATGGCCGCTATTCTTTCGCACGGGCCGTAAAAGACCGCGGGCGCCGACGGGGCGCCCGCGATGCGGCATGAATCATGACTTGAGCGCGGGATAGTTACGCGAATAGACCGGCTGTTCCAGGAACGTCTTTTCGTCGTAGGTCCAGAACTGACTCACGTTGTGGTAGGTCTTGACCGTCTTGTTGACGTATTTCCCGTTCTCCTTCTCGACGCGGCGGATGAAGAAGTCGCCGACCACATTGCCGAGATGGTCGTACTTGATGTCGCCGCGCGGCGTATCTTTCATTTCGACCGACCGCAGCGCCTTCACCAAAGCTTCTTTGTCGTCGGACTGGCCGTTGGTTTTTTCCAGGCCGGCGGCGACGGTGGCGGCGGCGACATAAAGGCCTGCGGCATAGAAGCCCGGATCGACGCCGTAATCCGTCTGCATGGCGGCGATGAAGCGCTTGTTGCTGTCATTGGCGAGGTCGAGCGTGTAGGGGCAGCAGCTGTACATTCCGACGAACGAATCGTCGGCGCTGCGCATCAGCGCGTCGTCGCCGCCGGTTTCGCCGGTCACCACCGGGAATTTGAGACCGGCCGCGGCATAGGTCTTCATGAAACGCAGCGGGTTGGAGCCGGCGAAGCCCTGGCACACACCGTCGCAATCGGCAATCTGCGCGATGAAGGGCGTGTAGTCGGGGGTAACGAGCGGTGGCCAGATCTTGTTGACGATCTTGCCGCCGTTGTCCTCGAAGGTTTGCTGGAAGCCGCCCATCTGTTCGTGACCGAAGGCGAAGTCCTCGGAGATGGTGACGATGCGCTTGAGCTTGAGCTCCTTGGCGGCGAAGTCGGCCATCGGATGCATGGCCTGCGCCGAGGTCGCTGACGGGCGGAGGAAATAGGGATTGGGCTTGCGCTGCGTCATGTCCTCGGCGCCGGCGAGGCTGAGCGTGGGCATTTTCTGCTGCGCGACATAGTCGGTCACCGCCAGCAATTCGAAGGCGGCCAGCGGCCCCAGGATGGTGTCGACTTTTTCGCGCTCGACCAGTTCCTGCGCCTTGGTCTTGGTGCCGGCCGGGTTGCCGCCGGTGTCGGCCGAGATGAATTCGACCTTGCGGCCGGCGAAGGTGTAATTCTTTTCCTTCAGCAACGTGACGACGCCTTGCTCCATCTGGATGCCGCCCTGCGCGAGCGGGCCGGTCTTGACGGTGAGCAGGCCGAGCTTGAACGGCGCGGCCTGGGCGATCGCCGGAGCCGGAAATTTGAACGTCGCGAGCGCAGCGCCTGCGGCGGTCGCAGCCATGAATTTACGGCGTGTGACTTTACGAGACATCGTATCCCTCCCTGGATCGCCCCTTTTGAGGCTTATGTTTTGAACTTGGTTACGCCCATCATCGGCAAGGGCCTGCGCGATGTAAAGCCCGGTCGGTCGCGCCGCCGCCCACTTTGTGGGCACGAGCGTCGCGGCAATCAGATGCCGAGATAGCTCGACTTGATCTCGTCGTTGGCGCGCAGGTCGCCGGGCTTGCCCGAATAGACCACCTGGCCCTTGCTCATGACGTGCACATAGTCGACCAGCTTGAGCGCGAGATGGGCGTTCTGCTCGACCAGCAGGATCGAGAGCCCTTGCTCCTTGAGCTTGCCGATCGCCTCCCACAGACCCTGGATGATGATCGGCGCCAGCCCTTCCGAGGGCTCGTCCATGATCAGGCAATCCGGATTGGTCATCAAAGCGCGGCCGATGGCCAGCATCTGCTGCTCGCCGCCGGACAGCGTCTTGGCGCGCTGGTAGCGGCGTTCATGCAGGCGCGGAAACAATTTGTAGACGCGGTCGAGATTCCATTTGTGGCGGTCCGGGCTGCGCTCGGCGACCAGCAAATTCTCTTCGACGCCGAGGGTCGGAAACACGCGGCGGCCCTGCGGCACCAGGGCCATGCCGCTGCGCACGGTCTCGAAGGATTTCTTGCGGGTGATGTCGTCGCCCTTGAACACCACCTTGCCGCGGCGCGGCGGATTGAAGCCGATGATCGAGTTGACCAGCGTGGACTTGCCGACGCCGTTTCTGCCCAACAGGCCGAGGATCTGGCCCTGCTCGAGGCGCAGCGACAGCCCTTGCAGAACGTAGGCGTCGCCGTAATACGTGTGGATGTCCTGAACTTCGAGAATGGCCATAGATTAGTCCGTTCCCAGATAGATTTCCTGGACTTTGGCGCTCGAGTGAATCTGCTGCGGCGTGCCGGTCTCCAGAATTTCGCCGAAGTGCAGCACCGAAATCTGCGACGCCACGTCGAACACCACGTCCATGTCGTGTTCGATCAGGAGGATCGCGAGCTTGGGATCGAGCTTCATCAGGAATTGCGCCATCTCGGTCGATTCTCCGGAAGAAAGACCGGCGGCCGGCTCGTCGAGCAGAAGAATCTTCGGATCGCTGGCAAGCCCGAGAACGATTTCCAGCTGGCGTTGTTCGCCATGCGATAGGTTGCGCACTTCCAGGTTCTTGCGGTCGAGAAAACCGGCCTGTTCGAGCAGATGATGCGCCTTGTCGTAGACGTCCTTGTACGAGGACAGAAAACGCCACATCACGAATTTCGTGCGGCGCAGGCCCTTGATCGCCAGCAACACGTTGTCGAGCACGGTGAGTTTCGGAAACAGATGCGTGACCTGAAACGTGCGCGCCATGCCCATCGCGGTGCGTTTGTGGCTCGGCCACTTGGTCACGTCCTGGCCGAACAGCAGAACCTGGCCCGAGGTCACCGGGTAGATGCCGGTGATCAGATTGAACAGCGTCGTCTTGCCGGCGCCGTTCGGTCCGATGATGGCCTTGCGGTCGCCCGCCATGATGCGAAAGGTGACGTCGCGGGTGGCCTGCAATCCGCCGAAACTTTTGCACAACGCTTTGAGTTCGAGAACCGGAATTTCACTGCTCACGCGCGAACCCTCGATGGCGCTTTAAAAAAAACGCCGGCCTTTACATCATTCGCAGAATTTGCAGGGCGGGTAATCGCGGTCATAGACCGGATGCGCCAGGAACTTTTCCTTGCCCTCGGTCCAGAACTGGCTGACCTTCGGATAGGTCTTGATCACGACGTTCCAGAGCTCTTCCTTGTCGTAACCGAACATCTTCGTCTTTTCGACTTTCTTGATGTAGACGTTTTCGATCGGGTTGCGCATGTCGTCGAGCTCGACCGGTCCGCGCGGCGCGTCGATCTTGATGCTCTGCATGATCTTGATGAAGGCCTCGGGCCCCGGATATTTGCCGCCGGCCTTCTTCATCGCCTCGTCGATCCACTGCGCGGTGGTGTAGTTGTTTTCCGAATAGTAGCCCGGAACCTTGCCGTATTTGGCGCGGTAGGCCTTCACGAAGGCCGCGTTCTCCGGCGTATCGATCGCCGCGCTGTAGTGCAGGGCGGAGACGTCGCCGATCACCTCGTCGCCCATGAACGGCAGGGCGAACTCGTCATAGCTGACGCCGCTGCCGAGGATCGGCAATTTGCTGCCCGAGCCGCGCAGCTGCTTGGGGAATTGCAGCGCCATCGGGCTGACCAGGGTGGGGAATACGCCATCTGCGGCGGCCTTGAAGGTCGGGATATAGGGCCCGAAATCCTTGGTGCCGAGCGGCGGCCAGATTTTCTGAATGACCTTGCCGCCGCAGGCTTC
>DASWPX010000076.1:0-14194 GCA_036398395.1 Pseudolabrys sp. | reverse complement strand
CCAAATCGGTCATTACCTGCAAGCCTTCGCCATGTTGCGCTCCTCGGGCGAGAACGTCGTCGTCGACGGCAATTGCCTGTCAGCGTGCACACTGGTGCTGGGCTTGATCCCGCGCGAGCGCATGTGCGCGACGCCGCGCGCACGTTTTGGCTTCCACGCCGCCTGGATGCCCGACAGCGAAGGCCTGCCGGTCACCAGCCCGCTCGGCACGCAGGCGCTATGGAATATCTATCCCAATCCGGTGCGGCGTTGGATCAACAAGCACGGCGGCTTGTCGCGAAAGATGATCTTCCTGCAAGGCCGCGAGCTCGGTGGCATCGTCGCGAGTTGCGAACAGCCGGCGCGCCAGGCCGAAACGCGCTCAGTGCGCCGCCTCGTCACTGGCGCGGTACGCTACCACAGCGCAAGCGCCGCCAACGACCGCCGCTAGCGCCATCGCCGCGTAGGCGAGCGCGCCAAAGGCTTCATACAACACGCCGGAAATTCCCATGGCGCCGGCCATCACCATGCCGGTCGCGATGGCGAGATAGCCTTGCGCGGTTGCCGCCTGGCCTGCCGGAGCGTGGCGCGCGACGAAGCCGAGCGCACCCAGATGCGTCGCGCCGAACGACAGCGCGTGCAGCAGCATCAGCCAGGGCAGCGCGAGAAACGGCGGATCGAAGTCCATGCCGGCCCAGCGCGCAATCGCGCCGAGCGCGCCGACACCCAGCAGCGCGGTCGGCCGGAAAAACGCCGGCAACCGGCCGGAGAACGCGAACAGCACGATCTCGGCCGCGACCCCAAGCGCCCAAAGCGCGGCAATGACCGTGCCATCGAGACCCGCGCCGCGCCATTGCACGGCCGCAAAGCCGTAGAACAGCGCGTGGCTCGCCTGGATCAAACTCGCCGCCGCCAGTACGGCAATGAAGGCCGGATCGCGCAACAGGCTTCGGCGCGACGGCGCGGCTTCGCCTTCCGGGGGCGCCGCCGTCGAGATCGGCATCAAACCAAAGGCGGCCATCGCGGTGCCGAAACTCGCCACCACCATCATCCAGATGATATGGCGCGCCGGAATGATGTCGGCGGCAAATCCGGCGGCGAGATTGCCGAGAATGAAAGTCGCCGAGCCCCAGAGGCGCACCGGGCCGTAGGCCTTGCCACGCACAGTCAGGCCCTTGAAGGCATAAGTCTCCGCCAGCGGCATCAGCGGCGTAAAGCCGAGCGAAGCCAGCGCATAGGCGAAGAGGATTTCGCCCGCGCCGGCCGACACGCCCATAAGGGCATAGCCCAAGACCGCGACGCAGGCCGCCACCAGGATCGCGCCGCGCAGGGTGTCGCGCCGGTCGGCTTGGTGCGTGGCGATGGGAATGATCAGCACGCGCAACAGCATCGGCGCGGCCAGCACCACGCCAATGGTGGCGGGGTCGAGGCCCTTGGCGCTCATCCAGACCGGCAGGAACGGTTGGCTGATCCCCGCCACGACGAAGAAAGCGCCATAAAGCACCGCCAGTCGCGGGGTGAAGCCTAAACTGAGCCGGGGACTAGGCACCGCGACAAAGCCTTCCTTTGGCGCACGATCTCGTCCGAAAACCGTACCCACCTATCGGAATCGTGCGCTATGCGAATCAAGCCGGCTGATAGATAGACTGACGGCTCCTGGAATGCACTGAGCGAACAAGACCATGACGAACGAATCCAAAGCGCTGGCGATAACCACGACCGATATCGTCGAGAGCGACTACCAGGCGTTCTGCGCCGCACTGTCGGCGAGCGTGCGCGGGCGTTCGTTCCTGGCCGAATATGCCCGGCGCAACCGACATGCCGACACCGAAATGGTGCTGGCCGCGCTCGAGCGGCTGCAGACGCAAGTGCGCGTCCAGATCGCGGCGCCGCAGGCCGACCGCATCCGTCAGGAGCTGTGCGCGCTGCTCGCCGCCATGCGCGCCACAAGACCGGAGATCGACGATAGCCCGGCCGCCATCCGCGCCGCCAAGCAGGCGGCGTTGCTCGGCTTTGTCGAAAGCCGCATTGAGGCCATCGTGACGTCGGAGCGCCAAGCCTCGGTGCTGCCGGAAGAGGTCGAAGCGCTGGTGACGCCGGAACGCGCGGCCAAGGCAGCCCGCTCCGTGCTTGCCGTGGTGCCGGCCCCGGAGCAGCCGGAATTGCCGATCCCCTCGCCTGCCGCGGAGCAGCCGCCGGAGATTTCGCTGGTGCGCGCGACGGCTGAAATGACGGAAGTGACATTCATCGCGAAACCGCTACTGGCGGAGCCTGTTGTGACCGAAGCAGCAGCGCCTGAATTGGTCGCACCGCCGAAAACCGCGGCCAAGCTGCCAGCGGTCGATCCGCTTGCCGCCATCATGGCGCTGACTGACGCCGAGCGCATTGCGTTGTTTACGTAATCAACTTCGCGAACAACGCAGCGTCCACATTGCCGCCGGACAAGACGCCGACCACAACCTTGCCTGTCACGTCGAGCTTGCCGGCCAGCAGCGCCGCAAGGCCGATGGCGCCGCCCGGTTCCACCACCAATTTAAGCTCCTCGAAGGCATAGCGCACGGCGCGCCCGACTTCCGCATCGCTCGCCGTCATGCCGGCGCCGATCAACCGTTGCGTGATCGGGAAAGTCAGCTCGCCCGGCGTATTGCTCATCAACGCGTCGCAGATCGAACCGCTCATGCGCGCGTTATGCTCGCGGTGGCCGCTTACGAATGAGCGCAGCGTGTCATCAAAGCCTTCCGGCTCGACGGTGTAGAACTTGGCGGCCGGCACGCGCGCCTTGATGCCGAGCGAAATGCCTGCGGCGAGTCCGCCGCCCGAGGCGCCGACCACCACGATCTCCGGCTTGAGATCGAGCTTGGCCAGATCCTCGACGATCTCGGCGCCTATGGTGCCTTGGCCAGCGATGATCAGCGGATCGTCGTAAGGCGGCACCAAAGTGGCGCCGCGCTCGGCAACGATCTTTTCCGCGATTGCCGCGCGGTCCTCGCTGTTGCGGTCGTAACCCACCACCTCGGCGCCGAGCGCCAGCGTGCGTTCTCGCTTGAGCCGGGGCGCATCGGACGGCATCACGATGATCGCGGGCATGCCCAACAGCCGCGCCGCCGCGGCGACGCCTTGCGCATGATTGCCCGACGAATAGGCCACCACACCGGCGGCGCGGCGTGCCTCGGGAATCGAAGAAATCTTGTTATAGGCGCCGCGGAACTTGAACGAGCCGGTGCGCTGGAGGGTTTCGGCCTTGAGAAATATGCGGGCGCCAAGCGCGGCGTCGAGCACAGGTGCGTTGATCAAAGGCGTGCGCACCGCCACGCCGAACAGGCGTTCGGCCGCCGCCTCGATATCGGCGGCCGTCGGGAGAATCGTGGTGTCGATGGCGCCCATGGGAAAAGCGTAACGCCGCGGCATGCGCTGCGGCAAGAGCCGGTGGAACGCTTACGCCGCCTTGCGCGGCCGCTTTTCCCGCCACGCCCGCGCGCCTTCGGTGACGTGGGTCAGGAAAGTGCGCGCGCTGGCTGCCCATGTGAGCCCCAGCGCGAATTCGCGGCAGCCGTCGCGGGAACATTCCAGCGCTCCCAGACAGGCCAGTCGCAAGTCTTCATCCAGCACGCCGACTGGCGCGTCGCCGATCACGTCGCGCGGCGCGGCCGCCGGAAATGCCGCCACCGGCACGCCGCTCGCCAGCGCCTCCAGCAGCACCAGACCGAACGTGTCGGTACGGCTCGGAAATACGAAGACGTCGGCGGCAGCGTAGATCGCAGCCAGGGCTTCGCCCTGCTGCGAGCCGAGAAATACCGCGTCAGGATAGGCGTTTTCGAGATGCGCACGCGCCGGCCCGTCGCCGACCACGACCTTGCTGCCCGGCAGATCGAGTTTCAAGAACGCGTCGAGATTTTTCTCGATCGCCAGCCGTCCGACGGTCAGAAAAATCGGCCGCGGCAGATTGAGTGCGGCGCCTTTGCGCGGCCGGAACAGCTTGGCGTCGACGCCGCGCGGCCAAAGTTTCGCACGCGCAAAGCCGCGCTCGCCGAGTTCGTTGACCAGCGTCGGCGTCGCTGCCAGTACCGCGGCGCTGGTGCCATGAAAACGGCGTAGCCAGGACCAGGCGACATCCGTGGTCCAACGCTCCGGCACCGGCAGGCGGCTGGCGAGATAATCGGGGAAGCGGGTGTGGAAGCTGGTGGTGAAAGGCATGCCGCGCTTCATGCAGACTCGGCGCACGGCGTGGCCGATCGGCCCCTCGGTCGCGACGTGGACCGCGTCGGCGCGCGTGCGATCGAGACGTCGCTCGATGTCGCCGGGGCCGGTCAGCGCCAGCCTAATTTCGGGATAGCCCGGCATCGGCAGCGTCCAGAAACCCTCCGGCGACAGAAATTCCAGATCAGCGTCGAGCGCGCGCGCTTCCCGCGCCACATGATTGAGCGTGCGAACCACGCCATTGACCTGCGGATGCCAGGCGTCGGTCGCGACCAGAATTTTCGTCATGATTTATTCACGCCGCCTGGACCTCGCGCAGCGCCGGTTCGGCGTCTTCTTCGGTATGGATCCAGGTAATGATCTCGAACACGCCGTCGAAGCGTTCGCCGATGCAGGTGCAACTCTCAACCCAGTCGCCGCAATTCATATAGTGCAGGCCGAAGTCGTCGTGAATCGCGGCGGTGTGGATGTGGCCGCAGATCACGCCATCGACATTGTGGTGCTTGGCCTCGGTCGCCAGCGCCTTCTCGAACGCGCCGATATAGTTGACCGCGTTCTTGACTTTCAGCTTGGCCCATTTCGACAGCGACCAGTATGGCGCGCCGAGGATGCGTCGCAGTGCGTTGAACAACCGGTTGGCGGTGAGCGCGAAGTCGTAGGCCTTGTCGCCGAGCAGCGCCAGCCAGCGCGCCTGCGTCACGACGAGATCGAACATGTCGCCATGCACTACCAGATAGCGCTTGCCGTCGGCGCCGTCATGGATGGCATTCTCCACCACCTCGATGCCGCCGAAATGCGTACCGTAATAATTGCGCAGGAACTCGTCGTGATTGCCGGGGATATAGATCAGCCGCGCGCCCTTACGCGCCTGGCGCAACAGCTTCTGAACCACGTCGTTATGCGGCTGCGGCCAGTACCAGGACGAGCGCAGAGCCCAGCCATCGACGATGTCGCCGGCCAGATAGAGCGTGTCGGCTTCGTGGTGGCGCAAGAACGAGAGCAGTCTTTCGGCCTGGCAGCCGCGCGTGCCGAGATGCACATCCGAGATGAAGAGCGCGCGATATCGTTTCGTGGCGTCTGGCGTCACGACGTTCTGATCATTTTGCTGTTGATCATGAAAGGGCGATAGCAAAAGAACGTCTCGCTATTGTGACAGCAACATTAACGAATGGTTAACCATCTTTATGCCGCCACTTGATGCTGTTCCACGCGGCGGAACCGCACCAGCGTGTAGACGCCGAACGGCTTGATCTTGCGCCGCTCGATCAATTCGGCGCCGCCATGGTTGCTGGCCCATTCCGCTAGCCGCGCGAAGGGAAATTCTGGCCGCAGGCCGACCGCGCGCGCCTTTTGTGCCAGCAGCCGTTCGACCGCGGCGGCCAGCCCATGTTCGGAATAAAGATGGTTGACCAAGATGATCTGACCGCCGGGCTTGACCACCCGCGCGCATTCGGAGAGCACGCGCTCGGGGTCCGCCACCAGCGTGATGACGAACTGCCCAACCACGCAATTGAAGCTGGCGTCGGGATAGCGCAGATCGTGCGCGTCCATCACCGCCAGGCCCTTGACATGCGGATAACGGCCGCTGGCGAGCCGCATGCGCGCCCGCGCGATCATCGGCTCAGACATGTCGATGCCGGTAATTTCGGTCGAGGCGTCGTAGTCGTCGAACGACAGGCCGGTGCCGACGCCGATTTCCAGGATTTGTCCGCCGGACTCGCGCGCCGCCTTGGCGGCCGCACGGCGCCCGTTGAGGAAGATAGGACCGCACAGCGCGTCATACACCGGCGCCCAGCGCGCATAAGCTTTTTCCATCACATGGCTCTCGGGATCGCGTGGCATTGGTGTTTCCTCGAATCGGGATGACCAAATTCCAGACCGGGTTACCAAGCCATTGCTACAGTTTGGCGACACTTGACGCCTGCCCTGCCCTGCACCAACACTCCACCCAACAAAACCACCTGAAGAAACCTCAAGGAATCGTCCAATGGATCTCGGAATTGCCGGCCGCAAGGCCATCGTGTGTGCGTCAAGCCGCGGCCTCGGCAAAGCCTGCGCGCGCGCGCTCGCCGAAGCCGGCTGCGAGGTTGTTATCAACGGCCGCGAAGCCAAGACCCTTGAGGCCGCCGCCGCCGAACTGTCGAAAATCACCGGCGGCAAAGTGATCGCGGTCGCCGCCGACGTCGCGACGCCCGAAGGCCAGAAAGCGCTGCTCGCAGCCTGCCCGCAACCCGACATTCTCATCAACAACAACGCCGGTCCGCCGCTGCGCGACTTTCGCGAACTGTCGCGCCAGATGATGATCGACGGCGTCACCGCCAACATGATCGTCGCGGTCGAACTCATCCAGAAAGTCATCGACCCGATGATGGCGCGCAAGTTCGGCCGCATCGTCAACATCACCTCGGGCGCGGTGAAGGCGCCGCTCGCCGGGCTCGATCTGTCGTCGGGCGCGCGCGCCGGGCTTACCGCGTTCCTCGCCGGCGTTGCGCGCACCGTCGCCGACAAGAACGTCACCATCAACAATATCCTGCCCGGCGCTTTCGACACTGATCGCTTGCGCGGCACGCTCGGCAAGGCGGTGGAGAAAACCGGCAAGACCATGGAAGAGGTCGCCGCCGCGCGCATGGCGACGATACCGGCGCGGCGCTTCGGCGAGCCGGACGAGTTCGGCGCGGCGGCTGCGTTCCTGTGCTCGGCGCAGGCCGGCTACATCACCGGACAGAATTTGCTGATCGACGGTGGGCTATTTCCGGGCGCGTTCTAGATTCCGCCGCGCACGCTAAAAAAGACCGGCGTTTCCGCCGGCCTTCTCACGTCTCGATTGCGCAACCGCCTACTTATGGAAGCCCTGCTTTACGGGCTCCGGCGCCGGATCGTCCCAGCGGTATTTCAGAGCCACCGTGATGATGTCGAGATGGGAGTCGACGCTGCCGGTATAGGGAACGCCAGGTTGGAACGATGGGTTGCTGGCATCGACCAGATTGATCGGCGCGCTCTTCACAACACATGCGAATAGGCAGGATCAATGATCGTCTTGGCGGAGTATTTGTAGGTGCCGCCGATCGACAGCCAGGTACGGTCGGCGTCCGGGATTGCAGGAACGCGAACCGTGTCGGTGACCGGTGAGATCTCGTAAGCGACGCCGGCACGCAGTGCCATCCGCGGGTTCCACTGATATTCGGCGCCGGCCGAGAAGAACCAGCCATCCTTGTACTGGAAGGGAATGACGACGGGGGCGCCAACGACCGTGGCCGGCGCGCCACTGGGCTGCAGTATATTCGCAGTGCCGATGCGGCTCCAGTTCGACCATTCGATCGTTCCCAATGCGGTCCATTGAGAGGTCAGCCTCTGACGCAATCCGAGGCTGACGATATCGGGCAGGTTGAGCGTGGTGTTGACCGAGCCGGCGGTGGCAGCGCCGAGCAGCGCGGGGGGAACGACCATCGTACCGTTGATCTTGTTGTTGATTGCCGAACGATAGCCCAAGCCGATGGTTGTGAACGGTGTCGGCGTCAAAGTGGCGCCGGCGGTAAAGCCAAAACCATAACCGGCGCCGCTGACGCCAAGCTGGTTGGTAGGGCCGAGGGCCGCGACGCCCTGTGTGAAGGAGGCACTGGCATATTGGATTTGCGCACCGACACCGACGCTGAGCCAATCGTTGAACTTGTAGGCGATCGTCGGCGCCGCGTTATAGGTCTTCAGGTTTTCGCCGCCGGCGGCGTAAGCGCGGCCGGCCCAATTGTCGGGGAAGCTCTCGGCAAGACCGAAGGGCGCATTGACCGACAGGCCGAGCCAAAACCTTTGATTGAACTGATATGTGTAGTAGCTCGACGGCACCAAGGCCGAAAGGGCGACATTGCCGGTACCGGCCCCGGCGCCGGCGTTGTTCACGGACGACGGAATAAGCCCGGAAAGTACCGACTCGCTTTGGAAGCCGGGCACCTGCGTCAGAGTCGCCGGATTATAAACATCGACGACAAAGATCCGCCCGCGGCCACGCCGGCGTAAGACGAACCCTGCCCGTAAGCACTTTGCTCGCGAACCGCGAGACCGCCCGCATTTGCGTTCAATGTGGCCACCAGCAAAACGCCGACGGCGCTGCAGTTCAGCAATAAAGATTTCAAGCGACGGTTATTCGACATGACGTTTCGCCCCCGGTGTTTTGGCGCCTTAGCGGTGCACGGCGCGCTTCTGGGCAATACCGTGCCGAATTTATGAGCCGCCGACAACGGCGTGTGGCGTTTGTCAGCCTATGGTTGCATGACGTGCACCGTATTCCGGCGCATGTTGCACCAAAACAACAGACGGCGCCCGTGTAAGCGCCGCATAAATATGACAAATCAACAATTTAACGGCGGCAAAAGGTATGCCGTTAGGTGCCGAACGCGCCGCGTCCTCCGGGCGAAAAAGGTCGACGGCGGCTTACGCCAATAACTCAACCGTTGAATGCAACGCCCAAGCGTGTGGCAGTGCGCCAAATTACGTGGCACGTGCGCGTCAGGTGATCGACATCGATCACCAGCGTGAAATCGTCGGGAATGCCGAGTTGGCTTGTGACCTCGAGACAGGCGCCGGCCGGAGATAAATTACGCACGCGGCAATCGATGCTGCCGGACCGGTTGAACCGGATGTGGCCCGCCTTCAACGTGCGGTGGCGCGCGGCCTTGCGCCTCTCCTCGCGCGTGACGTCCGGCGCATCGTCAAATTTGATATCCATATCGATCCTCATCGATACCGGCGTTGGGTCAGATGAATTACTTTTGCGGATTCATTATAGCCGCGGCGCTTTATCCGTCCGTGAAACTGATCGTCTAAATACGAAGGATCGCGTTAGGACTCGCTAACCAAAAATGGCGTAGCAATCACGCGCCGTTTGCCCGAACCCGCGCCTATTTTATTCGCAATTTACGGAAGGCCGCGCCGGGCCGGGCTTAGACTGCGCGCGAACGAGCAATCGCACGGGATATGTCATGACGGATTTTGCCAACACGGCGCTGAATTGGCTTGCCGCCAATCGCGTGGTGTGGGGCGTGCCCGCGCAGAACTGGATGCTGGTCGCCGGCGGCGTGCTCGTGCTCTATATCGCCGCTCTGGTGATCGCCGAGCACCGGCATCCGCGCGCGCGGTAGAAATGCGACCAGGCGTGAACTGGCGGGTTAGCCTTCCGACGCGTCGCTCGGCAACAAGGCGCGCACCGACAATTCGCGCTTGAAGGTGCCCATCGCTTCCTCGATCAGCACCGCACTATTGGCCTTTTCCAGCTTGCGCAGCAGAACCTTGAGGTTCGGGTCCTTGTCGCGGATCACCCAGCGGCGGGTGAAAACCTGCGCGTCGTAGAACGACGTGATGCGCACCGGCGCGGCGACCGCGGGCAGCCGGGCATCGAAATGTTGCGTGAAAGGGATGGACATGACTTTGAGCCTTGTGGTCTCGGATTTTTACTTTGGCCGGGGTTGGGAAAGTTGAAGGCCATGAGTCACCATGCGCGCTTTAAAGCGCATGCGATACGGCGTCTGTGGATGAAATTGGATAATGCGTCATCGTGCAACTACCTGTACGCCTTGCCTGCGCACTTTACGAGCCGGCGCGACCGCAGCATGGCCACGTCCCCGCTGCCTTGTGGGCGGGCATCAATCGGCCTATATAAAGCCTATATTTTTTCGCGGCAGAGCGGATCGGCGTCCGCGGAAAGCTCTCATGAACATTTTCATTTTCAAGTCGGAAACCAATCGCGAGTTGCGGGCCTTCTCCGACGACCAAGGCGGCCACAAATTACCGGCCAAGTTCCGGCCCTGGCACGCGGTCGGGGTCGTCAAGCCGGACGCCAAGCCACCGAACAATCTGTCCCGCGATGTGATCGAGAAGGGAATCGCCGACACCGGCTACCAGCTCTACAAGTTGAAGAGCGAGAAGTAGCCGGCTTCTCGCCGCTTCGTCTGGAATTTTTCTTATGCCCAACCGTCCCTGCAAACCCGACGCCGATTTGAAACGTCTGTGGCAAACCTTGCTGCCGGGCGTTGCCATGCCGGCTTGCGGCGTGGCGGAGGCTGAAAAAGCGGAGGTGGACGACAACGCTCCGCCCGCTGATGACACACGGCGGGAGCCAAATCGGACCTGATCCGACCTCCCTTGCCCCTGCCCCCTCCGCCATCGCATGATCGGTTCCGACCTCTTCTCCAACCTCTAACCCCCAAAAGCACCTTCCAAGGAGACCCCGTTATGAAGCTCGTCCGCTATGGCGCGCCCGGCCGCGAGAAGCCCGGCATCATCGGTGAAGACGGTAAGCTCAGAGATCTGTCGCGCATCGTAAAGGACATCGACGGCGCCATGCTGGCCTCCGGCGGCCTCGCCAAAATCAAGAAGGCCAATCTGAAACGAATGAAGCCGGTCGGCGGCAAGCCGCGGCTTGGCCCTTGCGTCGGCAACGTACGCAATTTCATCGCAATCGGGCTCAATTATTCCGACCACGCTGCCGAAGCCGGCATGCCGATCCCGAAGGAACCGATCATCTTCAACAAGGCGCCGACCTCGATCTGCGGCCCGAATGACGACACCCTCATCCCGAAGGATTCGCTCAAGCTCGATTGGGAAGTCGAGATCGGCATCGTTATCGGCAAGCGCGCGCGCTACCTCACCAAGGAAAACACCAAGGCGGCAATCGCCGGCTACTTCGTCTCCAACGACGTATCGGAGCGCAACTTCCAGATCGAACGCTCCGGCGGCCAGTGGAACAAGGGCAAGAGCTGCGAGACCTTCGGGCCGATCGGGCCGTGGTTCGTCACCAAGGACGAAATCAAGGATCCGCAGAACCTCGACATGTGGCTCGACGTCAACGGCGAGAAGCGCCAGCGCGGCAATACCAAGACCATGATCTTCAGTTGCGAACATATCGTCTGGTATTGCTCCCAGTTCTTCGTCATGGAGCCGGGCGACATCATTATCACCGGCACGCCGCCGGGCGTCGGCCTCGGCATGAAGCCGGAGCCGAAATTCCTCAAGGCCGGCGACGTGGTCACGCTCGGCATCGAGAAGCTCGGCGAACAGCGCCAGAAGATCGTGCCGGGAAAGTATTGATCGCTGACTCACGCGCGATCCAATAAAAAAGCCCTGGGGTGTCCTGCCCCGGGGCTTTTCGCTCCGAAGATAAGATGCACTCAGAAGCGGTAATTCACGCCCAGACGGACGAGATTGGTTTTGAAGTTGACGTTGTCCGGAGAGACGATGCTGCAGGACAGGCCGCAATCGAAACTGCCGAGATCGACGTAGAGATATTCGGCCTTGACGCTCCAACGCGACCACAGCGCGTATTCGATGCCCAGACCCACGGTCCATCCGAGCTTGGTCTTGGCGGCGGAAGTGCCCAGGAAGGATTGACTGGCCTTGATGTCGCCCATGGCGAGGCCGCCGGTCAGGTAGGGCAGAAAATTATTCCAGCCGCCGTAGCCGATGCGGCCGCGCGCAGTGGCGAGCCAGGAATTTTTGGTTTCGCACGTGCCGAAGCCGCCGGCGCAATCCGTGCTCCCCTTCATGGCGGAATAATCGACGTCGCCTTCGAGGCCCCACACCCATGAGCCGGTCTGGTAATTGTAGCCGAGCGTGCCGCCGCCCAGGAATCCCTTAGGCTTGGTGTCGGTCGGCGGAACATCCCAGGTCGACTTGCCAAATCCGTAACCGGCGTTGGCGCCGACATAGAATCCGGTCCAGGTGAACATCGGCGCGCTATAGACCGGCGCCTTGTATCGGTTGCCGAAATCGGCCGCCTGGGCCGAAAGGGAAGCAAGCATCGTTACACCAGCCACGATGCCGGCGCGGATGAATTTGCAAGTCCAAGTCATTATCTGTGCCCCTCTTTGAATCGAATCGATTTCGCGGCCATGCGCTGACGCAACGGACAAAAACGACGCTCTATTACGTGACAAGATGTTGTGGGGCGACGCACGCTGAACATCGCGGCGCGAAAACGGCCCCTGTCGTAACCGTCGGCAAACTACCCGCCCATGGTTAGCAGGAGGTTAATGGGAAATTTACGCGGCTCGCCGCAAGCAACAAAAAAGCCCCGGGCAATTCGGGCCCGGGGCTTTTCAAATCGGCATTAAGAGCGTCGGAGCTAGAACCGGTAGTTCACGCCCAAGCGCACCAGATTGGATTTGAAGCTGACGTTGTCGGTGGCGGCGCCGCAAGCAACGCCGCAATCGAATTTGCCGAGATCGACGTAGAGATATTCGGCCTTGACGCTCCAGTTGCTCCACAGCGCGTATTCGAGGCCGGCGCCTGCGGTCCAGCCGATATTCGTCTTGCTGGCGGAGCCGAATGGTGAGGTAGCCTTGATGTTGCCGCCGGCGACGCCGCCGGTCAGGTAAGGCAGCCAGTTGGTCCAGCCGGTGTAGCCGATACGGCCGCGCCCGGTGGCAAGCCAACCCAGTTTGGTTTCGCAGCTGCCTCCGAAACAATCGGAGCTGCCTTTGATCGCCGAATAATCGCCGTCGGCTTCGATGCCCCAGAGCCATGAGCCGGTCTGAAAGTTATAGCCGAGCGTCAGGCCGCCCAGGAAGCCCTTCGGGCTCGGGCTCAAGGCCGGGAAATCCCAGTCGGATTTGCCGAAGCCATAGCCGGCGTTAAGACCGACGTAAAAGCCGCTCCAGTTCGCATATGCCGGAGCAACATATTCCGGCGCCTTGTAGCTTGGCCGGGGCAAATCCGCCGCCTGCGCGGCTATCGTCGCGACGAGCAATGCGGCGATCGCAATGCCGGTTCGGATAATCTTAGTCATCATTTTTTCGGCCCTTTGGCTGGTCAGGTAAACGGCGGTCGCGTCAACGCGTCCACGGGAGCGCGTTCGGTCGTTAACTAAGACTGCGAATCGTTAAAGGCTGGTTAACCATGCCGATTAACCAAAAAAATCCCTGCAAATTGCGGGACTTTTAAGCACGTCAGGTTTTTGGAATTGTTCGGGTGCGGCGTGGCCGCCCCCGTCACGAATCGCCGCAGGTCAAGAGTCCCATCGATCGTGAAAATGATGCAGCGGGCCGTGACCACGGCCGATCTTGAGCCGGTCGGCAGCGGCGATGGCGCCGGTGACGAAAGTCTTGGCTTCCTGCACCGCTGCTACGAGATCGCGGCCCTTGGCCAGCCCGGCCGCAATCGCCGATGACAGCGTGCAGCCGCTGCCGTGGGTATTTCGGGTCGCGGTGCGCGGTGCGGACAGCCGCAAAACGCTGCCTTGGCCGATCAGCAGATCGACGCTGTCGGCGCCACTGCCGTGGCCGCCTTTGATGAGCACATGGCGCGCGCCAAGAGAGAGAATTTCACGCGCCTGCACTTCCATTTCTTCTTCATTGCGCGCAAGCGACGCACCGGTCAGCAAGGCCGCCTCCGGGAGATTGGGCGTCACCACCAGCGCGCGCGGAATAAGCACTTTGCGTATCGCTTCGACCGCGGAATCCGCCAGCAATTGCGCGCCGGTGCTCGCCACCATGACCGGATCGACCACGATGTTCTTGGCCTTGTGTCTGACAAGTCCTTTCACGACGGCTTCAATGGCGACCGCTTGCGACAGCATGCCCGTCTTGGCTGCGCCGATGTCGAGATCGGAATAGACCGCGTCTATCTGCGCCGCGATAAAATCGGGTGGCACGTCATGAATGGCGGTGACGCGTTCGGTGTTCTGCGCGGTCAGCGCCGCAAACACCGAAGCGCCATGGACGCCGAGCGCCGCGAAGGTTTTCAGATCCGCCTGAACGCCGGCGCCGCCGCTCGAATCCGAGCCAGCTATGGTGACGGCTACGGCGGTCATGTTTTGCCTCGCCGGGCCAGGGCGGCGGCGGGATCGATGAGGGTATAGAGACTGAGATCGGCCTTCGGCATCTCTGCTCCCTCCGCCGGCATGACCCGGATCAGGTTCGTTGGGTTGGCAAGGACCGCCTCTCAACCCGGCAACGGCAGGACACCCCACGAGATTGCTGCGCCATAGGTAGTCTGCGGCCGGTGTCGTGGCAAGGGAGACCTACAAGGCTGA
>DASWPX010000075.1:0-14012 GCA_036398395.1 Pseudolabrys sp. | reverse complement strand
TCGTCGGTCATGACGTACACGTGCGGGTGCTTCATCAGTACGTCGGTCAGTGCCTTCAATTCGGCGCGCGTATAGGCGGCGCCGGTCGGGTTCGACGGCGAGTTCAGCAGAAACCATTTGGTCTTCGGCGTGATCGCGGCGTCCAGGGCTTGCGCGCTGATCTTGAAGCCGCTCTCCATGCCGGCGGCCACCCGCACCGGCGTGCCGCCGGCGAGCAGAACCATATCGGGATAGCTCACCCAATAAGGCGCCGGAATGATCACCTCATCGCCGGGGTTCAGCGTCGCCATGAAGGCGTTGTACAGAACCTGCTTGCCGCCGGCGCCGACCGTGATCTGCGACGTCTTGTAGTCGAGCTTGTTCTCGCGCTTGAATTTCTTGGCGACGGCGTCCTTGAGTTCGGCCAGACCGTCGACCTGCGTATATTTCGACGCGCGCCCGCCTTCGATCGCCTTGATCGCGGCCTGCTTGATGTTGTCGGGCGTATCGAAATCCGGCTCGCCGGCGCCGAGCCCGATGATGTTGCGGCCCGCCGCTTTGAGCGCACGCGCCTTGTCGGTCACCGCGATGGTCGGCGACGGCTTGATGCGCTTGAGGTGGTCGGCGAGGAAGGCCATCGAAAGCTCCGTTTCATGCCGCGGCGGCGCGGCGCCCCTGTCGTAATGCGGGCCCTCGCGTTCATCAAGGGGCGGTCTGTTGAAGAAATTCGATCAATTCAATCGGCCGCGCCAATGGGTCGCACAGGCCGGAAACTTCCCGGAATCCGAGACAGATCCGCATTGCCCAGGCGGCATTAACGGCCAGGCAACCCCGCCATGCTAGCCAGCGGGCAAAGGAACCATCCATGACTGGACACGCGGCGGGATTGCGCCGGTTGGACGGCATCATCTGGCTGCTGGTGGCGGCCGTCGCCGGCGTCGAAATGCTGGCCGTCGCCTTCGGCGGCTTCAGTCTCCTGCTTATTTCTTATGCCGCCCCGTCCGGAACCTGCCTCGCGCTGCTGTTGGCCGCCCAATTTTACCGGACGCGGCGCAATGATCCCAACATCGCCTCCGCGCTCGAGTGCACTGCTCAAATTATCGCCTTCGCCGCCGTGGCGGCGCCGTTATCTTATGTCGCCGCCAGCGCCGCGTTGCCGCTGCGAGACGCAAACTTCGACGCCGTGGACCGGGCGCTCGGCTTCGACTGGAAGGCGCTGCTCGCGGTCATGGAACGATGGCCCGCCTTCCATGCCGTGATGCGCGTTATCTACCTGTCGATGACCGTGCAGATGACCGCGATCGTGCTGTTGCTCGGCTTTACCGGGCGGCTGGCCTGGCTGCGGGTTTATACGCTGGCCTTCATCTTCGCCGCGCTGGCGACGATCGCCATTTCCACCGTGCTGCCGGCCGAAGGCGTCTGGCTGCATTACGGCCTGAAAAGCGCCGACCCTTCGATCGTGCCCGTGAGCGCTTCGAGCTGGCCGGTTTTCCTCGGGCTGCGCGACGGCTCGTTCCGCCACCTGATGGCGATCGGCTCGGAAGGCATTATCACCTTTCCCAGCCTGCATGCCGCGCTGGCGGTAATCCTGATCGCCGCGTTCTGGCCGGTGCGGGCGGCGCGCTGGCCGAGCACGATCGTCAATTCGCTGATGGTGATGGCGACGCCGATCGACGGCTCGCATTATCTCATCGACGTGCTGGCGGGAATCACCATCGCGGTACTGTGCCTTTACGCCGCGCGTGCGCTGGTTGCCCGTTACGAAGGCTCGACCGCTGCTGCAATGCGGGATGCTGCGCCGGCGGCCGCCGGTCTGTCCGCACGCTAGCTTTCCGTAAGCCCGCGAATACGATATAATCGGCCTTGAGCAAGAGCCGGACCACCGGCCGCAATTGCGATCCAGCGAACGTCGCCATGAAGCTCAACGGCGAGCAGCTCAAGGCCTTCGACGAACAAGGCTACGTCTTCTTTCTCCATTGCTTCTTGGAAATGGTCGAAGGCGGCGCGCTGGTGGAAGCGGAATAAAATTTTCGTTTGTGACGTTACGGCAGGAATTTCGTGCCAGCGGCGGCCACGCAATTGCCTGACTTTGTCGGCCTAGTCGCCGCGAAATCGGTTCGGGGCTAACCCATACAATGTACACGCTCTATTCGATGCAGCGGTCCGGCAACAGCTACAAAGCCCGCCTTGCGCTGGCCCGGCTCGGCATTCCGTACAAGCTTGTCGAGATCGACATCCTGCAAGGCGAAAGCCGCACGCCCGAATTTCTGGCGAAAAATCCGAACGGCCGTATCCCGCTCCTGGAGGTCGCTCCCAACCGCTATCTCGCGGAGTCCAACGCCATTCTTTGGTACATCGCCGCCGGTTCGACGCTAGCGCCGGAAGACCGCATCGAGCGCGCCGAAGCGTTGCAGTGGATGTTCTTCGAGCAGCACAGTCTGGAACCCAATATCGGCGCCGCCTATTTCTGGCTGGCGCTGATCAAGGGCGGCCGCGACCTGCAAAGCCACGCGCTCGAGGACTGGCTGGAAAACGGCGAGCGCGCGCTCGGCGTGATGGAAATGCATCTGGCGAAGAACAAGTTCTTCGTCGCCGACCGCTTCACCATCGCCGACATCGCGCTTTACGGCTTCACCCATCTCGCCGACCAGTGCGACTTCGACCTGACGCGCTATCCTGCGATCCGCGCCTGGCTCGATCGCGTCGCCGCCGAGGCCGGCTACGTGCCGATGGACTGGCAGCCGGCCCGCCTCGCCGCGGTCTAGGCCTCAGCGCACCACGGGGGGCGACGGCGACGGACTCATGAGCTGCGGGTTGCTCGCGTTCGGCGCGCTCATGTTCTGCGGATTGCTCCGGTTGCTCATATCCGAGGCGTTGTTGGGATTGGCGCCTGGCGCATGTCCCACCGGCACGTCGCCGGGAGACGCGGGTTTCAGTTCGGGATTTCCCTGATTTGTACCTTGGGCCATTGCCAATCCTCCGGACAGGAGGAGCACGGCGATCGCGGCGCTGAGACGCTTCATGATGTAACTCCGGCAGAAGCCCCCACCTGGAACGGCGGCCGGTGCGCTTGGTTCCCCGGGTTAACCGGCATTAACCATAGCCGCCACGAAAACGCCGCCGTTCTTCAGCGGCAAAGCCGCAATTGCGCCGAACCAACGCCAGCTTCGGGGGTTATCCAGGTGAAATCGGCCACTCCATTTCGAGCCGAAACGCAGGTTCGCCATGCTCAAGAATTTGCACGACACCATCGAAGACAGCGGATTCACCGCCCCCGCCGGGCATAGTCTCGGCCAGGAACGCCGCACCGGTGCGCTAGCCGCGGTTATTGCCAGCGCCGCGCTGGCCGTTTCCACCATCGTCGCCGCCACCGTCGTCACTGTCGGCATGGCACGCGCCAGCGTTGCCGATGGCGTGATCGACAATGAAGGCAGCCTGTTCGCGGTCGCTCTCCTGCTCGGCCTGGTGTTCATCGGCATCGGCGGCTTTGCCTTTCTGCCGCCGCGTAACCGTCACCGGCACTAAACTTTCCCTTCTACCGTCCTGCGATGCGCACGCGTCATGCGGCGATGCTTTTCTCCCGTTGTACCCCGGCAGGCTTGCGCCGTGACCGGCCGTGCCAGAACCCATAGCGCCAGCGCAAAGGCCGCGATGCCGCCCAATCCAAGAAATGATGCCGCGTAACCGAGCCGTTCGGCCATCAAACCGCCAAGCGCGGGACTGAGCGACGCGCCGACGCCCTGCGCCGTCATTACCGCGCCCAGTCCGGCATTGACGTGTCCGGTGCCGTTGAGAATGCGCGCCACCAGGCCCGGCACGGCGACCCCTAGCAGGCCGGCGCCGACACCGTCGAGGATTTGCACGGGGCCGAGGGTGATCGGCCCTGTTAACGCAGCCGCCAGCGCGCCGCGTAGAGGCAGCGCCAGCAAGGCCAGCATGAACACGATCCAGTATCCGCGCAGTTCGGCGAGTTTAGCCGCGAGCAGTGCCGCCGGAATCATGGTGAGTTGCGCGATGACGATGGTCGCGCTGGTATAGGCGCTCGGGTCGGCGCCCTTGGCCGCCAGCGATTGCCCAAGCAGCGGCAGCATAGCCGCATTGCCGAGATGAAACAGCAGCAAGGTCGCCGCGAGAACGATTAGCGGCATGCTTTTGAAAACCACGGCGAACGATTCGATTTTTGCCCCCGATTTGGCGGAGGCGCCGCGCGCCGCGTTGTAGTCGATCTCCTTCGGATCGATATAGGCCAGCGCGCCCAGCGATATGACCGCAAGCACCGACATCACCACGAACACGGCGCTCAAGCCGAATGCATAACCCAGCGCGCCGCACAGCAGCGCCGCCGCCACGTTGCCGGCGTGGTTGAATGCCTCGTTGCGGCCGATTTGACGCGTGAAACCTCTCTGCTTGACCAGACCGAGCGTGATGCCGGCGATCGCGGGCGGGATCACCGCGCCGGCGACGCCTGTCGCGATCTGCGAGACCGCGGTGGCCCAGAATGTCGGCACGAACAGGATCACAAATGAGGCCGCGACCGTGGCGAGCGCCGCCACGACCATCATGACGCGCTTGGCTTGCAGCCGGTCGACCAGTGCGCCGAACGGCGTGGTCGCGACCATCCCGGCCAGCCCGCCGATGGTCATCACCACGCCGATCTCAGTCGGCGTCCATTTTTCCTGTTGCAGAAAAACGCCGAGATAGGGACCCAGCCCGTCGCGCACGTCGGCCATGAAAAAATTGACCGCGTTGAGCGCCTGGAGCGACGGATTCATCGGCGCTCCTCTTCATTTTCGATCAAAGCGGCCCGCGGAAGACGAAAAACGCACCCGACGCGATCAACGCGAAGCCAACGACATGGTTCCAGGTGATGCCCTGCTTGAGATAGACGATCGAGAACACCGCGAACACAAGCAGCGTGATGACCTCCTGCATGGTCTTGAGCTGGGCCGCGGAATAGACCGCGCTGCCGAAGCGGTTTGCCGGTACCGCCAGGCAGTATTCGATGAAGGCGAGCGCCCAGCTGATGAGGATAACGCTGAACAGCGGCACTTCCTTGTAACGCAAATGCCAATACCAGGCGGTGGTCATGAACACGTTGGAGCCGATCAGCAGCAGGATCGGCGTCAGATAGGGCCATGCAATGGGCATAATGTTCTCTGGGTTTGGGGCGCCTCGGCAACGATAGCGCCGCGCGATGGTTGCGCAATCCAGGCAGGCGGCCTGTCACTTTCTCGTCACGGCCTGCTGCTAGAAATCCGTCGTTGCCTGTCATTTGTTGCGTCATGCGTAAAGCCCCTATGCGGTCCCGTCCGGCAAACCCTGCCTCGGGACCGCAATTTTTTGGGGGACGCCGCGTATTGCCGGCATAAATTCTCCGTTCCAGGCGCTGCCGTGGCGGACGATTGCGTCTAAGATTGCGCCGATGCGCCGCTCCGCATTCGTCATCGCCGCTTTGCTGATCGCCGCGTGTGCCGCGCAGGTGCAAAGCCAAACGCGCGAGGCGGCGGCGGCGCGGCCCTACAGGGCGGTCGCCATCGCGCCGCCCATGCCGGTGGCCGACGCGGCCTTTGAAGTCTTCCGCAGGCAGCTCGGCGAAACCGCTCAGAAGAAGGACCGTGCCGGTTTGAGCGCGCTCGTGGTGGCGCAGAATTTCTTCTGGGATCGCGGCAACCGCGACACCGCCGACAAGCGCAAATCCGGCATCGACAATCTTGCGACCGCGCTCGGCCTGAACAACAAGAACAGCGCCGGCTGGGACATTCTGTTCAGCTTCACCGACGATCCGACGGCGTCGGCTTCTCTCGCGCATAAAGGCGCGCTCTGCGCGCCGGCCGATCCCGCCTACAACGCCCAGGAATTCGACACGCTGCTCAAGGCGACGCAGACTGATGTTTCGGATTGGGGCTATCCGGTGTCGCCCGGCATCGAGGTGCACGCCACGGCGCAGGCGTCGGCCGCCGTAATCGACAAGCTCGGCCTCGCTTTCGTGCGCGTAAGCGCGGACAATGGCGCGCCTTCGGCCAATTTCGTGCGCGTCATCACGCCGGCCGGCAAGGCCGGCTATGTTTCTGCCGACGCCATCGCGCCGTTCGGCAACGATCAGATCTGCTACGTCAAGGCCGGCGACGGCTGGAAAATCGGCGGCTATGTCGGCGGCGGCGAGTCGCAATAGCGCAACCGCGCTAACCGTACCGCAGCTTCATCGCCAGGATCGGCGCCATCAGCACCAGCGTGAGCGCGTTGGAGCCGATCAGCGGCCAGTCGTCGATGGCCAGGCCGTAAACCAGCCAGAGCGCGATGCCGAGCGTAAAAGCCGCGGTTCCCGGCAGCGACAGCGCGCGCGTTTCCTTGTCGCGAATGATCTTCGCCGCCTGCGGCAGCCAGCACAGCGTGGTCAGGGCCGCGCCGGTGACGCCGATGGAATCGATGAGAAGCGGCTTTGACATCGTGATGAGCATTGCCTTGCATTACGGCCGATTCGAATCTGTAATGTGACAGGACTGCGCAGCCGCCTGCCGGAACCAGCAATGCCGTCACAGACACCGCCGCGAAATCTCAACTGCGCACGCTGCGGCGCCGCGTTCGAATGCGGGCTGGGCGGCGAATGCTGGTGCGCGGCCGAGCCCTACACACTGCCGCTGACAAAAGCGGGTGAAGCCGAGGACTGCCTCTGCCCCTCCTGCCTGCGCAAGGCGGCCGCGCTTGCCGAAACGCCGGCCGGCGCCGCAGGCTGAACGCTGTCATCGTCCTGTCATCGGCGGCGGTCCCACTTGGCGCCGATCGCATGCGAGCCAGGGGACGAAACCATGACAGCCACTCTCGCCGCCGCCGGCAGCCTCGGCCTGGAAGCAGCCGACGCCAAGCCGGAATCCGGCATCGTCTGGATCTATCATTTCGAGCCCGACGGCAGCGCCCGGCTCATTGCCAACGATACGGTCGAGCAGATGCTCGCCAACCATGCCGGCTGGACCTGGATTCATCTGTCGCTCGCCGACACGCGCTGCCGCTCCTGGATCGCGCACAACACGCGGCTGTCGGAACTGGCGCGCGAAATGCTGCTCGGACCGGACGAACACCTGCGGCTCGATATTCTCGGCCACGAGATCGTCGGCGTGGTGCCGGATTTGCAGCAGGGGATCGCGCAGGCCACCGACGCCATCGCGCGGCTGCGTTTCGTGATGACGGAACGCGTCCTGATCACCGTGCGGCGCACGCCGCTGCATTCGGTCGAGACCGCCCGCCGCGCCATCGAATCCGGCAAGCGCTTTCCGACCGCGGTATCGTTCCTCGATGCGGTGATCGACCAGTTCGCCGACGCCGTCGGCGGCATGGCCGAACGGCTCGGCAACGAGCTCGACACCATCGAGGACCGCGTCATGCACAGCGAGGACGTCGACGAACGGCCGCGCGTCGGCCGCGTAAGGCTCCAAACCGTGCGCGTGCACCGGCAACTGGCGCAGTTGCGCGCCATGTTTCACCGGCTCGAGCCGCGCATCGCGTCCGACAATGCGCCGGTGGCGCAGGCGATCCGGACGTTGGCGCAAAAGCTCGACGCCATCGACCACGAAGTTGCATCGCTGCACGACCGCGCGCGGCTGCTGATCGACGAGATGGCGGCCAAGATGACGGAGATCACCAACCGCCGGCTCTATACGCTCTCGATCCTCACCGCCTGTTTCCTGCCGCCGACGCTGGTCACCGGCTTCTTCGGCATGAACACCAAGGACATGTTCCTGCAGAACACCGAGGGCGGCACCATCGTGGCTTTGGGCCTCCTGCTCGCCTCCAGCGCGATCAGCTATTGGGCGCTGCGCCGGCTGCGGGCGTTTTAACCACTTGCCCGCCGCCGCGCGGGCATCATAATGCCGCTCCCGCCAGCGAAGGGACGGCCGCCATGATCCTTGAGATCGCCCAGATCGACGTCAAACCCGGCATGGAAAACGACTTCGAGGCCGGCGTGAAAAAAGCCGCGCCGATCTTCAAGCGCGCCAAAGGCTGCCAAGGCATGGCGCTGCAACGCTCGCACGAAAAGCCGATGCGCTATCGTCTCGTGGTCAAGTGGGACACGATCGAGAACCACACCAAGGATTTCCGCGAGTCCGCCGACTTCCAGGAATGGCGCAAGCTGGTCGGCCACTGTTTCGCCTCGCCGCCCGAAGTCGAGCACGTCAAAGAAGTCGTGAAGGGATTTTGAAAGTGAAGAGAAGCACCAGCCGCATTCTCACCACCCACACCGGCAGCCTGCCGCGCACCGCCAAGGTCGTCGAGCTGCTGCTCGCCGAGCAGGCCAGCCCCGGCGCGCGCAAGGCCGAGTTCATCGCCGCCGTGCGCGAAGCCATCGCCGGCGTTGCGCAAAAACAGGTCGAATGCGGCATCGACGTCATCAATGACGGCGAGCAGGGCCGCACCGACTACACCGTGCACGTGCTCGACCGCCTCACCGGCTTTGAAGGCGAAAGCTCGCCGCCGATGGGCACCGGCGAGCCTGAATTTCCCGAGCTCGCGCAACTGCTCACCCATTTCGCCTCGCCGTTTCAGCACCGTCCGACCTGTTCGGGCGACGTGACGTGGAAGGATTGGCCGGCGGCATTGGCCGACATCGCGCTATCCAAAGAGGCCATGAAAGGCGCCAAGGCCGAGGAATTCTTCATGACTTCGCCTTCGCCCGGCCAGATCGCGCGCTATCTCAAGAACCGCCACTACAAGACCGAGGAAGCCTACGTCTACGCGCTGGCCGACGTGATGAGCCGGGAATACAAGGCCATCGTCGACGCCGGTTTCATTTTGCAGCTCGACTGTCCCGATCTCGCGATGCTCCGCCACATGGTCTATCTCGACAAGAGCCTGGCCGAATTCCGCAAGATCATCACCGTCAACGTCGCGGCTCTCAATCACGCCGTCGCCGGCATCCCGGCCGACCGCATGCGCATGCATGTGTGTTGGGGTTCGACCGTGGCACCGCATCACACAGACATTCCGCTCAAGGACATCATCGACATCGTGCTGACCGCCAAGCCTATGGCGGTGTCGTTCCCCGCCGCCAATTCGCGGCACGAACACGAATGGAAAATCTGGCGCGACGTGAAACTGCCCGACGGCAAGGTCATCATCCCCGGCGTCATCGACTCGACCGTCAATACCGTCGAGCATCCGGAGGTGGTCGCCGACCGGCTGTTGAATTTCGCCAATACGGTCGGCCGCGAAAACGTCATCGGCGGCGTCGATTGCGGCTTCGGCACTTTTGCCGGCCGGGTCCAGGTCGACACCAAGATCGTGTGGATGAAGCTGCAATCGCTGACCGAAGGCGCGCGCCTGGCCTCGGCGCAGCTCTGGAAGAAAGCGGCGTAATATTTACTGGTCATTCCGGAACGACCCGTAGGCGGACCCGGAATCCATACGCCGCAAGGTCAGCTTCGCCAACACGCGCTTCCCGATCGTCGCGCAGGCGACGGTCAAGGCGATCCAGCGCAAGGAGATCGGCTATGCCGAATTCCTGCGGCGGCGACCCAGGCGGCGCGCCGGCGGGTGACGGAAGCCTAAAGCTTCCGTCCCAGCACGATGCCGGCGACGATCGCGAGCGACAGCGCCGCCAGCATCGTCTCGCGCGAGCCTCCCTGCATCTGGGCAATGGCTTCGTCGAACGTATGCCTGGCAGCCTCGATCTCCGGCGCGACCGCTTCGTGCGGCACGGCGCGCGGCCGTGCCGCAGGACGCCAGAAGGCAAAAGCCAGCAGAATGAGCCCGATGACGGCGCAACCGCCGCCGACGACCGCATGCGCGATCGTGGTGCCGTAGACTTGTTGAAGCCAGGCGGTCGCCAGCGTCAGGCCGAAACCGCCCGCCACCAGCATAAAAACGATTCCTGCCAGCATCAGCGCCAGCGTCACCGAAAATTTATGGACGCGGCGCTGCACGCCGCCCTGGAGAATTTTCAGCACCAGGCCGAGCATCACCGCCTCCGCAAAAACAGGCCGAGCACCAGGCCGAGGCCGATGGCGCCGCCGACGACGTATTGCGGATTCCTGCGCGCGTAATCTTCGAACTCCGCGAGCAGCGAATGCGCGTCCTGTTTGGCGTTGCCGGCCAATCCGGCGGCGGCTTCCTTCGCCGTGGCGCGGATACGAGACGCAGCGCCCGCCGCCTCCGCGCGCGAGGTCGTGCCGAAATTCGCGATGGTGTCCTTGACGGTTTTGAGGTCGTCCTGCAAGCGGCGCAGCTCCACCGCCAGATCGTCGCCGGCATCCGCGGCCTGGTCGCCGATATTGCGTTTGACGCGCTTGAGTTCCTCGCCGATGCGCTCCGCCGCGGCCGCCATGCCCTCGACGGTGCGTTTGTGGGACGGTTTCATGGGAAGCCTCCTTTGCGGCATAATCTACCACATCGGGCGGCCACTGGAATTGCGATGTGTCAAGGCGGCAAGCCCGGCCTTATCGGCCGGACAGCCGCTTCGGCGTCTTACGACGCCGCAAGCGCGCGGCGCTCGTAATCCGTCCGCGTGTAGTGCTCGCGCTTGGCCTCCAGCATGGCAAGATCCGCGCGCTTGACCACGGCTTCCAGCCGCTCGCCCGGCTGGCTGGTCGCAAGGCCCATCGACAGGCTGAGCGGCAGGTCGCTGTAGAACTCGTTGTTGATGGCGACGAGATCGAGGATCACGTTCATCATCGCCTCGCCTTCGGCGCGCTCCATGTTCGGCATGATCACGGCGAACTCGTCGCCGCCGATCCGCGCCACCCGCGACGGCTTTTCCACGACCGAATTGAGCACCTCGCCGGCGCGCCGCAGCAGCGCGTCGCCCGCGGCGTGGCCGAGCTCGTCGTTGGCGGCCTTCAGCCCGTTGAGATCGGCCATGATGATGGTGACCGGCCACGGCCCTTTCCGCTCCAGGCGGTTCATCTCGTCCACGAAGAACGTCCGGTTGCACAGCTTTGTCAGCGCGTCGTGGCTGCCGAGATATTCCAGATAGGCCTCCGCCTTCTTGCGCGCGGTGATGTCGGTCAGCGCGATCTGGACCAGCGACCAGTCTTGCTCGCGGTCCGGAAATACGGAGAACTGCAAAAGCAGGTTCAGCTTGGTGCCGTCGAGCGCGTAGTTGATCACCTCGCGTTGCTGAAACAGCTTGCCGTCCCAGAGGTCGATCAATTGCTCGCGGAAGCACGGCTCCATCTCGTCGCGCATGATTGCCGGCAGACTGTCCAGCAAGGTGGCCTTGTCCGGCGCGCAGAATAATTCGAGCGTATGCCGATTGACGTCGATGATGCGGATTTCGCTGATGCAGCGCTTCACGAACTCCTCGTGCACGTCGGTGAAGACGCGGAAGTCGGTGATGCCCTGCTCGCGGACCTCGTCGATCAGCCGCTTGACCCCGGAGAAGTCCTCCACCCAGAGCGAAACCGGCGAATGCGTGAACAGGCCGCGCGCGTAGTTCTCGCTGCCGACAAGTTGGCGCAGCGCGGTCTCGCGGTCGGTGATGTCCTCGATGGCGAGCAGCACGCGGCTCCAGTCGTGCTCGAAGCCCGGCAGAATCGCCGCCTGGAGATGGATGTCGAGCCGCTCGCCGGCGAGGGTGTAGTTTGCCGTGCTGCTGGAGAACTCGGTCTTGCCCTCCCAGAGCTGGACGAGTTCCTCGATATGGGTCGTCAGCATGTCGTCGCGGAACACCCGGTCGAGGTTGTCGACCAGATGGCCGAGGTCGGTGGCGCCGAACAGGCTGAGGGTTTTGCGGTTGACCTGAAGCACCCGGATGCGGCTGGCGCATTCCTTGACCCGTTCGGGATGACCGGTCAGGTGGTCGCGCAAAGAGGTCACGCCCGCCCGCCGCCACCCGTCGAACAGGGCCTTCACGCCGCTATAATCCTCAAGCCAAAGCGAGACCGGCGCCAGATCGAAAATGCCGCCGCTGGCGTCAGAACCCGGTTCGGCGGATGAGAAGTGGGCGGACAGGTCCATCATGGCATCGCTCATGGCATTTCACGCAATATGCTTGTGATTCTTCGGCAGGCCGTTCGTCGGCGCCGGCTATTGTGACATCCGATAATGAGTAAATACTTACGCGCGAGGGCGTGACGAACCGGGAACTCGGGCGGGCGCCCGTTGCTCCATGCTGCGCTCTCTTCCCTCGCCCTTCGACTCTCCCCATATTCGTTTTCATGGCCAAAACCCCGAATTTGCCCCCGAAAAAGCCGAAAGACCCGGCCCGCCCCACCCGGGCCAAGGCGTCGCGCCCGGACGCCCCGGCCACGCCGGAGGCGCTCGCCGATCTGCTCAATCCGGCGATCAACAAGGGCACGTCGGGACTGGGTTCCGGCACGGGTCTCCAGCCGCCGCCGGATAATTCCTTCGATCGCCGCAAGGATTTTTCCGCCGCCCATACGGCGCGCAAGTCGGCCCGTGAAGGCTTCGCCGAAGCGCCGCAAAGCGATTACACCGGCGCGCCGGTCACCGGGCTCGATCCCGCGCTGGCGCAGGAACTTGGACTCGGCGGCGACGCCCCGTCCGATCCTTTTGCGCAGTCCGAACGCGAGGCGGCGCGCATCGCGCGCGGCGGCGATCCCAAATACCGGCTGCCCAAAGCCGATCTGCCGCAGCCGGGCAGCGGGCTGTCGTCGATGGGCGTCGCCGCCACCGCACAGGCGCTGGAAAATCTGCTGCGCGAGGGCCGCCCCGAATTCGCCGCGCAACCCTGGATGCCGCACCGGCCGCCGCGCCCGGAAAAATCCGAAGGCGGCAAGCTGTTCAAGATCGCCTCCGACTTCGAGCCGAAGGGCGACCAGCCCGAGGCGATCCGCGAACTGGTCGAGGGCGTCACGCGCCAAGACCGGACGCAGGTTCTGCTCGGCGTCACCGGCTCGGGCAAGACCTTCACCATGGCCAAGGTGATCGAGGCGACGCAGCGCCCGGCGCTGATCCTTGCGCCGAACAAGACGCTGGCGGCGCAGCTCTACGGCGAGTTCAAGTCGTTCTTCCCCGACAACGCGGTGGAATATTTCGTTTCCTATTACGACTACTACCAGCCGGAAGCCTACGTCCCGCGCACCGACACCTATATCGAGAAGGAATCCTCGATCAACGAGCAGATCGACCGCATGCGCCATTCGGCGACGCGCTCGCTGCTGGAGCGCGACGACGTCATCATCGTCGCCTCGGTGTCCTGCATCTACGGCATCGGCTCGGTCGAAACCTATTCGGCCATGACGTTCACGTTAAAGCAGGGCGGCAAACTCGAGCAGCGCCAGTTGATGGCCGATCTCGTCGCGCTGCAATACAAGCGCACGCAGGCCGACTTCTTCCGCGGCTCGTTCCGCGTGCGCGGCGACGTCATCGAGATTTTCCCGGCGCATTACGAGGACCGCGCCTGGCGCCTGTCGCTGTTCGGCGACGAGATCGAGTCGATCCACGAATTCGATCCGCTCACCGGGCAAAAAACCGACGAACTGGAATTCGTCAAGGTCTACGCCAATTCGCATTACGTGACGCCGCGCCCGACGCTGATCCAGGCCATGCTCGGCATCAAGCACGAACTCAAGATCCGCCTCGACCAGCTCAACGCCGCCGGCCGCCTGCTCGAAGCGCAGCGGCTCGAACAGCGCACGCTCTACGATCTGGAAATGATGGAGGCCACCGGCTCCTGCGCCGGCATCGAGAACTATTCGCGCTATCTCACCGGCCGCAAGCCGGGCGAGCCGCCGCCGACTTTGTTCGAACACGTGCCGGACAACGCGCTGGTCTTTGCCGACGAAAGCCACGTCACCATTCCGCAGCTCGGCGGCATGTTCCGCGGCGACTTCCGCCGCAAGGCGACGCTGGCCGAATACGGCTTTCGCCTGCCCTCCTGCATGGACAACCGGCCGCTGCGCTTCGAGGAATGGGACGCGATGCGGCCGCAGACCGTCGCGGTGTCGGCGACGCCGAGCCATTGGGAGCTCAACGAGAGCGGCGGCGTGTTCGTCGAGCAGGTGATCCGCCCCACCGGACTGATCGATCCGCCGGTGGAGGTCAGGCCCGCGCGCACGCAGGTGGACGATCTCGTCGGCGAG
>DASWPX010000074.1:0-15976 GCA_036398395.1 Pseudolabrys sp. | reverse complement strand
CGGCGGCGATCGCCGCGGTGATGAATGCGATTTCGCACGCGGTGCCGAACGGCGCCGCCGATCACATGGAAATGCCGGCGACGCCGTCGAAAGTGTGGGAAGCGTGTCAAAGGGCGGCGGCGGGGAAGTAACCGGCCTCATGGTGAGGAGCGCTGCGCAGCAGCGCGTCTCGAACCATGGGGCCACCCCATCCTTCGAGACGCATCGCTCCGCGATGCTCCTCAGGATGAGACGGAGAATGATCGAGTAAAGCTTATCTTACGCCTGCGAAATGAACTTCGTGTTCATGTAGGCCTGCAAGCCCTCGACGCCGCCTTCGGAGCCGTAGCCCGATTCCTTGACGCCGCCGAACGGCGTTTCGGGCGTCGAGATAGCGACGCTGTTGACGCCAACCATGCCGGACTGAATGGCGTCGCCGATGGCGGTCGCCGTCGCGCTCGATGACGTGAAGGCGTAGCCGGCGAGCCCGAAAGGCAGCGAGTTGGCGCGCGCGACCACTTCGTCGAAGGTCTTGAACGGCACGATCGGCGCGATCGGGCCGAACGGCTCCTCGGTCATGATCTTGCTGTCGTCCGGAATGTCGGTGACCACCGTCGGCTGGAAGAAGAAGCCCTGATTGCCGTGGCGCGAACCGCCGGCCTGGATCTTGCCGCCGCGCGCCTTGGCGTCGTTGACGAAGCTCTCCATGGCGTCGAGCCGGCGCGGATTGGCCAACGGCCCGAGCGTCGTGCCCTTCTCCATGCCGTCGCCGAGCTTGAGGCCCTTGGCGTATTCGGTAAAGCGCGCGACGAATTTCGAATAGGACGCTTCCTGCACGTAGAAGTGTGTCGGCGAGATGCAGACCTGGCCGGCGTTGCGGTATTTGAAGGCGGCGATGGTGTCGGCGGCTTTTTCCGGATCGGCATCGGCGAACACCACGACCGGCGAGTGACCGCCGAGCTCCATGGTGGCGCGCTTCATGTGCTTGCCGGTAAGCGCGGCGAGATGCTTGCCGACCGGAATCGAGCCGGTGAACGATACCTTGCGCACGATGTCGGACGGAATCAGGTGCTCCGACACGTTGGCCGGCACGCCGAAGACGAGATTGAGCACGCCCGCGGGCAGCCCTGCGTCGGCGAAGCATTTCACCAGTTCGACGCAGCCGCCCGGGGTTTCTTCCGAGGCCTTGATGATGATCGAGCAGCCCGCGGCCAGCGCACCGGCAATCTTGCGCACGGGCGTCAGCGTCGGAAAATTCCACGGCGTGAAAGCGGCGACGACGCCGACCGGTTCCTGCGTCACGATCTGGCGCACGCCCTTCATGCGGCCCGGCACGATGCGGCCGTAGGCTCTGCGGCCTTCCTCGGCATACCAGTCGATGATGTCGGCGCTCGTCATCACCTCGGCGCGCGACTCGGCGTAGACCTTGCCCTGCTCCTGCGTCTGCACCCCGGAGACGTGGTCGGCGCGCTCGCGCAACAGATCGGCGGCCTTGCGCATGATCTTGGCGCGGTCATAGGCCGTGGTCGATTTCCAGACCTGGAAGCCCTTGGCCGCGGCGGCGAGCGCTTCATCGAGATCGGCTTTGCTGGCGTGCGGCAAATGGGCCAGCACCTTGCCGGTCGCCGGATTGATGACGTCCTCACCTTTGCGGCCTTCGCCGTTGAGCCATTTTCCGTCGATGAAAAGCTTGAGCTCGGTGTACATACGCGGACCTCTTTGTTTCCCGGGATTTTCGAGGCGTGGGTTAGCACTTTCGCGCAGACGCGGCCAGTACAGGCTCGTGTCTCGGACGCGGTGCAGCGCTGCGTCCGGGGAACGCCGCGAGTCCTACGACCCCAGATACGCCCCGCCGCTGACGTGAATAGTCTGCCCGGTGACGAAGCGGCCGCCGGGGCCGGCGAGGAAACGCACCATGGCGGCGACGTCGTCCGGCTTGCCGCGCTCGCCGGTGATGGTGCCGTGGGTGAGATGATGCGCCGGCCGCGACGGCCCCGCGCGCGGCGTGTCGATGGCGCCGGGCACCACACAATTGGCGGTGATGCGATCTTCGGCGAGATCGTGCGCCAGCGCGCGGGTGAAGCCGACCAGGCCCGCCTTGGCGGCGAGCACATGGGCGCGATTCTTCGAGCCGATATGCGCGCTCATGCCGCCGATATTGATGATAGTGCCGCCGTTTTTCTTCAGCGCCGGCAGGCAGGCTTTCGCGCAATGAAAAGCGGAATCGAGCGTGGCGGTCATCACCCCGCGCCAGTCCTCGTAGCTCATTTCGTCGAAGGCCTTCTCGGCGCGCAGCGCGGCATTGTTGACCAGGATATCGATGCGGCCGAATTTTTTGAGCGCGGCCTCGGCCAGCGCGGTGGCGGCCTTGGGATCGCCGACATCGCCGAGCTGGGCGATGGCCTTGCCGCCGGCCTTTTCGATGCCGGCCACGACCGCGTCGGCCTCGGCTTTGTTGGAGCGCGCATTAACGACGACCGCGGCGCCCGCTTGCGCAAGCTGGAGCGCGATGGCGCGGCCGATATTGCGTCCCGCGCCGGTGACGATGGCGACTTTGTCCAAAAGTTCTTGACCTGAGCGTTCGTTGCCCGTGCTCATGATTATCCCCGCAGCGGCTTTAGATCGATTTTGCCATCATACAGCTTCGCCAGCAGCGCCAGCGCCGACGCGGCGCGCGCGGCGTCCCAGCCGCCGTGCTTCGCGTTGAGCACGAATTTTTCCTCGATGTCGGCACGGGTCAGCGGCTCGTTGGCGCCGCCCCGGAAATGCGGCTGCCGCTCTTCCATCACGCTGCCGTCGTTGAGCACGCAGCGGATATGGCCGGTGAAGGCGTTCGGATAAGGATTGTCCGGATCGATCACGTAACGCACCTTGGCGGCGAGCGCGAGAACGTCCGGATCGCGCACCGCCTCGGGCGTGAAATCGCCCAGGCCCACGCCGCCCTTCACGAAGCCGGTGGCGAGAATGTAAGGCGTGGCGAACTTCGCAGCGTAGCCGTTGGGCGGGCGCTGCTTCGCCGGCAGCGGCTCCCACAGCCGGTGCACGGTGCCTTCGGCGACTTCGCAGATCATTTCCCTGATGTCGGTCGCCTTGATGCCGCGCGCGGCCAGCCGCCTGGCGCAGTCGATATAAGGATGCGCCATGGTGCCGCAGGGATAGGGCTTGAAGGCGAGCGTCTCGGTCACCCAGCGCGTGCCGAAATCGCCGGTGATGGCATTATAGTTGCCTTGCGTGGTATGCGCGAAGCCGTGGAACAGCCCATGCACGCCCTCGAACACCGTGCGCGGGCCGGAAAAGCCGCCGCGCGCCAAGAGCGCGGCGCGGATGCCGGATTGCGCCGCCCAGCCGGGATGCATGCGTTTGGTCCAGGTGCCTTCGGCCAGATATTCGATGATGCCGCCGGCGAAACTCCCGGCGATGCCGAGCGCATCGGTAATCTGCTTGGCGTTGAGGCCGAGCGCGGCGCCGACGCCGGCGGCCGCGCCCATGACGCCGAAAATCGCGGTCGGGTGAAAGCCGGCTTTGTGCACGGCCTTCGGCACCACGGTGCTCAGGCGGCACATGGTCTCGGTGCCGACCGCGATGCCGAGCAAGGCCGCCGCGCCGTCCGGGTTGTGGCGCTCGCAGGCCGCCAGCACCGCCGGCACGATCACCGCGCCGGCATGCACCGGCCCGCCCTCGAAAGTGTCGTCGAAATCCTCGCCGTGGCAGGCGGTGCCGTTGACGAAGGCGGCGCTCGCCGCGCTCAGCGTGCGGGCGTGCCCGATCGCGGTGCAGGGCCCGTCGTCGTCGCAGCCGGCCAGCGCGCTGACGATGTAATCCTCGTTGCGCGACGTGACGCAGAGACCGACCACGTCGATCAGCAGGTCCTCGCATTTTTGCCGGACCGCGGGCGGCAGCGCGGCGGCTTTAAGCGCGGCGATGCGTCCGGCAAGCTCTTGGGCGACGGAGGTCACCGGAAGTTTAGCGTCCATATTGTTGTTCTTCTTTTAGGTTCGGAACCGTACGTTGCCGAAGCCGGGAATACGGTTGACCGCGATCACCACGCTGAAGGTGATGATCAGCATGCCGATGCCGATCACCGAGATGGCGCCGAGATCGCCGCTTTCGTTGAGATCGTAGATCAGCACCGAGATCACCTTGGTCTCCGAGGTGAACAGGATGATCGCCGCCGACAATTCGCGCATCACGCCGACGAAGATGAAGCACCAGGTCGCGATCACGCCGGTGCGCAGCAGCGGTGCGGTGATTTCCCACAGCGAGCGCAGCCTTGTCGCGCCGAGGATGCGGCTGGCATCTTCCAATTCGGGATGAATGGTACGGAACGCGGCCTGAAGCTGTTGATAGGCCGAGGGCAAAGCGATGGTGACGAAGGCGATCAGCAATATCCACAGCGTGCCGTAGAGGACGAAGGGCGGCCGCGTGTAGCTCAGGAACAGTCCGACGCCGAGCACGATGCCGGGAATGGCGATCGGCGCGGTGGCGAGGAAGCCGAGTACGCGCCAGCCACGCACCGCCTGCCGCGCGGTGACATAGGCGATCACCACCGCAATCAAGGTGCCGATGGTCGCGGTGGCGGTGCCGAGGATGACGGTGTTCTTGAGCGCCAAGGACGCCGCCGACAGATCGAACAGCACGAAATAGATGTTGTGCATGGTCGCGTTCTTGAACGTCAGGAACGTGGTCGCCACCGGCGAGAAGGCCGCGTTGAACAGCGCTGCGTAAGGCAGGAACACCGGCAGCATCAGGACCAGGAGACAAATGATGAAGGCCGCCCAGCGCCAGTTGTGCAGCGGGATCAGCCGCGGCGCGCCGTATTTGCCGCCGACCACCGAATAGCCGCGCCGGCCGAGGATCATGTGCTCGGCGCGCAGCAGGAACACCGTGAGGATCAACAGCGGCAGCGAGGCTGCGGCGGCCAGTTCCGGCTTGGGCGGATACTGGAACAGGCTCCAGATTTTCGTCGTCATCGTGTGAAACCCGGCCGGCAGCGCCAAAATCGCCGGCGAGCCGAACAGTGTCATGGCCTGCAGGAAGGCGACCAGCGCGCCCGCGAGCAGCGCCGGCAGCACCAGCGGAATCGTAATGCGGCGCGCGGTGTACCAGCGGCCGCCGCCGAGGATCGACGAAGCATCCTCGAGTTCGCCCGGCGTGCGGTCGAGCGAATTGGCCACAAGGACGAAGACGTAAGGGAAGGTGTAGCAGGAGATGACGAAGATGATGCCGGTCATCGTGTAGATATTGAACAGATGCTCGTCTTGTTCCGCCCCGGTGACGGCGCGGAATATCTTATTGAGCAGCCCGCTATTGGGCGCCGCCAGCAGCTCCCAGGCGATGGCGCCGAGAAACGGCGGCGTGACGAATGACGCCGTCACCAGCGCGCGGATCAAGCCGGAAAACGGCAAATCGGTGCGCGCCACCAGCCAACCCATGGGCGCCGCCACCGCGCAGCATATGATCGCCGACGAGGTGGCGATGATGAAGGTGGTGATCAGCGGCTCGAGGAAGGCCGATTCGGAAAACAGCCGGTAGAAATTGGCCAGCGTGACGTGGCCCTTGCCGTCGGTAAAGCTATAGAGAAACAACCACGACAGCGGCAGCACGATCAGCACGCACAAGACGAGCGCGAAGCCATAGAGCACCGGCTTCGTGAAATCGATGCCGAATTTGCGCGGCGCGAGCGTGGCTGGCAGGGCGATGGTCATGCTTATTCGCTAAGACGCGCATGGCCGAGCACAGGCCCGGCCATGACAACGCGGTTAGACGTGAAAAATCTTGCTGTACTTCTGCTTAATCTCGTCGCTCATTTTTTCGACCGCGGCCGGATCGTCCTTCATCGTCTTGACGTCCTTGAACGAGATACGGCCGGGCTTGTCCTTGGTCTGCGGATGGATCGAGCGCAGGCCGCCGACGTCGATGATGAGCTGCTGGCACTCCGCGGTGAAGCAATAATTGGTGAAGAGCCTGGCGGCATTCGGATTGGGCGCGGCCTTGAACATCGCCGTCGGGCCGACGATCAGCGGCGAGCCCTCGGTGGCGTAGACCGGCGCGACGGGCCCGCCCTTCTCGCTGATCTCGAAGATGTTGTACTCGTTGCCGTCGGCCATCACAGCGCGTTCGCCCAGCGCCAGGCGCTTCGGCGGATCGGCCGACGACTGCACCTGCATGATGTTCTGCGCCGCCAGCTTCTCGAAGAAGCCCCAGCCGAGATCGCGCTGCATCTGGTAGGTCGCGGTCATGATGGTACCGCTGTAGCCGGGATGCGCCTTGACGATCTTGCTCTTCCATTTCGGATCGAGCAGATCGGCAAAGCTCTTCGGCGCATCTTCCTTTTTCACCAGATCGGTGTTGTAGGCGATGATGGAGACCCAGATGCGGAAGCTGGCGAACATGCCGTCCGGGTCCTTGTGCTCGGCCGGATAGAACTTGGCGACGTCCTCGGGGACATAAGCCTCCAACAAACCGTCGCGTTTCCAGACGATGCCGTGCGCCGCGTCGGAGGAGTTGGCCACGTCGACGGCGTGGATATTGCTGGCATATTCCTGGCCGATGCGCTGGAACACGCGCTCGGCGCCTGAACGCTCGACGCGCACCGCGATGCCCGGGAATTTTGCCTCGAACGATTTTGCGATCTTCTCGGCCAGCGGCAGGTCAATCGAGGTGTAGAAGATGACCTTGCCTTCCTTTTTGGCGGCGTCGATCAACTCGGGCGTGATGGCGCTGGCGGGCGGCGCTGCCGACAAAACCTGCGTCGAGAAGGCGCTGCCTACGGCAAGCGCGCTGGAGCCTATCAAGACATCGCGGCGTGAAATCCTGGACTTTCTCATCGGCGTATCCTCCGTAGCTTTTGTCTTGTTGTTTCGCCCCTGCAAAAACGCGTCCTACCCGGCCAGCGCGCGGCACCTTTCGCCCGGCATATGCAGCCATATCGTGCTGCCCTGCGGGATGTTTTCTTCCGCCGCGGTGACGACGCGTACCTGGCTGGCGTCCTTGAGTTCAACCATATAGTCCCGGCTGTCACCGAGAAAGACCTGCCGCACCACGGTGGCCGGCACGACGTTTTCTTTCTCCGCCGGCCGATTGGCCGAAAGCGTGATGTCGTGCGGCCTGATGGAGACCGCGGTCTGCGCGCCGGCAACGACTTTCTCGCCGGTGCAGCGCAAGGAAACACCTGCGATCTCGACACGGCCGCCGTCGAGACCCTTGCCTTTGACGACGTTGCTGGAGCCGATAAAGCGCGCGACGAATTCCGAGCGCGGCCGGTCGTAGATTTCCTGCGGCGAGCCGGACTGCTCGATCTTGCCGCCATTCATCACGCAAATGAGATCGGCGGTGGTCATGGCTTCCGACTGGTCGTGCGTGACATAGACGGTGGTGTAGCGGTAAGCGTCGTGCAGCCGCCGCACCTCGAAACGCATCTCCTCGCGCAGATTGGCGTCGAGATTGGAAAGCGGCTCGTCAAGCAAAAGCGTCTCGGGCTCGACGATCAACGCGCGGGCGAGCGCGACGCGCTGCTGCTGGCCGCCCGACAACTCGCCGGGATAGCGCGACGCCAGCGGCGCCAGCTTGGTGGTGGCGAGGATGGCGTCAAGCTTCTGCCCGATGACGTCGCGCGGCAGTCGGCGCAGCTTGAGGCCGTAGACGATGTTCTCGGCCACCGTCATATGCGGCCACAGCGCGTAGCTCTGGAAGATCATCGACATGTTGCGCCGTTCTGGCGGCACCGTTCCGGCGGGCGAGGATATCAACTTGTCGCCGACGCGGATTTCGCCGTCGCTCGGTTCGACGAAGCCGGCGATCAGCCGCAGCGTCGTGGTCTTGCCGCAGCCGGACGGGCCCAGCAGACAGACCAGATGGCCATGCTCGATATGCAGCGAAATATTATCGACCACCGCGGCGGTGCCGTAACGTTTGGTCAGGCCTCGTAACTCAACCGACGCCACGCAATCCCTCCCTGGATTTTTATTTTTATTACGAGCCGGTGAAAGCCGGCTTGCGCTTTTCCATGAAGGCCTTGCGGCCCTCGATGTAATCGCTGCTGGCGAAACAGGCCGACACCAGGTCGGCGGCCTTCTTGAGGTCGCGCTTGGATTCCGGCTTCAGCACTTCGCCGACGATGTACTTGACCGCGTCCACCGTCATCGGCGCATTGCCGCTGATGGTGGCGGCATAATCCGCGACATATTTCTCAAGTTCGCCGTCCGGCAGCACGCGGTTGACGAGCCCCATGGCCAGCGCCTCCGGCGCGGTGAACTGGCGCGCGGTGTAGAAGATTTCCTTGGCGAAAGACGGACCGACCACGTCGACCAGCTTCTTGATGCCGGAATAGCCGTAGCCGAGACCGAGCTTGGCGGCAGGCACGCCGAATTTCGAGTTGTCCGAGCAGATGCGCATGTCGCAGCACAGCGCCAGACCGACGCCGCCGCCGATGCAATAGCCGCGAATCATGGCGATGGTCGGCTTGGGGAATTCGTAGACCGCGGCGTTGGCCTTCTCGACCGTCACGTTGTAGCGGTCGACCGCTTCCTTGCTGGAGCGCTCGCTCTCGAACTTGGAAATATCGGCGCCCGAGACGAAAGCCTTGCCGCCGGCGCCGCTGAGCACCACGACACGGATGTTCTTGTCGTTCCTGAACTCTTCGAGGATGCCGGACGCGGCCTCCCACATTTCCAGCGACACCGCGTTGTGCCGCTCGGGATTGTTGAAGGTCAGATAGCCGACGCCGCCTTCCTTGCGCGACAGCATCTTGTCGGTCTTGGTGATCACGTTCATCTCATGTCTCCTTTTCCGTCGGGCCGGGCGTGACGCTTAAAGCGTCAAACCGCCTTGGCCTCATGCAATGCAGCGATTTCCTTGTCGGCGAAGCCGAATTCCTTGAGCACCTCGTCGGTGTGCTGGCCGATGCCCGGCGGCGTGACGACGATCTTGCTCGGCGTGCGCGACAGCGCGACCGGCTGGCCGACGAAAGTCTGCGGCTTGCCGTCCGGCTTCATGGCCTCCTGCGCGATGCCGAGATGCTTGACCTGCTCGTCGGCGAAAGTCTGGTCGATGGTGTAGATCGGTCCGCAGGGCACGCCGGCTTTGTTGAAGATGCTTATCCATTCGGCGCTGGTCTTGGCGACGGTCTTGGCTTCGATCAGAGCGTTCAACGCGTCGCGATTCTTGGAGCGCAACGCGCCGGTCTTGTAGTCGGCGTGGTCGATGAGTTCGGGCATGCCGAGGGAGCGGCAGCAGATCTCCCACATCTTCTGGCCGGTCGAGGCGATGTTGATGTGGCCGTCCTTGGTCTTGAACACGCCGGTCGGAATGGAGGTCGGATGATTGTTGCCGGCCTGCTTGGCGAGCTCGTGCATCTGCAGCCAGCGCGCGGCCTGGAAGTCGAGCATGAAGATCTGCGCCTGCAACAGCGAGGTCGAGACCCACTGGCCCTCGCCGGAGACATCGCGCTCCAGGAGCGCCGTCAGAATGCCCATGGCGCAAAACAGTCCGGCGGTGAGATCGGCGATCGGGATGCCGACGCGCACCGGCCCCTGTCCGGGCAATCCGGTGATCGACATCAGCCCGCCCATGCCCTGCGCGATCTGATCGAAGCCCGGCCGCTTGGCGTAAGGCCCGTCCTGGCCGAAACCCGAGATGCTGGCGAGCACGATGCCTTTGTTGACCTTGCGCAGGCTCGCATAGTCGATGCCGAGACGGTCTTTCACGTCGGGGCGGAAATTCTCCACCACCACGTCGGCTTTCTCGACCAGTCGCAGGAAGGCGGCGAGCCCCTGCGGCGACTTCAGGTCGATGGTCATGCTGCGCTTGTTGCGATGCAGGTTCTGGAAGTCGGCGTTCTCGCGCGGGCCGCCCGGGCCCTCGCCTTTCTCCAGATGCGGCGGCGTCTCGATCTTGATGACGTTGGCGCCCCAATCGCCGAGTTGCCGGACACAGGTCGGGCCCGACCGGACACGGGTGAGATCGAGGACGGTGAAGCGGGAAAGGGCCTCTGAGGCCCTGTGAAACGGCATAGCCACGGCTCCGGATCGCTAAAGGCGGCTCATAACGGGATTTTCAAGTGGGCGAGACCTTCCCCAATCTAAAGCACCTTGTCCATCGCCCGGAAAGGGCCTCCAAGGGGCAGATTATTCATCATTTGGCGGAATATTGGGGCTCGCTGCCTTGAAAAGACCTCAGGGTCCTGTCATATCAGCGCTGCGGATGAAAGACTCGGTCTCGGGTTTGCGGGCTGCGTGCACGAAAACTCATTAAAACGATTTTCGCCCCGCCTCTTCCGTTTCTCTAACAAGCCGACAACCCTGGCCACGCGGGATGTCTTTAGAACCCCGCGATTCCGCTGCTTCGCTCGAAGCGTGGTGGCCGATTCGCCATATAGAAAAGAGACTCTTTGACTTCATTCAACGATTTCGGCCTCGTAGAGCCGATCACCCACGCCCTCGTGGATGAAAAATACGTCACCCCCACCCCGATCCAAGAACAGACCATTCCTCTCGCCATGCAAGGCCGCGATGTCATCGGCATTGCGCAGACCGGAACCGGCAAGACCGCGGCTTTCGCGCTGCCGATCCTCCATCATCTGCACACCAAGCGGCTGCGGCCCGAGAAGAAATCCTGCCGCGTGCTGGTGCTCTCGCCGACGCGCGAATTGTCCGGGCAGATCTCCGACAGCTTCCGCGCCTATGGCCGGCACATGCGGCCGCTCAGCGTCGCACTCGCCATCGGCGGCGTGCCGATCAACCGCCAGGTCCGCTCGCTCGCTCACGGCGTCGAAGTGCTCGTGGCAACGCCGGGCCGCCTGCTCGATCTGGTCAACCAGCGCGCGCTAACGCTCAACCAGGTGGAAATCCTGGTGCTCGACGAAGCCGACCGCATGCTCGACATGGGCTTCATCCACGACATCAAGCGGATCGTCGCGATGCTGCGCAAGGAACGCCAGACGCTGTTCTTCTCGGCCACCATGCCGCAGGAAATCACCCGTCTTGCGGATGCCATGCTGACCAACCCGGCGCGCGTCGCGGTGACGCCGCAGGCGACCACGGTCGAGCGCATCGCGCAGCGCGTCATTCTCACCGACAAGTCGGCCAAGCCGAACTTGCTGGTCGAGGTGCTCAAGACCGAAAAGACCGACCGCGTGCTGGTCTTCACCCGCACCAAGCACGGCGCCGACAAGGTCGTGCGCGCCTTGCAGAAGACCGGCTTCATCGCCGAGGCCATTCACGGCAACAAGTCGCAGAACCAGCGCGAGCGCGTGCTCGGCGACTTCCGCGACGGCCGCCTGCGCATTCTGATCGCCACGGACATTGCCGCGCGCGGCATCGACGTCGACGGCGTCAGCCATGTGGTCAATTACGATCTGCCGAACATTCCCGAGAGCTATGTCCACCGCATCGGCCGCACCGCGCGCGCCGGCGCCGACGGCATCGCGATCTCGTTCTGCGATCACGAGGAGGCATCCTTCCTGCGCGATATCGAGCGCATGATCCGCATGACCATCCCCTCGACCGACCGCCGCACCGGCGAACGGCCCGCCCATCGCCCGGCGCAGCACCATGCCGGCAACCGCAACAACGGCCGGCCGCAAGGACGCGGCAACCATCAGGGCCGTGGGCATAACGGCGGCCGCCAGCAACGCGGCCACGGCGGCGGCGGTGGAGGCCATCAGGGCCGTCCGAGCCATCAAGGCCATCAGGCCGCCCCCCGGCACGAAGCCACGACGGGCGAGCCAAGCGACATCGGAACTGTTACATTCCTTCAGCGCTCGGGCGAGCCGCGTCGCGACGCCGGCCACCGCGCCAAAAGCTGACCGGGAGACGACTGGATGGCGAAGGAAGAACTGCTGGAGTTCGACGGCACGGTGACCGAAGTGCTGCCGGACGGCAATTTCCGGGTGAAGCTCGACAACGAACATGAGGTGCTGGCCTACACCGCCGGCAAGATGCGCAAGTTCCGCATCCGCACCGGCGTCGGCGACCGCGTGATCGTGGAAATGTCGCCCTACGACTTGCAGCGCGGACGCATCAGCTTCCGCCACAAGGGTGACGCGCCGGCCCCGGGCCCGCAGCAACGGCGGCCCAACTTTCGCCGGCGTTAATGAGTTGAGTGTCCCGGCCCCGAAAAGGCCGGGACATTTGTTTGGCGCCGATCTTATCCGAAAATCTGTTCCTGCTTTTCGGGGTCACGCGCGTGGGGGCACATAGCGAAAGCGGAGTGCCATGAAGATTTCCTCGATCTCGCGTCCGGCCCTGGCCGTCATGCTCGCCATGGCGCTCGGCTCCGCTGCCGCGCAAGAAGCGGCAAAAACACCGCCCGTAAAAGCCGAACAGCGCGAGCCCGCCAAGCCCGGCAATTCATCCGCCGGTCCCGGTATGGGTGTGCTGCGGCTCTTGCCGGCGGATTCCGTTACCGAACATTCGATCGATACCGGCAAAGGCAAGCTCGCTTATACCGCGACCGCCGGCACGTTCGCTTTCTACGACCAGTCCGGCGAACAAAGCGCTTCTGTGTTCTACACCGCTTATGTGGCGAAGGGCGCTACGGCAAACCGCCCGCTGACTTTCGTGTTCAACGGCGGGCCGGGCGCGGCTTCCGCCTATCTGCATCTCGGGCTGGTCGGCCCGCGCATTCTCGATCTCGGGCCCGACGCGCACGACGCCACCCGCGCGGAGCTGCGCGACAATCCCGACACCTGGCTGAATTTCACCGACCTGGTGCTGATCGATCCGATCGGCACCGGCTGGAGCCGCGCCGCCAAGGCGGACGACGCCAAGAACTTCTGGAATCCGAACGCCGACGCCGGTGCCATGGCGAAGGCCATCGCGCTCTATGTCGCCCATAACAATCGCGCTGCTTCGCCGAAGTATCTGCTCGGCGAAAGCTATGGCGGCTTCCGCGCCGCCAAGACCGCGCGCGCCCTGCAACGCGAGCAGGGCATCGTGGTTTCCGGCATCCTGATGCTGTCGCCGCTGCTCGAAGGCGCGCTGACTTTCGGCGACGACGATTCGCCGTTGCGCGCGGCGCTGCAATTACCGTCGCTGGCCGCCGCCGAACTCGAGCGCAAGAATGCATTCAGCCCCGAGGCGCTGGCGGAAGCGGAGAAATTCGCGCTCGGCGATTACCTGGTGACGCTGACCGGGCGGCCGCCGAAAGGCGACGCGGCCAAGACCTTTTACGAAAAGGTCGCGCAGGTCAGCGGCATGCCGCTCGACGCAGTGACCAAGGCGCGCGGCTATCTCCAGGGCTATGTGAAAAACCTGCGCGCCGGCAAGATCGTCAGCCACTATGACGCAACCTTCGCGGTCGACGATCCCTTTCCGGAGCACCGCTCGGCTTCCGGGGGCGACCCGATTCTCGACGGCGTCACACGCGCCTATGGCGGCGCTTTTGCGTCTTACGCGCGCAATGAACTCGGCTTCAAGACCGACATGACCTATTCGCTGCTGGCCGATGTGCATTGGGACTGGCAGAACGGCGGCCGCTTGCAGGCCTCTTCCGAAGAGGAATTGCGCACGCTGCTCGCTTTCGGCCCGTCGTTCCGCCTGCTGATCGCGCATGGCCTGTCCGACATGGTCACGCCCTACGCGATGACGCGTTACTTGCTCGACCACATGCCGCCGGTCGAGCCGCCCGAACGCGTGCAGCTCAAGCTCTACCGCGGCGGCCATATGATTTATCTCGACCCGCAATCGCGCAAGGCCTTCAGCGCCGATGCCGCGGCGTTTTATCGGGGCGGCGGGAGCTAGACTTTCGCTTCCAGCACGTCGAAGCCGACCAGCCGATCGACCATGTAAATCAGCCCGCGGCCATCAAGCACGACATCGTTGCTCTGCGGCGCAGACTTGCCACCCGCAGGTTCGGGGATGAAGTAGCCGACTTCGCGCGGCGCCGACGGATCGGCCATGTCGACGATGCGCAAGCCGGCGCCGAACCACACCGCATGCACCAGCGTGCCGGTCATACGCTCGTGGAACTGATGCGCGCCGAAGCGCGCGCCGGGCGTGCGGGCGAACGGTGAATCCAATTCGCTGACCTCGAAAATCGCCAGCGGCTTGACGTTCGAATAGTCGCTCACGTCATAAGTGGAAATGCAGGCATGCATGCGGCCACGGCGGGACTCTTCCTCGTTGGCGCTCTGCGCCTGGTCTTCTTCGTCGATCGCAATGGCGATGCGCTTGCCGCCGATCCTGGCCGGTACCGGCATGATGGTGTGGGTCGGCTCGGGAAACGGCGGATGATAATTATACGATGCGACCGTTTTGGGCCTCGCCATGTCGGCAATATCGACGATGCGGAAACCGCCATGCCAGCAGCTCGCCCACATTTCGTCGCCGAAGCGCAGCGCGTGATGCAGGCGATGGCGCTTGCCGGACCATGACGGCTTTTCGCCGGCAGCGATATGTTGTCCCGGCATCCACCAGCGCGAGACTTCCTGCGGATTTTTCGGATCGCGCAGATCGTAGGTGACCAGGATGTTGCCGACGAAGCCTTCCAGCTCGGTCGAGATGTAGGCGTAGCGCTCGTCCATGTCGAAGCGATGCACGCCGATGCCGCCGGTCAGGTGATGATGGATCAGTTTCGGATTCGAGGGCGTCGATACGTCGTAAATGCGAAAACCGCCGTTGCGGTAAGGCTGCTTTTCCGCGGCCTCGATCTCGGCGATGTCGGCTTCCGTCACGTTCAGGCGCGCCGCCAGTTCGGGACGCGCCGGCTCGCGGCCGAGCGTTTCGCGCAATTCGCGCCGCACGCCCGGCATCTGCTCGGCGCGCCTTCCGACCGCGGTCATGTTGCGTTCGTGATTGACCACCATCAGGTCGCCGGCGACGCGCACCTTGTGGCTGTGCGAAGCGGGATCGTCGAGCGTCACGCTCGCGACCACGCGCGGATTGGCGGGATCGGCGATATCGACGATCGAGGTGCCGAGATTCTGCTTGTTCGGAATATGCCCGACATAGGCAAACTTGCCCGAAACCGTGACCTGGCCCGCGCCGGGCAGATCGAGATGGCCCAGGCGTTTTATATTCCGGGAGAGCGCGCCGTTGGTGCTCGACATATGATTACTGATCCAACGTCGCGCCGGAGGCTTTGACGATCGCCGTCCATTTCGGAATCTCGGACTTGATGTAGGCGCCGAACTGTTCCGGGGTATCGCCGACGATATCGACGCCGAGCTGGCCAAGCGACGCTTGCACGCCCGGATCGGCCAATGCCTTGATCGCTGCGTCATGCAGCTTGGCGATTATATCGGGCGGCGTGCCGGCCGGCGCGACCAACCCATGCCAGGTACTCGCCTCGAAGCCTTTCAAGCCGGCTTCGTCCATGGTCGGCACATCGGGCAGCACCGCCGTGCGCTTGAGCGTGGTCACGGCCAGCGCGCGGACCTGACCGCCCTTGATTTGCCCGACGACGGACGCCGCGGTCGCGAACATCATCTGCTCCCGGCCGCCGATCACGTCCTGCAGCGCCGGCGCCGCGCCCTTGTAGGGCACATGAACGATGTCGACATTCGCCTGGGTCTTGAACAACTCACCGGCCAGATGCGCCGCGGCGCCGTAGCCGGAGGAGGCGAAATTCAGCTTGCCGGGCTGCGCCTTGGCCAGCGCTATCAACTCCATCAGCGAATGCGCCGGCACGTCCGGATTGACCACCAGGATATTGGCCTGCGTGCCGATCAGCGTGATCGGGGCAAAATCCTGCTGCGGGCTGTAGGTGATCTTTTTGTACAAAGCCTCGTTGGTGGCGAGAATGCTGTTGTTGCCCATCAGCAGCGTGTAGCCGTCGGGCGCGGCATGGGCGACCGAATCGGCCGCGATATTGCCGCCGGCGCCGGGACGATTCTCGATGATGAACGGCTGGCCAAGCAGAAGCTCCATCTGCTTGCCGACGATGCGCGCCAAGACGTCGCTTGGCCCACCCGGCGTAAACGCAACCACCACCGAGACCGGCCGGTTCGGATAGCCGGCGGCGACAGCGGGCGCAGCAAGAGCCAGCAGCGCGGCGACGG
>DASWPX010000073.1:0-2820 GCA_036398395.1 Pseudolabrys sp. | reverse complement strand
GCAGTCGCCGGCATTCCGCTGACCATCGCGCTGGTGGTTATCGTCATCGCCCTGCTTGGGCGCAGTCATGCGGCGGTCGTGCAAATCCTCGGATCGCCGATCGTCGCGATCATCATGCTGCTGTTCATCATCAATATGGCGTACCACATGTGGATCGGCATGCAGGAGATCATCGTCGACTACGTGCATTCGGATAAATTCAAGTTGGCCAGTCTGTTGGGAAATACGTTCTTCTGTTTCGCCGTGGCTTTTGCTTCCGCTTTCGCCATCCTCAAACTCTCATTCGGAGTCTGACTATGGCGGCGAACGGAAAATCCAACGGCGGACATTCGGACAAAGGTCCTGCGATCAACGGCCGCGCCTATCCGATCGAGGATCACAGTTACGACGTCGTCGTGATCGGCGCCGGCGGCTCCGGCCTGCGCGCCGTGGTCGGTTGCAGCGAGGCGGGCTTGCGCACCGCCTGCATCACCAAGGTGTTTCCGACGCGCTCGCACACCGTTGCCGCGCAAGGCGGCATCGCCGCCTCGCTCGGCAATATGGGCGAGGACGATTGGCGCTGGCATATGTACGACACCGTCAAGGGCGCCGACTGGCTCGGCGACCAGGACGCCATCGAATATCTTTGCCGCAACGCGCCGGCCGCGGTTTACGAACTCGAGCATTGGGGCCTGCCGTTCTCGCGCAAGGAAGACGGCAAAATCTATCAGCGCCCGTTCGGTGGCATGACCACGCATTACGGCAAGGGCACCGCGCAGCGCACCTGCGCCGCGGCCGACCGCACCGGCCACGCCATGCTGCACACGATGTACGGCCAGGCGCTCAAGCACGCGGCCGAGTTCTACATCGAATATTTCGCCATCGATCTGATCATGGAAGACGGGCGCTGCCGCGGCGTCGTCGCGCTCAATCTCGACGACGGCAGCATCCATCGCTTCAGCGCCAACATGGTCATCATCGCCACCGGCGGTTACGGCCGCGCTTATTTCTCGTGCACCTCGGCGCATATTTGCACCGGCGACGGCAATGCGATGGTCCTTCGCGCCGGCCTGCCGCTGCAGGACATGGAATTCGTGCAATTCCATCCGACCGGCATTTACCCGGCGGGCTGCCTGATTACCGAGGGCTCGCGCGGCGAAGGCGGCTATCTGGTCAATTCCGAGGGCGAACGCTTCATGGAGCGCTATGCGCCGTCGGCCAAAGATCTGGCGTCGCGCGACGTGGTGTCGCGCGCCATGACCATCGAAATGCGCGAAGGCCGCGGCGTCGGCAAGAACAAGGACCACCTGTTCCTGCATCTCGACCATCTCGATCCGAAGGTGCTGCACGAACGGCTGCCGGGCATCAGCGACACCGCGCGCATCTTCGCCAATGTCGACATCACGCGCGAGCCGATCCCGGTGCTGCCGACGGTGCATTACAATATGGGCGGCATCGCCACCAATTATCATGGCGAGGCGCTGACCAAGAAGGACGGCGATCCCGACAGCGTGATCCCCGGATTGATGGCGCTGGGCGAGGCGGCATGCGTCTCCGTGCACGGCGCCAACCGCCTCGGCTCCAATTCGCTGATCGATCTCGTCGTGTTCGGGCGCGCCGCCGCCTTGCGTTGCGCCGAAATCCTAACGCCCGGCGACAAGCATCCCGAGCTGCCGAAAGATTCCGCGGATTTCGCGCTGGCGCGGCTCGACAAGTTCCGGCACGCGTCGGGCGGCACGCCGACCGCGCAGTTACGGCTCAATATGCAGAAGGTGATGCAGGAAGACTGCGCCGTGTTCCGCACCGGCGAGGTGCTGGAGCAGGGCCACAAGCGAATCCACGAAGTCCACGACGGCATGACCGATTTGCACGTCAGCGATCGCTCGCTGATCTGGAATTCCGATCTGATCGAGACACTCGAACTCGACAACCTGATATCGCAAGCCGTGGTCACCATGGACTCGGCGCAGAACCGCACCGAGAGCCGCGGCGGTCACGCGCGCGAGGATTTCCCCGAACGCGACGACAAGAACTGGATGAAGCACACCCTGGCCTGGATCGACGACAAAGGCGGCGTGAAGATCGACTACCGGCCGGTGCACACTTACACGATGACCAACGACATCGCCTATATCGAACCCAAAGCGCGCGTGTACTAATTCCGAAGGAAGAGAGAGCAGGATTCACATGGTCGAATTCACGCTTCCGAAAAACTCCAAGATCGGCCAGGGCAAGACCTGGCCACGCACGTCGCACGCGACGCATCTGACCGAATTCAGCGTCTATCGCTGGAATCCGGACGACGGCGAAAATCCCCGCATCGACACCTATTTCGTCGACCGTGACGATTGCGGGCCGATGGTGCTCGACGCGCTGATCTGGATCAAAACCAACATCGACCCGACGCTCACATTCCGCCGCTCCTGCCGCGAGGGCGTGTGCGGCTCCTGCGCCATGAACATCGACGGCGCCAATACGCTGGCCTGCACCAAGGCGATGGACGACGTGAAAGCGCCGCTGAAAATCTATCCGCTGCCACATCAGCCGGTGGTGAAGGACCTGGTGCCGGACCTGAAGAATTTCTACGCGCAATACGCCTCGATCGAGCCCTGGCTGCATACAACGACGCCGACGCCCGAAAAGGAATGGAAGCAAAGCCACGACGACCGCGCCAAGCTCGACGGCATGTATGAGTGCATTCTGTGCGCCTGCTGCTCGACTTCGTGCCCGAGCTACTGGTGGAATTCCGACCGTTATCTCGGGCCGGCGGCGCTGTTGCAGGCCAATCGCTGGGTGCAGGACAGCCGCGACGAGGCGACCGGCGAAAGGCTCGACAATCTC
>DASWPX010000072.1:0-5890 GCA_036398395.1 Pseudolabrys sp. | reverse complement strand
ACGATCGAGCAATTCCCTGCGGCTCGGGTCGGCCAGCGCCTTGAACACCGCATCCGTGCCGGCATATTCCATGGACTCTATATGCAACCTTTTGGTTGCCTGTCAAGGCCCGCCGGTTCCGGCGCTGGAACTCAACTCTTCGGCTGACGTTGGTCCGGAGATTTAGGGGCGCGCGATATGGCGATCGGGGTCAAACGGCCGGGCAAAAGCAGGCAGGCGCGCAAAGGCATTTCCGAGCAGGAAGTACGCGACGTCGAGGACATGTCGGCGCCGCGCACGCCGGTGATCTACGAGGTGGTGCGCAGGCTCGGCGACGACGAGATGAAGCGGCCGGCCAACTCGCTGTGGTGGTCGGGGGTCGCGGCCGGCATGTCGATGAGCTTCTCGCTGCTGGCGCAGGCCGCGCTCGAAACGCATCTGCCCGACGCGCCCTGGCGGCCGCTAGTGTCGGGCTTCGGCTATTGCGTAGGCTTCCTGATGGCGGTGCTGGGCAGCCAGCAGCTGTTCACGGAAAGCACCATCACCGTCGTGCTGCCGGTGCTGAAGAATTTTAACAGGGCCACCGTCTGGCGCATGGGGCGGCTGTGGGGAATCGTGCTGGTTGCGAACCTCGCCGGCACGCTGTTCGCGGCGCTGTTCTGCCTCTATTCTCCGGTACTGACGCACGACCTGCTGGCGGCAATGTTGAAGACCAGCCGCACGCTGCTCGATCTGTCATGGCAGGACATGCTGTTCCGCGCCGTCGCATCCGGCTTTCTGATCGCGGCGATGGTGTGGATGATTCCGAGCGCGGAGAGCGCGAAATTCGCCGTGGTCACGCTGATGACCTATCTGATCGCGATCGGCGGTTTCACCCATATCGTCGCCGGCAGCGTGGAGGCCTATATGCTGGTGCTGTCCGGCCAATGGCAGTGGTGGCAGATGATCGTCGAGTTCATCGTGCCGGTGCTGCTCGGCAATATGATCGGAGGCACCGCGCTGTTTGCGCTGATTTCCTATGCGCAGGTGATGGAAGAAATCTAAGCTATTGGTTGATGCACCCGCCGACATAGGCGTTGCGGTCGCCGGCGGCCGCGCCGTAAACGCCGGCCTGATGCGAACAGCGTACCGCGCGGTCCTGGGATGTCTCGCTGCCGCCCGGACCCGATCCGTACATCGGCAAATTCGGCAGCGCCTGGCCGGTTTGCGGCACCACATAAGCCGGCGGCACGTTGGCGGGACGCAGCGGCGTGACCGTCCGCGACGGCGGCGGATTGAACTTTTCCGGCGCGGGCAAAGGCGTCGGATAGACCGTATTGGACGAACCGCGTCGCGTCTTATGCTTGGGCGGCTGCGTGCCCGGCTCGGGCGCCATGATGGTGTAGGGATCGCTCACCGTCTGCGCATGCGCAAGCGGCGCCGGCAAAATAAAAGTCGGCAGAAGCAATGCCAAGAAGGCCAAGCGTTGCGCCATGAGCATCAGATAAGAACCTCGCGCGCCGCCTGCTACTCCTCCTCCGGCGCGTCGACGATCGGATCGTAGCGCTTGGCGTCGAAGCCGAGCAGGTTCCAGGACTGCTCCATGTGCGGAGGTAACGGCGCGGTGACGTCGATGGTTCCGCCGCGCGGATGCGGCACCGAGATGCGCCGCGCCAGCAGATGCAGCCGGTTCTGCATGCCGCCCGGCAGCTCCCAGTTCTCGATGTTGAAATATTTCGGATCGCCGATGATCGGATTGCCGACATGGGCCATATGGGCGCGCAATTGATGGGTGCGGCCGGTCACGGGTTTCAGCGAAATCCAGGCGAGCTTCTGCGCTGCCGTTTCGACCACGGCGTAGTAGGTCACGGCGTGGACCGCGTCCTTCTCGCCATGTTTGGCGATGCGCATGTAGGAATCTTCTTCCTCTTCCTGTTTGGCGAGATAAGTCGAAACGCGGCCCTGTTTCGGCTTCGGCACGCCAACCACCAGGGCCCAATAGATCTTGCGCGCCGAGCGGGTGCGGAAGGTCTTGGCCAAAGCGGCTGCGGCAAAGCGGGTTTTCGCCACCAGCAGACAGCCGGCGGTGTCCTTGTCGAGGCGGTGCACCAAACGCGGACGCTGGGCGTCGGCGTAATTGCCGCGCAAGGATTCGAGCATATCGTCGACGTTCTGCCCAACGCCGGAGCCGCCCTGCACCGCAAGACCGGCCGGCTTGTTCAGAACCAGCACGTCGTCGTCTTCCGACAACGTGATCGAGCGGATGAACTCGCGGTCCTTCTGTGCCTTCGGCGCGTCGTCGCGCAGTTTCGGCGGTTCAAGCTGCAACGGCGGGATGCGCACCGCCTGGCCTTCTTCCAGCCGGTTCTTGGGCTGGGTGCGTTTGCCGTTCACCCGCACCTCGCCCTTGCGGATGATGCGCTGGATGTGGCTGAACGACAGGCCGGGAAAGCGCGCCTCGAAGAAGCGGTCGACGCGCATATTGTTCTCGTCCGCCGTCACCGTAACATTCTGTACGCCGGCGGAGAGGAAGGCGGGTTTGGCCGGCGCGGCGGGCGCAAGAGCAACCGGCGCTTCGCGCGGCGGGCGCGCGGGAAAGGCGCGGCCGTGCTTCGGCGAATGCTTGACGCGCAGGTCTGACTGGCGCGGGTTTGAGCGCTCGTTGAAGCGTTCTTTAGACCGCTCGCGGTTGCGCTCGTCGCGGTCGCGGCCGGTGCCCCGGCCCTGCCCTCGCCCACGCGGCGCCGCGGTCTTCTTGCCGCCGCCATAGCCGCCTTTACGCATTCTCATCTCAGATCATCCATGTCACGGGCAGCGCTGCAATTCGCCGCGGGTGCCGCGGTCCCAGGTGACGGCCAGCTTGCCGGCATGCGGGTGCAGCGACACCGGAATCGACTTCTCCCCACTCTCGGCCCAGCAGAGCGCCTGGATGTAGATCGTATCCCCGGTCTTGTACATGCGCCCGATGCGGCAGGAATCGCCCTGCCAGCGCACCGCGTAGCTGGTAACCACCAACGGCGACTGCGCGCCCATGCCGAAGCCCTCGCAGGACGACACATCCGCCGCCCAACGGCCGGTGACGGCTTCCTCTGCTTGGCTTGATGTCGCATTCATTCCGGACAGCATCATGAACACCGCCGCACACTTCCAAAGCGTCATTCCGAATTCCGTTCTTTCCGCAGCTTGGCCCAATAATCGAGCCGCTTCTTGATCTCGCGTTCGAACCCGCGCTCGGGCGGATCGTAGAACTGTTGGCGCGGCAGCGCGTCCGGGAAATAATTCTGCCCGGAGAAAGCCTCGTCCTGGTCGTGGTCATAAGCGTAACCGCGGCCATAACCCTCATTCTTCATGAGGCTCGTCGGCGCGTTGAGGATGTGCTTGGGCGGCAGCAGCGACCCCGCTTCCTTGGCGACCCGCATGGCGGCGCCGTAGGCGGCGTAGGCGGCGTTCGATTTGGGCGCGGTCGCGACATAGATCAGCGCCTGCGCGATGGCGAGTTCGCCTTCCGGGCTGCCAAGGAAATCGAAAGCGTCCTTGGCGGCATTGGCGATCACCAGGGCCTGCGGATCGGCCATGCCGATATCCTCGATCGCCATGCGCACGATGCGGCGCGCGATGTAGAGCGGCGGCTCGCCGGCGTCGAGCATGCGGCAGAGATAATAAAGTGCGGCGTCGGGGTCGGAGCCGCGCACCGACTTGTGCAGCGCGCTGATCAGATTGTAATGGCCGTCCTGCGCCTTGTCGTAGATCGGCGCGCGGCGCTGCACGATCTCCTGAAGCTTGGCGGAGTCGAAAATTTCGCCCTTGCGCGCGGCGCGCCAGATTTCCTCGGCCAAAGTCAGCGAGGCGCGGCCGTCGCCGTCGGCCATGCGCTCGAGCGCGGTGCGGGCGTCGGCATCGAGCGGCAGCTTCTTGCCTTCGATCTCCTCGGCGCGGGCGAGCAGCTTTTCGATCGCCTCGGTGTCGAGCGACTTGAATACCAGCACCCGCGCGCGCGATAAGAGAGCGGCGTTGAGCTCGAAGGACGGGTTCTCCGTGGTGGCGCCGACCAGCACAATGGTGCCGTCTTCCATCACCGGCAAAAACGAGTCCTGCTGGGCGCGGTTGAAGCGATGCACCTCGTCGACGAACAGCAGCGTACCCTTGCCGCTTTCGCGCCGCAGCCGCGCCGCGTCGAACACCTTCTTGAGATCGGCGACGCCGGAAAACACCGCCGAAATCTGCTCGAAATGCAGATCGGTTTCCTGCGCCAGAAGGCGCGCCACCGTGGTCTTGCCGGTGCCGGGCGGGCCCCAGAAAATGAGCGAGCCAAGCGAACGGGTCGCCAGCATGCGGGTGAGCACGCCGTCGGGACCGAGCAGGTGGTCCTGCCCCACCACCTCGTCGAGCTTTTGCGGACGCAGCTTGTCGGCGAGCGGACGCGGCGCGTCCTTGTCGAGGCCGGCGGCCGCGAACAGATTGGGGCCCGCTTTGGCGCGCGGGCTCATCCGTTGAAGACCGCGGAAATCTTCTGGCCGCCGCGCAAAATGACGATGCGCCAGGAATTGCTCGGCGTCTTGGTAACGCGGTCGAGGTCGCGCGTCTTGGCGATGGCTTCGCCATTGACCTCCAGGATCACATCGCCGCGTTGAAAGCCGAGATTGCTGGCATAGGAGCCGTTGTCGATGTCGAGAATGGCGACGCCGTTATCGACGTTCTGCAGTTGCAGTTCGTCGGCCAGCGCCGGCGACAGATTGGCGATCTTGGCGCCGGAGAACGGCGAACGCGAACGGATGGTCATCTCGTCGCGCGGCGTCTCGGGCGCGCTCCGCAGCGCCACGCTCACGGTCGTGTCGCGTCCGCCGCGCAAGGCGCCGAGCTGGGCGCTGCCGCCGAGCGGCTTGGTGGCGAAGCGATAATCGAAGGCATTGGGGTCGTCGACCGGCTGGCCGTCCACTGACACGATCACGTCGCCGGCTTTCAGGCCCGCCTGCGCCGCAGGGCTGTTGTCCGTAACGCTGGAAACGAGCGCGCCGGCCGGACGCTTGAGGCCCATGCTGTCGGCGATCTCGGGTGTGATGGCTTGCAGCTTGGCGCCGAGCCAGGGCCGCTTGACGGCGCTGCCGCCGGTCTTGGCGGACGTCACCACCACCTGCACCATGTTGGCGGGGATGGCGAAGCCGACGCCCTGCGAACCGCCGGAGCGCGAGAAGATCGCGGTATTGATGCCGACCAGACGGCCGGTGAGGTCGACCACTGCGCCGCCGGAATTGCCTGGATTGATCGCGGCGTCGGTCTGGATGAAGAACTGATAGTCGGTGATGCCGACCTGCGTGCGCGCCAGCGCCGAGACGATGCCGTGGGTCACGGTCTGGCCGACGCCGAAGGGATTGCCGATGGCGAGCACGATGTCGCCGACTTCCAGCACGTCGGAATTGGCGAATTCCAGGAACGGAAATTTCTCGTGCGAATCGCGCAGCCGCAAAATCGCCAGATCGCTGCGCGGGTCCTTCAAGACGACGGTGGCCTCGAATTCGCGCTTGTCGGCGAGCGAAACCTTGATCTCGTCGGCGCCCTCGATGACGTGGACATTCGTCACCACCAGGCCGGAGGCGTCCACCAGCACGCCGGAACCGAGCGAGCGCTGCAGCTGGCTGCCGCCGCCACCGTCCGGCACGCCGAAAAAGCGGCGGAAGATCGGGTCGTCGAACAGCGGATTGCGGTTCTGCACGGTCTTGGCCGCGTAGACATTGACCACCGCCGGCGCCACCCGCTGCACCACCGGCGCATAGGACAAGCGCAACTCGGCGGCGTTCGGCACGCGCCGTTCCTGCGCCTGCGCCGCCGCCGGCAGCGCCAGTGCGAGCATCAAGGCGCCGCAGACCACACGCGTCACGTCCAAAGCCATGTCGATTCCCTTGCAATGACCGAGATATAGAGTGGGCCGTGGGCC
>DASWPX010000071.1:0-10362 GCA_036398395.1 Pseudolabrys sp. | reverse complement strand
AATGGGACCTGCGATCTCGACCATCAGCCCGCGCACGCCGACCACGCGGCCGAAGATCTCGACCCCGTCGATATCGGCGATCTGTTCAGCGAGGGCTTTCATCACTTTCCTTGCGGGACCTGGAAATGACGTAAACCCGTCCTTAGGCTTACCGTCAGTTGCTCGGCATTAACTCGGTGTTTACCCGGGTCGTTAATCATTGGGTCATTCGTCCAAGGGACTTCGGCTACCGAATCGCTCGGCCAGGACGGAAAAGAGCGATTCAGCAGAGTCGGTTACGCCCGACTCTTAAACGAAGGCATGAAGCGGGCCGTGGCTAAAAAACCACTCTCTTGCAATATCTTACGCCGATTCGGGCCGTTTTGCCTACGGCGAGCTTGCGCACGAGAATCAGGTTTTGTTAACCATGACCGCATAGTGTCGAATCGGTTTGTCCCACCGCGTTTTTTCACACTCGCCGCCTTTGCGGCGCTGACCTTAAGCCCGGCTGCGGCGAGATAGGGGACTGGCATGCGCGTTTTGCTCATTGAAGACGATAGCGCGACGGCTCAATCGATTGAGCTGATGCTCAAATCGGAGAGTTTCAACGTCTACACCACCGATCTGGGGGAAGAAGGCGTCGATCTCGGCAAGCTCTACGACTACGACATCATCCTGCTGGACCTGAACCTGCCCGACATGTCGGGTTTCGAGGTTCTGCGCTCGCTGCGCGTCTCCAAAGTGAAGACGCCGATCCTGATCCTTTCCGGCCTGGCCGGTATCGAAGACAAGGTCAAAGGTCTCGGCTTCGGCGCCGACGACTACATGACCAAGCCCTTCCATAAAGACGAACTGATTGCGCGCATCCATGCCATCGTGCGCCGCTCCAAGGGCCATGCCCAGTCGGTCATCAATACCGGCGATCTCGTGGTCAACCTTGACACCAAGACGGTCGAAGTCGGCGGCCAGCGCGTCCATCTGACCGGAAAAGAATACCAGATGCTTGAGCTGCTCTCGCTGCGCAAGGGCACCACGCTCACCAAGGAGATGTTCTTGAACCATCTCTACGGCGGCATGGACGAGCCCGAGCTCAAGATCATCGACGTATTCATCTGCAAGCTGCGCAAGAAGCTTGCGAACGCCTCGTCAGGCAAGAACTACATCGAGACTGTGTGGGGCCGCGGCTACGTGCTGCGCGAGCCGCATGAGGTCGAAGAGAGAATTCCAGCTTAAGCGCCCAAGCCAGGCCAACGCCGATCCACCCGTTGCGTCTGCGTCATCTTGAGCCGAGCCCCTTTGGGCTCACCCCCAACTTCAACCCCGCCGGAAACGGCGGGGTTTTTTATTGCCGATCTAGCGGTATTCGTTGCCTTCGATGCCGCTCATCGCCGCAGCGATAAACAGGCATACGAAAATGCCGCCGGCGATTCCCAAAATAAGCATGCAAACGGTCCTGAATGATCCTCCCATCAAGCTTGGACGGCCTGCTTGGTTCCATTACAAAATCGGAACTATTCCAATCCGGAACTAATACTCCACGTGTGGGTTGCCTTCATATCCAACCTCAAGGGTTGGAATTCCCAACCTATGGAGGCAAACATGAAAACCCGAATTATTGGTTCAATGGTGCTCCTTGCCGCTTTGGCGCTGCCGATGGCGGCTCAGGCGCAGGGTACCGTACGCGGTGCGCAAGATGGCGCGCGTGAAGGTGATCGCGCGGCGGGCCCGATCGGCGCGATTGTCGGCGGCACCGTCGGCGCGGCTGTCGGCACGGTCGGCGGCATCCTCGGCGTCGAGGAACGCCCGCGCTTCCGTGAATACGTCGTGCGCGAACACGTGCCGTCCTATCGCTATGACAGCGATCTGCGCGTCGGCGCCGTGCTGCCCGAGAGCGGCATCACGTATTACGACGTCCCGGCCGAATATCACGTGACCGGCTATCGCTACACCTACGTGAACGAACATCCCGTGCTGGTCGATCCGCAGACGCGCCGCGTCGTGCAGATTATCGACTAGCCCAGTCATTCAGAAAGAGAGGCAATAATGTTTAAGATCATCACAGTCGCAGCGATTTCCGCCATGGCCTTGACGGCGTCGCTCACCCCGCAGCCCGCGCAAGCGCGGGGCGGCGCGATCGCCGCCGGCGTCATCGGCGGCGTAGCAGCCGGCGCCATCATCGGTTCGGCGGCCGCCAATAGCGGTTACTATAATGGACCTGGCTACTATGATGGCGGCGGCTACGCCTATCAGCCGGTCTACGGGGCCTGCCACATCGAGCGGCAGCAATTTGACGATGGCTACGGCCGCATCCGGATTCGCCGCGTGCGCGTCTGCGACTAATCGACTCGAAGCACGCGAGCCGGACGCGCTATGTCCGGCCACTGGCCGCGCAGCTCGAATGGGCTCCTGGAAATAATTTCCACGGCTTGCTCTAGCCGACTCAACCCCGCCCTCAAAGGGCGGGGTTTTTGTATGCGTCGCGAATGAAGGATTTAAGCCTTTGCAGCGAACTTCAGCACGTTGCTGGGCGCAAGCCGCCCCGCCCTGGCGGGATTGGGCACGTAAAGCCCGCGTCTGTCGGGCATCGGCTTGAACGCGTCGGTCAAGCCGACCACGGTTTCGGCGGCGCCGAGCGCGAGAAAGCCGTCCTCCGGCATCTGGCGCGCCAGCCGGTTGAGCACGCCGACCTTGGTCTCCTGATCGAAATAGATCAGCACGTTACGACAGAAAATAATGTCAAATGTGCCAAGCGCTGAGAAGTCCTTGAGCAAATTGAGTGGGCGGAACTGCACCATGGCGCGGATCTCGGCCGCGATCTGCCAAGCCTCGCCGGTTTGGCTGAAGAATTTCACCAGCTGCTGAATCGGCAGGCCGCGTTGCACTTCGAACTGGCTGTAGACGCCGGACTTGGCGCGGTCCAGCACCTCGCCGGAAATATCGGTCGCGACAATTTCGACGCGGAAGCCGGCGGGCACCAGGCTCACAGTCTTGAGCATCATCGCCAGCGAGTAAGGCTCCTGCCCGGTCGAACAGGCCGCGCACCAGACGCGAATACGTCTCTCCCGCGCACGCGCCGCGATTAGCGCCGGCAACATGGTTTCGCGGAAATGCTCGAATGGCAACTTGTCGCGGAAGAAAAACGTCTCGTTGGTGGTCATGGCCTCGACCACTTCGGCAGTCAGCGGGGCGGCCGGATTGGTTTTGATCTTGCCGAGGAGTTCGGCGAGCGTTGTCATGCCATGCTTGCGCGCCACCGGCAGCAGGCGGCTTTCGGCGAGATATTGCTTCTCCGACGACAGCACCAGACCGGAGCGCTCGCGCAACAACTGGCGCAGATAATCGAAATCCTGCGGCGTCACGGCTTTTCTCCCGTGAACAAGCGCGCGACACGCGGCGCGATTTCCTTGATCGGCAGCACAGCCGAACACAAACCGGCATGCGCGACCTGCCCAGGCATACCCCAGACCACGCTGGTCGCTTCGTCCTGCGCCATGACGTGGCCGCCGGCGGCAACGATATCCTTGGCGCCGCTCAGGCCGTCGGCGCCCATGCCGGTGAGCACCAGCGCCAGCACCTTGGGGCCCCAAACCGAGGCTGCGGATGTAAACAGCGGGTCGACCGCCGGCTTGCAGAAATTGATCAGCGGGCCGTTGTCGATCGCGATCACCGCCATGCCCTCGCGGCGCGCCACCTTCATATGCCTGCCGCCGGGCGCGAGATAAATCGTGCCGGCGTTGATCTCTTCCCCGTCCTGCCCCTCGCGTACCGGACATTTGGCGATGCGGGCGAGATGCTCGGCGAGAATTGCGGTGAAAGTCGGCGGCATATGCTGGGTGATCAGAACCGGCGCGCGTTCGAGTACGGCGGCGATTTGCGCGACCACGACATTGAGCGCCTGCGGTCCGCCTGTTGACGAGCCGATCAGCAGCATGCGCGGCGGCGTCACCGGCATGGCCCGCAGTTCGACCGGCGAAGGCGCGGATTCATGTGTCGACAGACGCGGCTGCAACGGCGGCGAGGCTTTTGCTGGCAGCAGCGCGGTGGCGCGCGTTTGGCCAACCCGCAGGCGCTTTGAACGCAAACCGAGTGTGCGGATTTTCTCGATCAAGTCGCGGCGGAAGCTGACGCCGGCGGTCACTTCCCGGTTGCTCGAAGGCTTCGGGATGTAATCGGCGGCGCCAAGCGCCAGCGCCCGCAGGCTGATCTCGGCGTTGCGCCGGGTCAAGGTCGAGGCCATGATCACAACGAGGTCGCGCTTCTTCTGCAACAGCAGCGGCAGCGCGGCGATGCCGTCGAGTTCCGGCATGTCGATGTCGAGTACCACCACGTCAGGATCAGCGCGTTCGACCTGGTTGACGGCTTCGCGTCCGGTGCGCAATGAAGCGACCACCTCCATGTCAGGCTCGGCCTCAACCCAGCGCGCGAACAGGCCGCGCACGACCAGCGCATCGTCGACGATCATGACGCGAACGCGCCGCGCGATGGCGGTAGCGGGCGCGTTGGATGCGACGGAAACGTTCATCGGGCCTCGGCTGCGTCGATCGTGCCGCGGTTGCGCGCGGCGGGGATCACAGCAACCCGACTTCCTGGAACTTGGCCTCGACAATTTCCTTGTCGAACGGCTTCATGATGTATTCGTTGGCGCCGGCGTGCAGCGCGCGCGCGATATGGGCGACGTCGTTCTCGGTGGTGCAGAACACCACTTTCGGACCGTCGCCACCGGGCAAGCGGCGCAGCATACGCAGGAACTCGTAGCCGTCCATCTTCGGCATGTTCCAGTCGAGCAGGATCGCCTCCGGAAGCTGGCGCTTGCAAGATTCGAGCGCCTGCTCGCCGTCCTCGGCTTCCTGAATCTGGAAGTCGAGACCTTCGAGAATTCGCCGCGCCACCTTGCGGATGACGCTGGAGTCGTCAACGACCAAACACGTTTTCATCTTCGTCCTCGTCCTGTTTACTTGCAGGCACCGTCCCGCAAATCATTCACATTCGGCGCGGCTCATGCCGCGATCGCTTTCGCGCCGATATCGAGCACACGGTCGATATCGACCATCATCAGCAGTTGACCGTCGAGCCGGTGAATGCCGGCCGAAACCCGCGCCAGGCGGGGATCGAGATTGATGGGATTGGGCTCGCGCAACGCCTCGTCGAGCTTGAGAACTTCACCAACGCTGTCGATCAGCAGACCGTAGGATTCGCCCCGCGATTCCACGCCGATCGCCATCGGCGTCTTGTCCGGATCGCGCGTGCCAAGCCCGAGCCGGCCGAGCATGTCGATCAGCGTCACGATGCGGCCGCGCAGGTTCAGGACGCCGGCTATATCCTGCGGCGCCAGCGGCACGCGCGTTACGCGTTCCGGCAGAAAGACATCCTGCACGCGCTGGATCGGCAGGCCGAACAACTGGCCGCCGATCATGGCGGTGACGTATTCATTCAGGTCGGCGGCGGCGATTTCGGTGGTCATGACTGTTCCCTCACGCAGCGCGACCCACGTCGGCCTGCTCCTTGAGCGCCGCGATCAAACCCTGCCGGTCGAACTTGGCGACGTAGTCGTAGAAGCCGACCTGACGGCCGCGTTCGACCGCGTCGGCCGAAACCACCGATGACAGTGCGATAATCGGCAAGTCGATGGTGCTGGCGTCGCCGCGCACCGCCTCGGCGAACTCGAAGCCGTCCATCTCAGGCATTTCAGTATCGGTGACCGCGACGTCGAAGCGGCGGCCGGCCTTGAGCATCGCCAAGGCCTCCTGCGCGGAGCCCGCCGCGGTGACGTCGTAGCCCGCGGCTTGCAGTACCGGGGTGAGCATGTTGCGGAAGAACGGTGAGTCATCGACCAACAAGACCGAGCGCGGCTTGCTCCGCGAGGGGAGATCCTTGTTGCGGAACCAATCCTCGAAAGCGAGCGGCAGGAAGTGGCCGACATCGATGATCTCGGTCGCCTGACCCTTGATGATGGCGGAGCCGAGTATGCCGGCGTTATCGCTGGCGACCTGGATATCTAGGCGGTCTTCGACGATATCGACGATCTCGTCCACGACCAGCGCCATCGAGCGGCTGCCGTCGGAGAACACCAACAGCGGCTGGGCGCCCTCGCCCTTCACGCGCACGTCGGCGTTCATGCTGATCAGCGGCATCAATTGGCCGCGGTATTGAATCATATGGCGGCCGTTCGATAGCTCGATCTTACGGGCGTCGATTTCCTCGAGCCGCGTGATCAGAGACAGCGGCACCGCCTTGGGCTGGCTGGAGCCGGCGCGGAACACCAGGAGCGCCGTCGATCGGTCGGACGCCGCGATACGGCTGGGCGCTTCGCCGCGCGCGATCTGCGAACCGACGGTGCTGCCGAGCGCCTGCGAGACGCCGTTGGGATCGATGATCATGATCACCGAGCCGTCGCCGAGAATGGTGTTGCCGGAGAACATGGCGATGTGACGCAGCTTGCTCGACATCGGCTTGACCACGATTTCCTCGGTGTGGAAAACGCCGTCGACGACGATGCCGAAGGTCTGGCTGCCGACCTGGGTGACGACGATAAAGCCGCTCTCGACGTCGCCAGCGGATTCCAATCCGAGCAATTGACTCAGACGCGCCAGCGGCAGCAACTTATCGCGCAGACGGAGCACCGGGGTGTCCTTGATACGCTCGATGCGGTGTTCGCCGCCCGTGCGCGCGCGCACCAGTTCGACCACCGAAAGCTGCGGGATGGCAAAGCGGTCGCCGCCGGCCTCCACGATCAGCGCCGCGACAATTGCCAGCGTCAACGGGATTTTGATGGTGAAGCTCAAGCCGACTCCGGCCACCGATTTCACATCGATGGTGCCGCCGATCTGGTCAATGTTGTTGCGCACCACGTCCATGCCGACGCCGCGGCCGGATACGCTGGTGATCTTTGCGGCGGTCGAAAAGCCGGGCGTGAAAATGAATTTGTGAATCTGAGCTTCCGAAAGCTTCTCGACCTCGGCTTCCGAAACAAAGCCGAGCGACACCGCCTTGGACTTGATGCGTTCGGTATTGAGGCCGCGGCCGTCATCGGACATCTGGATGATAATGTAGCCGCCCTCGTGATAGGCCGAGAGCCGGATGCGCCCGCTCGCCGGCTTGCCATAGGCGCGCCGCTCGTCCGGCATTTCCAGGCCGTGGTCGGCCGAATTGCGCACCATGTGGGTGAGCGGATCCTTGATCAGATCGAGCACCTGGCGGTCGAGTTCGGTCTCGGCGCCCTGCATTTCCAGGTCGATCTGCTTGCCAAGTTCGTTGGACAGATCGCGCACGATGCGCGGAAACTTCTGCCAGGCGTTGCCGATTGGCTGCATACGCGTCTTCATGACGCCATCCTGCAACTCGGCCGTGACATTGGAGAGACGCTGCAACGGCGTCTTGAATTCCGAATCGTCGTGGCGGCGCACGATCTCGAGCAATTGATTGCGCGTCAGTACCAGCTCGGACACCATGGTCATCAGATGCTCAAGCGTGTCGACGGTGACGCGGATCGACTGGTTTCCGCCCTTGCCGTTGTCCTCGTCCCTCATCGGGGTTTCGACCGGCGCGGGCTTGACGGGCTTGGCCGGCAGCGGATCGACGGGAGTCTCTCGAAACGCACGCTCGAGATCCTCCAGCGAATTCTCGACCGGACGTAACCGTTCGACCAGCTGCGGCGATCCGATGCGCTCGACCATACGCTCAAGTTGGCCGATCAGATCGTTGTCGCCGCCTTCCGGCTCGCGCTGATCGCGTTCGAGCGATTGCAGAATTACCTTGATGCGGTCGATGGTGGCCAGGATGAGCGTGACCGCTTCGTTTGTCGCAGGCGCGCCGTCGCGAAACCGGCCCATCAGCGTCTCCGCGGCGTGCGCCAACGTTTCGAGCCGCGGCAGGCTCAGAAAGCCGCAGGTGCCTTTGATGGTGTGGACGAGACGGAAGATATTATCGAGGATTTTGGCGTTGTTGGGGTCCTGCTCGAAGCGCACGAGTTCGACGTCGACCACGTCGAGACTTTCGTTGGTCTCGGTCACAAATTCGCGTAGCAGGTCGTCCATGGAATACGCCTTCGTCGACAGGCGGTGGCCCATCAGCCGCTTCCCGTCGGAAGCCGGGCCAGTGTGTCGAGGAAGGGTTTAATTTTAGTTGCGTAAGCCCTAGCGATTGCGCGGCTTTAACAATCCGTTAACCAGGCGTGATCCCGAAAATGGGCACCGGTTTCCGCCTTCGTGATGCTCTTCGGCGGGCGAAACAAAGTCGGATGAGATCGCGTGCAGAACAAAAGCCGGCTATTGCGCGGCGACCACGACGGCGTCGCCTTCCATCGCGATGGTCGCTTTAAGGCCGCAAGCCTTGGCCAGGAGGCCGGCATAGAACGGCTGGATGCGATGAGCGTCGAGCGGTTCGCCGCCGGCTTCCGCGGCAAGCAGCGCCGGAACGCCGGGGAGAAACTTGGCATTGGCCCCGGCCGCGGTGATTTTGAGTCCCATGGTCTCGCCTGAGCCTACCGGATCGACCGTCAGTTGGCCGCCGCGCGGGATGGTTTGGCCTGCGATCAGCAGCATGTTGAGCAGCAGTTTGACCCGGTTTTTCGCCAGGAGCAGCCGCGGCAGGTTCCAGGCGAGCTTGGTCTTGTCGTCTTCCAGGAAACCGCGGGCGGTGGTCTGGGCGTCCCCCAGATCGATCTGGGCGCCGGCGGAGCCCGCCGCGCCGAAGGCGATCCGGCAGAATTGCAACTTCGCCGACGCGGTATTGGCGCTCTTGCGGATCAGGTCGAGGGCAAAGGTCTTGGTTTCCTCGTCCTTGGCCTCTTCCAGCACCTCCAGCCCGTTGACGATGGCGCCAACGGGGCTGATCAGATCGTGGCAGACGCGGGAGCATAGCAGCGCCGCGAGATCGAGCGATTCGATAGGGGATCCGGACATGGACGGGGCTCCGCTGGGCGTGCAACCTGCCAAAACACTGGCGAATCGCCGACACTTTTGGCTTCGGTGCTGATACACCGCACCCGCGCCACCGCCAAGGACCGACCAGTGGGAACAGGGACCCTAGAAGCCGTGACAAGCGGACCGGAAATCACCCCGAAGGACGCGGAATACGTCCTGGATGGGCTGACGGAGATCGTTTCGCGCGCCGCGGCGGCGACGCTGGCCACGCCTTTTTCGTCGATCGCGCGCCGTATCAAGACCGACCTCACCCCGGTGACAGCCGCCGACGAGCTATCGGAATCCGTTATCCTCGAAGGCCTTGCCCGTCTGCTGCCCGGCGTTCCGGTGGTGGCGGAGGAAAGCATCGGACGCAGCCGGCCGGTACGGCTCGATCCAAGCTTCGTGATTGTCGATCCGCTCGACGGCACGCGGGAATTTCTCGCCGGCCGCGATGAGTTCACCGTCAATGTCGCCATCGTCACCAATGGCGTTCCGCTCGCCGGCATTATCGCTGCGCCGGCGCGCGGGCTGCTGTGGCGCGGCATCGTCGGCGGCACCGCGGAGCGTTTGCATCTACGTCTGGGCACCGGACAATCCGGTAGCCTTGCCAAGGCCTATGGCCGCCAGCCTATCCACACAAGGCCGGCGCCGGGTCGGCTCACGGTCGCGACCTCACGCAGCCATCTCGACGAGACGACCGAGGATTTCCTGGCGCGCTTGCCCCTGGCCAAGCGTTATCTCTGCGGCTCGTCGGTAAAGTTCTGCTACCTCGCGCAAGGCGAGGCCGATGTTTATCCGCGGCTGTCGCCGACTCGCGAATGGGATGTGGCGGCCGGCTACGCCATATTGGTCGCGGCCGGCGGCTTGGTGATCGATCCGCGGCGCGGCTTGCTCCAATTCGGGCGCATGGCAGAAAAGTTTCTAATTCCGGGCTTCATCGCCTTGGGCGACCCGACCATCGCCACGTCCATCAACGTCTGAAACGAAGTCAGCGCCCGACCGTGCGCGCGACATCCGGCCATTTGCGCGTTGCCGCTGCGATGAAACGGCCCGGATCTGCGTTAAAAGCGGTGCGCGCCTCGTCGTTATAGAAGAGATAAAGCCGCTCGCCGACCACAGACCAGACCATCGGATGGCCCGCCACCGAAACGCCGCGCGTGATCGCGACCGGGTCGAAACCGCCGAAGCGTGGCGCGTAAATTTCGGGATGGCCTTCGAAGGCCGATTTGTTGCCTTCGTTGCGAAAACGCCAGACCACGCCGCCCTGGCTCAATTCCATATCCGGCCGGCCGGCCTTCGGCGCGCGGTCGGCGAAATAGGCCACCGGGTCAAAGCCGCTGATGGCAAGTCCGCTGTGCGAATTGACCACGGTCGGTTCGTCGGCGGCCTTAGCAGCGGGTGCATAAATACCGCATAACGTCAGGCTCAATAGCAGCCAAACGATCTGCCGCGACTTCCATGCCTGCCGTGCTGGGGTCAT
>DASWPX010000070.1:0-2940 GCA_036398395.1 Pseudolabrys sp. | reverse complement strand
GATCGACTGGTCGTCGTCGCCGACGCAGCAGATGTTTTTTTGTTTCTGCTCCCTCTCCCCGTTTACGGGGAGAGGGTCGGGGTGAGGGGCTTTTGTGATTTCCGCAGGCGCGTCCCATGTATCCGCCAGATCAACCCCCTCACCCGATGCGCTTTCGCTTTGCTCAAGCGCATCGACCTCTCCCCGCAAGTGGGGAGAGGGAAGAGAAGACGCCGCCTGCGACAACAGCCTCAACCACAGATACTGCGCCACGTTGGTGTCCTGATATTCGTCGACCAGGATGTATCGGAAGCGCTGCTGATAATTCCGCAGCACGTCCGGGTTCTGCCGGAACAGGCGGATGCATTCGAGCAGCAAATCGCCGAAGTCGGCGGCGTTGAGCGTCTTCAGCCGCTCCTGATAGGCGATGTAGAGCTTCTTGCCCTTGCCGTTGGCGAAACTGGCGGCTTCGCCGGCCGGCACCTGGTCCGGCGTCAGGCCGCGGTTCTTCCAGCCGTCGAGGATCATGGCGAAGACGCGCGCCGGCCAGCGCTTCTCGTCGAGTTTCTCGATCTCCAGGATTTGCTTGATGAGCCTGATCTGGTCGTCGACGTCGAGAATCGTGAAGTTGCTCTTGAGGCCGACCAGTTCGGCGTGGCGGCGCAGGATTTTCACGCCGATCGAATGGAAGGTGCCCATCCAGGGCATGCCCTCGACGATCTGGCCGACCATCTTGCCGACGCGGTCCTTCATCTCCCGCGCCGCCTTGTTAGTGAAGGTGACGGACAGGATCTGGCTCGGGTGGGCGCGGCCGAGGTTGAGAATATGGGCGATGCGCGCGGTCAGGACGCGGGTTTTGCCGGTTCCCGCGCCCGCCAGCACCAGAACGGGGCCGTCCAGGGTCTCGACCGCCTCGCGCTGTTCGGGGTTGAGTTCATGAACGTAGGCCATGTTTCGGGCGCCCATCGCACGCGCGGCAATGCCCCCCGCCGCGGGCGGGCTCATAGATGCGGGCGACTGACGCTTGGGCTCGGCCATGATCGTGATGATTCCCTCGATGCCAAGATGGCACTCGAACCCGGCAATTTCGAGGGCTGGAGGGCCTCTTGTCGGCCTGTCCCCACCGCTTTAGCGTCGATTTTCCAAGGCAAAACAACAATTTTGGGGGAATGCCGTGCGGTTGAAAGACAAAGTGGCGCTGGTGACTGGCGGCGGCCGCGGCATCGGCCGCGATATCGCGCTCGCCTACGCCCGCGAGGGCGCCCATGTGGTGGTCAACGACATCGATCCCGTCACCGCCGCCAACACCGCCAAGGACGTCGGCAATAAGAGCATCGGCGTTGCCGCCGACGTCGCCAAATCCGCCGATGTGGCGCGGCTGATGGACGAGACCATCACTAAGTTCGGGCGCGTGGATATTGTGGTCAATAACGCGATGAAGATCGTGCCGGGCAAACTGGAAGCGCTGCCCGAGGCGGCCTGGGACACCACCATGAATATCGGCCTCAAGGGCGCGTTCCTGGTGAGTCAGGCCGCCGCCAGGCACATGATCGCGCAGAAGTCGGGCTGCATCGTCAACATCGCCTCCATCGCCGGGCTGTTTCCCTACAACTGGGCCGGCGCCTACAGCGTGGTGAAGGCCGGCCTCATCATGCTGACCAAGCTGCAGGCGGTGGAATGGGCGCCTTACGGCATCCGCGCCAACGCCATTACGCCCGGTTACATCCGCACGCCCGGCACCGAAGCGATGTATGCCGATCCGGAAATCTACGAGGGCCGCCGCAAGGGCGTGCCCATGGGCCGCGTCGGCTCGGGCGAAGACATCGCGGGGCCGGCGATTTTTCTGGCATCCGACGATGCGCGCTACACCACGGGCAGCGTAGTCGGCGCCGACGGCGGCCAGGCCGTCGGATATTTTCTGAGTGTACCGGGCCGGAGATTTTCCGGCGGGCGGATCGACTAGGCCTTGGGTTTCGGCATGCCGATGCTGCGCCCGGCGCCTTCGGGCCGCGGCAACACCGCGTGCGCGGTCTTCATGCGTTCCATCAGGCGCATGACGCTGTCGGGAAATGGCGCAACTTTCTTTGCCGCCATGTCGACATGCAGCGTCATAGTTTCGCAGGTCGCCGACACCCAGTTCTCGCTGGCGTGCAGCAATTGCTCGAATAACTGAACCCGCTTGGCGTCATAGTCGAGCAACTGTACCGACACCCGCACCGCGTCGCCCTCGTGCAGTTCGCGCAAATAGCGCACGTGCATTTCCGCCACCATGGTCGAATGGCCGTGCTGCTTGAGATAAGCCGGCCCAAGGCCGATGAGTTCGTAGACCTCGTCGACCGCGCGGTCGAACAGCACGTTGTAATAGGCCATGTTGAGATGGCCGTTGAAGTCGATCCATTGCGGCTCGACCCGCATCACCGACGAGATGAAGGGGGCCATGAAGGCGGGTTCGGGATCGGTACGGTCGAGCATTGTCTCCCTTTCTTGTCATGGCCGGGCATAGCCGTTCGAAGAACGGCGTCGCTTCGCTCGCCTATGTCCCAGCCATCCACGTCTTACATTGCAGCCAAGACGTGGATGCCCGGCACAAGGCCGGGCATGACGGCGCGGCTACGCTGAGATTGGATAAACGGCTTTTCCGCCGCTGAGCACGCTGGCGACATCGGTCGCGCATTTGGTCTGGAGTTCGTTCAGCGCCTCGATCGAATAGAACGCCGTGTGCGGCGAGATGATGACGTTGTCACGGCCGAGCAGGGCGGAATCCTTGGCGAGCGGTTCGGCGGCCACCACGTCGAGCCCAGCGCCGCCGATCTGTCCGGCGTCGAGCGCCGCGATCAAAGCCGGCTCGTCGATCAGCGGCCCCCGCGCGGTATTCACGATATAGGCGCCCTTTTTCATCTTGCCGAACACCGCGGCGTTCATCAGGCTGCGCGTCGCCGGCAGCAGCGGCGCGTGCACCGA
>DASWPX010000069.1:0-10042 GCA_036398395.1 Pseudolabrys sp. | reverse complement strand
GCAGAACAGTGCCGGTCGTCAGCACCACGGACCCGCAGGAAATCTCGCGGCCATCGACGAATCTGACCCCACAGACGCGACCGTCGGCGATCATAAGGTCGTCCGCTTCGGCCTCGATGATTTCGAGGTTCGGAATAGCCTCGATCGCGGCCTGCATGGCCTGCGCATAGAGCTTGCGGTCGGCCTGGGCGCGCGGGCCGCGCACGGCCGGGCCTTTGCGGCGGTTCAGAACGCGGAATTGGATGCCGCCTTTGTCCGCCACATGGCCCATAAGGCCGTCCAACGCGTCGATTTCCCGCACCAGATGGCCCTTGCCGAGACCGCCAATGGCCGGATTGCAGGACATGGCGCCGACGGTGGCGAATCGATGGGTCACCAGCGCCGTTTGCGCGCCCATGCGCGCAGCCGCGGCCGCGGCCTCGGAGCCGGCATGGCCGCCGCCAATCACCACCACATCGAATTTCGTGCGCATGCGCGCGGTATAGCCGAGGCGGCGGAGGGGGTCAAAAACATCCCATTTCGTGGAATGTTTCACGTGAAACATTGTTGGGGCTATTTGCCGATGCAGAAATCGCGGAAGATCACGTCGAGAATATCCTCGACATCGACCCGACCCGTCAGCCGTCCCAGTGCGCTGGCGGCGACGCGCAGCTCCTCCGCCAACAGATCTTCGCCCAGCCCGCCTGCGAGAGCTCGACGCAAGGCGGCCAGAGCTTCCTCCAGCGCGTAACGGTGACGGGCGCGGGTGACTACGGCTTGCTCGGCGCCCGCGAGAAAATTTTCCGCATAACGCGCCAAATTTCCCAAGAGCCCATCGAGGCCCTGGCCGGTTGAAGCCGAAAGACTGAATTCTAAATCATTACTATTGAATTCGGGTTCATTGTTATCGGCTAACTCTTTGTTAACCATAGATTTTAACGGATCGTTAGATCGCAATACTTGTTCATTGCTAGTAATAAATTGTGTTTTATGTTCAGTTTTATTGCTGAGTGGCAATAACAGATCGATTTTGTTCAGAATTAGCCATTTTTTTGAGGTTACTGTTGATTTCTCAGGATGCGAACCCGGATCGACCACCCACAGCACCAGGTCCGCTGCTGCCGCCCGTTCGCGGGCGCGGCGCACGCCTTCCAGCTCGACTGGATCGTCGGTTTCCCGGATGCCGGCAGTGTCCAGAAGCGTCACCGGCCAGCCGCCGAGATCGAGATGCACCTCGATGACGTCCCGCGTGGTCCCGGCATAAGGCGAGACGATCGCGGCCTCGCGCTTGGCCAGCCGGTTGAGCAGCGTCGACTTGCCGGCGTTCGGCGGTCCGGCGATCGCCACCACCAGACCGTCGCGCAACCGCTCGCCGCGCCCGCCATCGGCCAGGGCGGCGGCGATCTCGCCTTCCAGTTCGCGCGCAATAGCCAGCGCGGGCGCGACCAGATTTTCCGGTACGTCGCCCTCGTCGGAAAAATCGATGCGCGCCTCGACCAGAGCCAGCGCCTGGATCAGCCGCTGCCGCCAGGTTTCGGCGCGGCCGCCGAGCAGTCCCTTCATCTGGCGGAAGGCCTGGCGGCGCTGTGCTTGTGTTTCCGCGCCGACCAGATCGGCGAGGCCTTCGACCGCGGTGAGATCGAGCTTGCCGTTCTCGAAAGCACGCCGCGTGAACTCGCCGGCCTCGGCGGGCCTGAGGCCCTCAATGTGGGAAAGCGCGTCGAGCACCGCGGCGATCACCGCGCGGCCGCCGTGAAGCTGAAGCTCGGCGGTGTCCTCGCCGGTCTCGCTATGTGGCGCCGGAAACCACAGCGCCAAAGCCTCGTCGATGATCTCGTTGCTGCGCGGATCGCGTACGCGGGCGAGCGTCCCTTTGCGCGGCTCGGGAATTTTGCCGATGAGCGCCTTCAGCGACTCGCCGGCGCGCGACCCGCTGATGCGGATGACGGCGATGGCCGCAGGCGGGCGGCCGGAAGACAGGGCGAAGATGGTGGGGCGGGTTGGTTCAGCCATCGCGGCGCAGGTGAGCGCCGGGGAGGGGATGGGTCAAGGACCGACCACATAGTAGACTCACAGTTGTAGTCGTGACAGAATGCCCGCGGCCGGCTGGGGGGTCGTATGTTGTTTCGGGTTATTGGGCCTTTGGCGGTCGCGCTTTGCGTTGTGAGTTGCGCCATCCATCCGCTGCCCGAAAACGTCACGCCCTACGACACCAACAACATCGTATTTCATATCCGCTGCGAAGCTCGCGACGCGGTCAAGAACGCGACCATCAAGTACTTGCTCAACCCAAGCCAGCCGTTCGGCGACGCGACGCGTGAAGAAGGTCGCAAGCTCGCCGAGGGCGGCCGGTTCGAAGATCTCGATTTCAGGCGGCTCGATCCGCGGCCGCGCTTCTTCCTGACGAAATACCAGGCCACCGCGATCGCCTATGACTTCACTTTCGATATTACCGAAGACAATGCCGCCGGCGGCAACGTCAATTTCCTGTCGCAAATCACGAATGGAACAGTTGGCTTGGCCGCCGGGGTCGCCACGGACCGCCAGCGCGAGACGATCCGCAATTTTCGAGTAACCGACACCTTCGGCGGTCTGCGCATGTTGTCGGCCTGCGAGGGCCCGGACACGATAACCGCTGGCGATTATATTTATCCCATTGCCGGCAAGGTTGGGCTTGAGGAAATGGTCATGACCTTCGTCAATCTGAATGAACATGAAAATCTGGCGCCAGCGAAGACTGCAGCGCTGGATAGTGCTGAGGCTTTCGCCGCGGCTGACACCCCAACGCCGACCAAGAAAGCTCCAACAAAACCGGCGACAGCGACCGCTTCCGCCAAGGTGTCAACGCTGGCCGACACGTTCAATTTTACCACTACTATTACTGGCACGCTGACGCCTACGCTAACCATCACGCCGGTGGCCCATTTCAGCCGCCTCAATCTCACCCAAGCAACCATGCCGCTGTCCGCGTCTCGCAAGGACATTCACAAGCTGGTCATCGCCCTGTCAGTCGGCAATACGGCCTGCGCGCCTAATTCCGGCCTACTGCTTTCAAGCCCGATCAGCAAGGACAAGACTCCGGCAGAAAATTGCGCGTTACGCGAGATTGATAACCAGAAGACAATCAACAGCCTCAACAGCATCAAACAGTAACACATGTACCGACTAGAAGGAGCCGAATATGGTCGACCTAAAACTCTACAAAGGCAAAAAACACGTTCGCGTCACCGCCGTCACGTTGTTCAATGTCGTCAAGGCCATCATCGCGGCGGGGAAAGAGGCCGAGTTCCTGAAGGATGCGGAAAAACAAAAATTCAATCTTCAGGCAAGCCCGGAGGACGTTAATTTCGTGAAGACATATCTGCATTCCAACAAGCTTCACGAAAACAACGCCGCGATGCTTCATATCGTGGCGCCGCAGTTGGACGCCGCTGCTCCGACCTGCTTCGGAGTCTAAACCGCGTAACCTTGAGTCCAGCTTCGCAGGCATGACACGCGCTATCTCGGCCTCATGGTGAGGAGGTGCGAAGCGCCGTCTCGAACCATGGGCCGCCTCGATCCTTCGAGACGCCCGCCTTCGCTAAAGCTTCGGCGGGCTCCTCAGGATGAGGCGGATAAATGCCTTCCCCCTTGTTCCACCACTCCACCTACGCCATCTTCAAGATGTGTTAGCAAGGCTCGATCTGGCCTGAGGAGACGACATAATGAGCAACGGCAGTACGCTTTCGCGCGAAGAGCTCGACGACCGCATCGCCATTCTGCGCGACAATATCCGGCAGTTGACCGAGCAGGCAGCCGCATCCTCCGGCGCCGCGGATGAGAGCCGTAACGCCGACCGCATCGCGCAACAGACCGAAGAGCTTGACGCGCTGATCAAGCAGCGGGACGGGCTGGGGAAGAAGTAAGCCCTGTCGTTCCCGCGAAGGCGGGGACCCAGTAATCACGGCGCTGACTGTGTTTACTGGGTCCCCGCCTTCGCGGGCATGACAGGATGAGGGGGTCCGCGCTAGCCTCACCCCATGTCCTCCCCTCCCACCACCCACACCAACCGTCTCGCCTCCGCGACGTCGCCTTATCTGCTTCAGCATCAGCACAATCCGGTGGACTGGTGGCAGTGGGGACCGGAGGCTTTGGCGGAGGCCAAGCGCAGCAATCGCCCGATCATGCTGTCGGTCGGCTACGCCGCCTGCCATTGGTGTCACGTGATGGCGCACGAGTCCTTCGAGGACGAGGCGACCGCGCGGGTGATGAACGAACTGTTCGTCAACATCAAAGTCGATCGCGAGGAGCGGCCCGACATCGACCAGATCTACATGAGCGCGCTGCATATCCTGGGCGAGCAGGGCGGCTGGCCGCTGACCATGTTTCTCACGCCCGCGGCCGAGCCGATCTGGGGCGGCACTTATTTTCCGAAGGACGCGAAATACGGGCGGCCGGCTTTCACCGACATCCTGCGCGAGGTGTCGCGCATGTTCAAAGAGGAACCCGGCAAGATCGAGCAGAACCGCGCGGCCTTGCTGGCGCGGCTGGCCGATAAGGCACGGCCGGCAGGCCGGGTTGTGATTGGATTGAAGGAGCTGGATGGCGCGGCCAAGCAACTTGGCAACATGTTCGATCAGGTGCATGGCGGCCTGCGCGGCGCGCCGAAGTTTCCGCAGCCGGCGATTCTGGAAATGCTGTGGCGCGCAGGGCTGCGGACCGGCGACGTGAAGTTTTTCGACACCGTCGAGCATTCGCTCGAACGCATGAGCGAAGGCGGCATCTACGACCATCTCGGCGGCGGCTTTTCGCGCTATTCGGTCGACGAGCGCTGGCTGGTCCCGCATTTCGAGAAGATGCTCTACGACAATGCGCAGCTTCTGGATTTGCTGGCGCTGGCCTGGCAGCGGAGCCGCAATCCGCTGTTCAGGGCACGCGCGCAGGAAACCGTCGGCTGGCTCAAACGCGAAATGACCACGCCCGAAGGCGCCTTCGCCGCTTCGCTCGATGCCGACTCGGAGGGCGAAGAGGGCAAGTTCTACGTCTGGAGCAAGAACGAGATCGTCGAACTGCTCGGGCCCGAGGCCGGCGAATTCTTCGCGCATCATTACGACGTGACCGATAACGGCAATTTCGAAGGCCACAATATTCTCAACCGGCTCGCCAGCGTCGAACGCAGCGAGGCCGACGAGACGCGGCTGGCGAGCTTGCGCAAGATTTTGCTCGAGGCGCGCGGCGGCCGCGTGCGGCCCGGGCTCGACGACAAGGTGCTCGCGGACTGGAACGGGCTGACGATTGCCGCGCTGGTCAATGCAGGTATCGTGTTCGACGAGCCGGCCTGGATCGCGATGGCGCGGCGCGCCTTCGATTTCATCGCCGCCACGATGACCAAAGACGACCGCCTCGGCCACTCGTACCGCGCCGGAAAAGTATTGTTTCCCGGCCTGGCGTCCGATTTCGCCGCCATGATCCGCGCCGCGCTGGCCCTGCACGACGCGAGCGGCGACTACGCGCTGCTCGAGCAGGCGCTTGTCTGGCAGCGCGCGTTCGACGCGCATTATGCCGATCGCGACACCGGCGGCTATTACTGGAGCGCCGACGACGCCACCGATCTTTTGATGCGGCCGCATTCGACCTCGGACGACGCCACGCCCAATCCCAATGCCGTCGCCGCGCAGAACCTGGTGCGGCTCGCGGTGCTCGCCGGCGACGACAAATGGCGCGACAAGGCCGACAGGCTGATCGAGGGCATCCTGTCGTCGGCCGAGCGCAATCTGTTCGGCCATGTCGCGCTGTTGAATGCGCTCGATCTGCGGCTGCGCGGCGCCGAGATCGTGGTGACCGGCGCCGACAGCGACGCGCTGTTTGCCGCCGCGCTCAAGCTGCCCTTCGTTTCCCGCATCGTGCTGCGCGCCCGCACCGCCGCGGCGCTGCCGGTCAATCATCCGGCGCGCGACAAGATCGCGGCGGCGCCGGGCGGCGCGGCGTTCGTGTGTGTCGGGGAGACGTGTTCGTTGCCGGTGACGGAACCTGAGGCGATTGCGGAGGCGGCGAAGGCGATGCGCGCCTAGCTGACTTTGCGCAGCATCCTGGCGCCGGCGTTCTTCGGCAGCCACTGGCTCCAGGGCTCCGGCGCAATCAGACCGTTGCTGGTCCAGACCGGCCAGATGACGTTCTTCTCGTCCATGCGGCCGATGATCGCCGGCTTGTGCAGATGCTGGTTCTCGGCGTCGAGCAGCACGTCGAAGCCGCTCGGCGCGCGGATGGTCCGACCGGCCAGCGCCCTGCGCACCGCCGGCACGTCGGTGGTGCCGGCAGCCTGCACGGCTTGCGTCCAGAGCTGGAAGCCGAGCCAGCTTGCTTCCATCGGATCGTTGGTCATGGCGGCGGGATCGCCGGTGAAGGCGCGCCATTCGTCGATGAAAGCGTGATTCTCCGGCGTGTCGAGCGTGTGCAGATAAGTCCAGGCCACCATGTGGCCGATCAGATTGCGCTCCGACAAAGCCGGCATTTCGGCCTCGCCCAGCGACAGGCTCATCACCGGCAGGCCGTCGGCATCGAGCCCCTGGCGCGCGCGCTCGCGGAAGAAATGCACGTTGGCGTCGCCCGAGAGCGTCGCAATGATGCAGCCGTTGCGGCCGGCGAATTTGCGGATCTTGTGGACGATGTCGGCCCAGTTCTTCTGGCCGAACGGCGTGTAAAGCTCATCCACCGCGTCGGGACCGACGCCGCGCGACAGCAGATAATTGCGGATGATCGCGTTGGTCGTGCGCGGATAGACATAATCGGTGCCGACCAGGAAGAACCGTTCGCGGCCGAGCGCCAGCATATGATCGATCGCCGGGATCGCCTGCTGCTGCGGCGTGGCGCCGGTATAGATGACATGCGGCGACTGTTCCTCGCCCTCGTATTGGCTCGGATAGAACAGCAGGCCGCCATATTGGGCCAGCACCGGCAACACCTGCTTGCGAGAGGCCGAGGTCCAGCAGCCGAAGATCGCCGCCACTTTGTGCTCGGCGAGCAGCGACCGGGTCTGTTCGGCGTAAGCGCTGGTGTCGGAGCGCGGGTCCATGATGACGGCTTCGACCGGCCGCCCGAGCAGGCCGCCATTTTTATTGAGCTTCTCGATCATCATGACGAGCAACTGTTGCAGCGGGCGTTCGCTTGCGGTGAGGGTGCCCGACAGCGAATGCAGGATGCCGACTTTGATCGAACCGTGGTCGAGATCGGCGAAATAGCGGCCCACGGAACTGGCCAGCGATTCCGCCCGGCCGATCAGGTCCTCGGCGGTGGACAATACGGCGTCGCCCGCGTTTGCCACGTCGCTCACCACCGCGCGGATGCCGGGCAGGGTCGCGCTCACCTTGGCCGCGACCTTCATCGCTTCGGTGCCGATACGGTCGAGCTGAATGACCTGCTGTTCGATGATGACGTTGATGTTCTCGTTGACGCCGCCCATGTCGGCCACGCTGCGGTCGACGGCCAGGATGGCCTCGGCGGTGTCGCTGACCGCGGTCTGGATGCCGTTGATCTGCGCGCTGACTTCTTCGGTGGCCTTGGCGGTACGGCGCGACAATTCCTTCACTTCGGCGGCGACCACGGCAAAGCCGCGGCCTGCCTCGCCGGCCCGGGCGGCCTCAATCGTCGCATTCAGCGCAAGCAGCGAGGTCTGCCCGGCGATGGCCTGAATGAGCTTGGTCACCTCCTCGATGCGCTGCGCGGCGCCCGACAGCGTGCGCATGGTGGCGTCCGCGCGTGCAAGTTCGGAGGTCGTGCGCTTGGTGGCCGCGCGGGCGTCGTCGATTTGCTGAGCGGAACTCATCACCAATGTTTCGACGTCACGCGCGGCGGCGGCGACGCCGGCAACGTCCTCGGCGGCCTGCGCCGCCGCGTCGGAAGCCTCGGTGACCTGATGCGCCATGTGCTTGTTGCTTTGCACCAGCTCGGCCGCGGTGCCGCGGATGCGCTCGCCGGCATTGGTGAAAGCGCAGACCACTTCCTCCACGGCGTGGCGGAAATTGCCGGTGAAGAACAGCCGGCCGGCATGATGCAGCCGCGCCTCCGTTTCACGGCGGAGCTGGTCCACGGTCAGCGTATCGGCTTCAATCAGCGCGGCACGCACGGTTTCGGCGGTGCCGGCGAAGCCCTGGATCGCGCCGTCGCCCATCAGCCGGGGCAGGCTGGTGTAGCGGTCGCCGCGCGCGATGCGGTCGAAAGAGGAGATGATGCGGGCCAGCCGGCGTTCGGCGAAAATTCCGACCGCAATGGCGCCGAGCACGGCGACCACAATGGCGGCAAAAATCCCGGCTTCCAGGCTGGCCGCCACCGCCAGGCTGACGACGAATGTCGGGAACGCTATCCACAACGCTGGACGCGGGAGCGGCCGGCGGCTTGTCCAGAGACTTGGCCAGCGCTTTGGCGAGGGCATTGAACTTCCAATTCGACGATATTCCGCCCGTAAAATCGCGCCAATATGGTTTCCAAACCGTTTCTAAACGGGTGTAAACGCCGCATCAATTTTCGCCATAAGCGCCCAAAGATTGGGCGGCGCTTCTTCCATCCTCGCGGGCGGAGAGAGGTAAAACGCCTAGCGCACCGAAAAGCTTGCCGCAGCGAAAAGGCCGGGCGTTGCGGCCCGGCCTTTCCAATCGCAGGCGCGTTGTGCCGCCTTAGGTGTTCATCGACTCGAAGAATTCCGCGTTGTTCTTGGTGTTGCGAAGCTTGTCGAGCAGGAAGTCGATGGCGTCCATCGTACCCATCGGATTGAGAATACGGCGCAACACATACATCTTCTTGAGCACGGCCGGATCGGTGAGCAGCTCTTCCTTGCGGGTGCCGGAGCGCGTGATGTCGATGGCCGGGAAGGTGCGCTTGTCGGCCACCTTGCGGTCGAGAATGAGCTCCGAATTGCCGGTGCCCTTGAACTCTTCGAAAATCACTTCGTCCATGCGGCTGCCGGTATCGATCAGCGCGGTGGCAATGATGGTGAGCGAGCCGCCTTCCTCGATGTTGCGCGCAGCGCCGAAGAAGCGCTTCGGCCGCTGCAGCGCGTTGGCGTCGACGCCGCCCGTGAGCACCTTGCCGGATGACGGTACCACGGTGTTGTAGGCGCGGCCGAGGCGCGTGATCGAATCGAGCAGGATCACGACGTCGCGCGAATGCTCGACCAGGCGCTTGGCTTTTTCGATCACCATTTCGGCGACCTGAACGTGGCGCGAGGCCGGTTCGTCGAAGGTCGAGGAGATCACCTCACCTTTGACCGAGCGCTGCATGTCGGTGACTTCTTCCGGCCGCTCGTCGATCAGAAGCACGATCAGATAGCATTCGGGGTGATTGGCCGTGATGGCATGCGCGATGTTCTGCAGCAGCACGGTCTTGCCGGTGCGCGGCGGCGACACGATCAGCGCGCGCTGGCCCTTGCCAATCGGGGAGACGATATCGATGACGCGGGCCGATAGATCCTTCTTGGTCGGATCCTCGTGCTCCATCTTCAGCCGCTCGTCGGGATAAAGCGGCGTCAGGTTGTCGAAGTTGATCTTGTGGCGCGCCTTCTCGGGGTCTTCGAAATTGATGGTGTTGACCTTGAGCAGCGCGAAGTAGCGTTCGCCTTCTTTTGGCGAACGAATCTGGCCTTCGACGGTGTCGCCGGTGCGCAGCCCGAAGCGGCGGATCTGGCTCGGCGAAACATAGATGTCGTCCGGACCGGACAGGTAGTTGGATTCCGGCGAGCGCAGGAAGCCGAAGCCGTCGGAGAGAACCTCGACGACGCCTTCGCCGATGATGTCGATTTCGGCGGTCGCGAGCTGCTTGAGGATCGCGAACATCAGCTCCTGCTTGCGCATGGTGCTGGCGTTTTCGACCTCGTTCTCCTCGGCAAAGGCAAGGAGTTCGGCCGGAGTCTTGGACTTCAGGTCCTGGAGTTTCATTTCCCGCATGCGGGGTAATCCTTAAAGGGAGAAACCGGCGTCGCGATGAAAGGACTGACGCTGGTCGGAAGGGAGATCGCAGGTCTTGGGTATTACGGAGCGGGGAGCTTCGGGACCCGATGCGCCAGCCGGTCACCTGGGACCGAAGCTCGGCTTAC
>DASWPX010000068.1:0-12462 GCA_036398395.1 Pseudolabrys sp. | reverse complement strand
GCGCGGCCTCTACGTCGACAATGTGATCGTCGAAATCGACGGGCCGGAAGTGCCGATCATGGACGGCAGCGCGGCGGCTTTTGTCGACGCCATCGACCAGGCCGGCCTGACCGATCGCGCCTTGCCGCGCCGCTTCATCGAAGTCATCAAGCCGGTGCGCGTATCCAAGGACGGCGCCTTCGGCGAATTGCGGCCTTACAGCCACGGCTTCCGGGTCGAGGCCGAGATCGAATTCGATCATCCGCTGATCGGCAAACAGGCGCTGGCGCTCGACATCGAGCCCAACACCTTCCGCAAGGAAATCGCGCGCGCCCGCACCTTCGGCTTCATGAAGGACGTCGCCAAATTGTGGAGCGCCGGCTACGCGCTCGGCGCCAATTTCGAGAATACGCTGGTGGTCAGCGAGGACCGCGTGCTCAATCCGGAAGGCCTGCGCTTTGCCGACGAGTTCGTGCGTCACAAGATGCTGGATGCCATCGGCGATCTGGCGCTGGCCGGCCAGCCGCTGCTCGCCACCTACCGGACCGTCCGCGGCGGCCACAAGCTCAACTACGCGGTGCTTTCCGCGCTGATGGCCGACACCTCCGCCTGGCGGGTGGTGGAAGCCGCCGCCGAGCCGGTCCGCCGTGCGCGCGGCCATGCCGAGATCGGCATCGGCATGCCGGCCCCGGCCTACGGCCCGAAAATCGCCTGAAAACGCGATAAATCAGCCTTAACTTTCCGCCTTAATACTGGCCGAATGCGGGCTTAATCGCTTGGCCGGTCGGTGTATTCTGGCTTAGATCAGCATCGGCGAGGGGATCGGGAACACACGCGTGGTTGAGTTTGTCACCAGGGACTTCGCGCCCAAGGACTTCACGTCTATGGGGGCCGCCGCCACACCGCTGCGGCAGCGCTTCGCGCATGCCGCCTGCCTGCTGCTGCTCACGTTCAGTCTCGGGGCTTGCGGCAGTCTCTTCGGCAAGGACGAAACCCCGCCCGACGAGCCCGCCGACCGCCTCTACAACGAAGGCCTCTATCTTCTCAATCAGAAGAATGCGCCCAAGGACGCGGTGGTCAAGTTCGAGGAAGTCGATCGCCAGCATCCTTATTCGGAATGGGCCCGCAAGGCGCTGATCATGTCGTCTTACGCCTACTATCAGGCCGGCCAATATGACGACAGCGTCACCGCGGCGAAGCGCTACATCTCGCTGCATCCCGGCAGCCCCGACGCGGCTTATGCGCAATATCTCATCGGTGCTTCCTATTTCGACCAAATTCCCGACATCACCCGCGACCAGGGGCAGACCGACAGAGCGCTTGCCGCACTCGATGAAGTTTCGCGCAAATATCCGAGCAGCGAATACGCCGTCAGCGCCAAGCAGAAGATCGGCGTCGCGCGCGACCAACTCGCCGGCAAGGAAATGCTGGTCGGCCGCTATTACCTGGAAAAGAAGGATTACACCGGCGCCATCAACCGCTTCAAAGTGGTCGTCACCAAGTACCAGACGACGCGCCACGTCGAAGAGGCGCTGATGCGGCTGTCGGAAGCCTATATGGCGCTCGGAATCGTCGAGGAGGCGCAGACCGCCGCGGCCGTGCTGGGGCACAATTTCCCGGACAGCGAATGGTACAGCCGCGCCTACAGCTTGGTGACCACCGGCGGCGGCACGCCGTCCGAGAACCAGGGTTCCTGGATCAGCAAGGCTTTCAAGAAGGTCGGGCTGGGCTAACCGTGCTCTGGCGGCCCTGAAGTTACGCACACCGTCATGGCCGGGCCTGTCCCGGCCGTCCACGTCTTGATGATATAGAATCTGCTAAACGTGGATGCCCGGCATTAAGCCGGGCATGACGATGGATAGGTTTCGATCATCAGCATGCTCTCCCGACTTTCGATCCGCGATATCGTCCTGATCGACCGGCTCGACATCGATTTCGCCGGCGGTCTCGCCGTGCTCACCGGCGAAACCGGCGCCGGCAAGTCGATATTGCTCGACGCCTTCGCGCTGGCGCTCGGCGGCCGCGGCGACCAGACATTGGTGCGGCAGGGCGTGGAGCAGGGCCAGGTCATCGCCGTCTTCGAGGTCGGCAAGAAACATCCGGCGCGCGCGCTTCTGAAAACCAACGACATCGCCGCCGAGGACGAACTCATTCTCCGCCGCGTGCAGTTTGCGGATGGCCGGACCCGCGCCTTCGTCAACGACCAGCCGGTCAGCGTGCAGGTCATGAAGGAACTGGGTTCCGCGCTGGTCGAGATCCACGGCCAGCACGACGACCGCGCGCTGGTCGACGCCGCCACCCATCGCCGCCTGCTCGACGCCTATGGCGCGCTCGAGGCCGACGCCGCCAAAGTCGCGGCTTTATGGGAAGCGCGCCGCGCGGCGCGGGAGGCCGCCGACGCCCACCGCGCGCAAGTCGAACAGGCCAAGCGCGAAAGCGACTGGCTGCGTCACGCCGTCGACGAACTCGACAAGCTCAATCCGCAGGCCGGCGAGGAAACCACGCTCGCCACGCGCCGTACCGTCATGATGCAGTCCGAAAAGGTCGCCGAGGACCTGCGCGACGCGCACGAGGTGATCGCCGGCGCAAATTCGTCGGTGCCCGCGCTCGCCGGCGTCATCCGCCGCCTGGAACGGCGTTCGTCGCAGGCGCCGAGCCTGGTCGAGCCGGCGGTCAAATCGCTCGATGCTGCGTTGACGGCGCTGGAAGAGACCCGCGGCCATCTCGAGCAGGCGCTACGCACCGCCGATTTCGATCCGGCCGAACTGGAACGAAACGAAGAGCGGCTGTTCGCGCTGCGCGCGGCGGGGCGCAAATACAACCTGCCGGTCGATGATCTTGCTGCGCTGGCGCGCAAGTACAACGGCGACATCGCGCTGATCGACGCCGGCGAGGAGAAGCTCAAGGCGCTCGCCGCCGCCGCCGAAATCGCCGAGGCCGATTTCCACGCCGCGGCCGCTGCGCTGTCCAAGGCGCGCGTCAAGGCGGCGTCCGCGCTCGACAAGGCGGTCAACGGCGAACTGGCGCCGCTCAAGCTGGAGCGTGCGAAATTCTCGACCGAAATCGTCAGCGATACCGGCTCGGCCGGCCCGAACGGCATCGACCGCGTCGAGTTCTGGGTGCAGACCAATCCCGGCACCAAACCCGGCCCGCTGATGAAGATCGCCTCCGGCGGCGAACTGGCGCGCTTCCTGCTGGCGCTCAAGGTCGTCCTGGCCGATCGCGGCTCGGCGCCGACCTTGGTGTTCGACGAGATCGACACCGGCGTCGGCGGCGCGGTGGCGGATGCGATCGGCGTGCGGCTGGCGAAGCTTGCGTCCGGCGTCCAGGTGCTGGCCGTGACGCATGCGCCGCAGGTCGCGGCCCAGGCCAGCCGGCATTACGTCATCAGCAAGGATGCGCTGGACAAGGGCAAGCGGGTCGCCACCCGTGTCACCGAAGTCGCGGCGGACCACCGGCGCGAGGAAATCGCCCGCATGCTGGCCGGCGCCGAGATCACCAACGAAGCCCGCGCCGCCGCCGAACGGCTAATCAAGGCGGCGTCGTAGTCGTCAGCCATGGCGAAGAGCAGCAAGTCGAAAGTCAAAACCGACAAGACTCCCGTCGATCTCCTGACCGGAAAGCAGGCCAAGGCCGAGCACGCGCGGCTGCAGGTCGAAATCTCGCAAGCCGACAAGCGCTATTACCAGCAGGACCGGCCGACGATCACGGACGCCGAATACGACGCGCTGCGCAAGCGCTACAACGCCATCGAGGCGCGCTTCCCCGATCTGCGCACGCTTGAATCGCTGGCGCTGAAGGTCGGCGCCGCGCCGACGCGCGGCTTCAGGAAAGTGCGTCACGCCATTCCGATGCTGTCGCTCGACAACGCGTTTGCCGACGAAGACGTCGTCGAGTTCGTCGCCCGTATCCGCAAATTCCTCAAGCTCTCCGACGACGAGAAGATCGCCTTTTCCGCCGAGCCCAAGATCGACGGCCTGTCGATGTCGCTGCGCTACGAGAATGGCGAACTCGTCACCGGCGCCACGCGTGGCGACGGTGCCGAGGGCGAGGACGTCACCGCCAATATCAAGACGCTCAAACAGGTGCCGCAAACCCTCAAGGGCAGGCACGTGCCCGCCGTTTGCGAGGTGCGCGGCGAGGTCTACATGACCAAGCCGGATTTCCTTGCGCTCAACGAACGCCAGAAAGCTGCCGACGAGCCGATCTTCGCCAATCCGCGCAATTCGGCGGCGGGCTCGTTGCGCCAGAAAGACCCGGCCATCACTGCCTCGCGCCCGCTCGGCTTTTTCGCCTATGCCTGGGGCGAGATGAGCGAGATGCCGGCGGATTCGCAATCGGGCATGATCAAGTGGTTCGCGGGTTGCGGCTTCAAGACCAACCCGCTGACGAAAATCTGCCATTCGACCGGGGAACTGCTCGCCTTTCACCGCAAGATCGAAGAGGAACGCGCCGAACTCGACTACGACATCGACGGCGTCGTCTACAAAGTCGACCGCCTCGACTGGGAGGAGCGGCTCGGTTTCGTCTCGCGCTCGCCGCGCTGGGCCATCGCGCATAAGTTTCCCGCCGAGCGCGCCGTCACGGTCGTGCGCGGCATCTTGATCACGGTCGGACGCACCGGCGTGCTGACGCCGACCGCGCAGCTCGACCCGGTGGGCGTCGGTGGCGTCATCGTGCAGAACGCCACGCTGCACAACGAGGACTACATCAAGGGCATCGGCGGCGACGGTGAGCCGTTGCGCGAAGGCCGCGATATCCGCATCGGCGACACCGTCATCATCCAGCGCGCCGGCGACGTCATTCCGCAGGTGGTCGACGTCATGCTCGACAAGCGGCCGAAGGATGCCAAGCCCTATCATTTCCCGAAAAAATGCCCGTGCTATTTGCACACCGACATCGTGCGCGAGGAAACCGCCACTGGCGAGGAGGGCGCGCGCAACCGCTGCACCGGCGAATTCGCCTGTCCCTATCAGAAGATCGAGCACCTGAAGCTGTTCGTGTCGCGCCGCGCCTTCGACATCGAGGGACTCGGCGAAAAGCAGATCGAGATGTTCTTCGAGAAAGAGTGGCTCAAGGAGCCGGCTGACATCTTCACGCTTGAGAGAAAACACAAGAAGGAGTTGCTCGAAGAGGAAGGCTACGGCGAAACCTCGGTGCGCAATCTGTTCTCGGCCATCGACGGACGCCGCGAGATATCGCTTGAGCGCTTTATCTATGCCCTCGGCATCCGCCAGGTCGGCGAGACCACGGCGCTGGCTTTGGCGCGGGGCTACGGCTCGTGGCAGGCGTTTCATGACGCCGGCCTGAAGGTCGCCAAGGGCGACGAAGAAGCCAAAGCCGAAATGGACGCGCTCGACCAGATCGGCGAGACGGTCATCGCCGCGGTTGCCGCCTATTTCGGCGAGAGCCACAACCGCGGCATCGTCGACCGCCTGGTCAAGCAGGTGGCCATCCTCGACGCCGAAAAGCCCAAGACCGACTCGGCCATCGCCGGCAAGACCGTGGTGTTCACGGGGACGCTGGAAAAGATGACGCGCGAGGAGGCGAAAGCCACCGCCGAGCGGCTCGGCGCCAAGGCGTCCGGCTCGGTGTCGAAGAAAACCGATTACGTCGTCGCCGGCCCGGGCGCAGGCTCCAAATTGGCCGAGGCCAAGAAGCACGGCGTCCAGGTCCTGACCGAGGACGAGTGGCTGAAGTTGATTTCGTAGCTGCTGTCGTCCCCGCGGGGGGCGGGGACCCAGTAAATGCAGGCAGTAGATTGAGGCCATGCGCCGGGGCTGCTGGATTCCCGCTTTCGCGGGAATGACAGCGGCGGCTAAATCTTCTTCGTCGCTTCCGCCAGCCACACGCGCGACGGTGCGTCCACCAGCGGACCGATCACATCGCGCACCCGCGCATGATAGTTGTCGATCCAGGCACGCTCCTGCCCACTCAACAATTCGGGCACGATCAGCCGCCGGTCGATCGGCGCATAGGTCAGCGTCTCGAAGGCGTTGAGCGGCTTTTCCGCGCCGTCGACGGCGGCCGCTTCCACCACCAGCACCAGATTCTCGATGCGGATGCCGTAGGCGCCGGTCTTGTAGTAGCCCGGCTCGTTCGACAGAATCATGCCGCGCTTGAGCGCGACGGCGCCGAGCTTGGAAATGCGCGCCGGGCCCTCGTGTACCGACAGATAGCTGCCGACGCCGTGGCCGGTGCCGTGGTCGAAATCGATGCCCGCCTGCCACAGCGAAACGCGCGCCAGCGGATCGAGCTGGGCGCCGCTGGTGCCGTCCGGAAAAACCGCGCTGGCGATGGCGATGTGTCCCTTGAGCACGCGGGTAAAGCGCTCGCGCATTTCGGCGCTCGGCGTGCCGACCGCGACGGTGCGGGTGACGTCGGTGGTGCCGTCCTCGTATTGCGCGCCGGAATCGATCAGGAACAATTCGCCGGGCTTGAGCGTGCGGTTGGACGCGCGGGTGACGCGGTAATGCACGATCGCGCCGTTCGGCCCCGAACCGGCGATGGTCGGGAATGAAATGTCCTTCAGGAGTCCGGTGTCGCGGCGGAAGCTTTCCAGCGCCTCGACCGCGCCGATCTCGGTCAGTTTGCCCGAGGGCGCCTGCGCATCGAGCCAGGCGAGGAAACGCACCATGGCCGCGCCGTCGCGGATATGCGCGGCTTTCATGCCGGCGATCTCGGCCGCGTTCTTCACGGCCTTCATCAGCGTGATCGGATCGGCGCCGCGCATCGGCCTGCCGCCATGATCGGCGACAAGGCGCGACAGCGCGTCGGCGGCGCTGGCGGCGTCGAGCCGCACCGTCTTGTCCTTCAGCGCGGCGAGGTCGCTGGCCAGATCGTCAGGGGCGCGTACGTCGGCAAGCTCTTCCAGCGTACCGCGCACGATGGTGTCCACCTTGGCGCCGTCGATATAAAGCGCCGCGCGTCCTTCGCGCGGGATCAAGGCAAAAGCCAAGGCCAGCGGCGTATGCGCCACATCGGAGCCGCGGATGTTGAAGGTCCAGGCGACGTTCTGCGGATCCGACACCACCAGCACGTCGGCGCGTAGCTTGGCGATCTCGTCGCGGATACGCGCGAGCTTGTCGGCGGCGCTTTCGCCCGCGAATTCGCGCTTGCGCAACACCACGGGGCCGGAGGGCGGCGCGGGTCTCTTGGTCCACAGGGCGTCGATCGGATTGCCGCCCACCGCAACCAGCGCCGCGCCGACGGCCGCACAAGCCTTCTTCAATTTCTCGGCGCCGTCGAAAGTGTGCAGCCACGGATCGTAGCCGAGCTTGTCGCCGCTCTTGAGGTTCTTCTCCAGCCACCGGTCGGGCGGGCTTTCCACCAGATGCTCGATGGCAAATATCTTGGCGTCGGCCTGTTCTGCCGCCTGCACGGTGTAACGTCCGTCGACGAACAGCGCCGCGCGGTCGGCGAGCACGATCGCGGCTCCCGCTGAGCCGGTGAAGCCGGTGAGCCAGGCAAAGCGTTCCTCGCTCGCCGGCAGATATTCGTTCTGCTGGCGGTCGGCGCGCGGCACAACGAAGCCATTGAGCCCGCGGCGCTTGAGTTCCGCGCGCAAGGCGGCGACCCGGGCTGCGCTCTGCGCGCGCTCGCTCGAATCGTCAAAGGTTTGAAACCGGGCCTCGAACATGCGGGCGCACTCTAGAGCATCATTCGGCGCATCCGCAGGGCAGCGCGGAGAAATATTCGCAGCGTCCTGACGATCATTTCGGCAACGAATCATGCGTCTGACTCAAATTTGTGCAACGCATCAACTTCGCCACAAAGATGACACCGATCTCACCCGGCCGTTAACGAAAATGTGCCGTATTTTCAGGGCTTCCATGCAATGTCATGGGGTGTTCCCAGTTGCGGGATAGCTTATGCTGCAACGCAATAGTCAGGGATGAGTCTTAGGAGCAGGCGAATTTTTCGTTTCCGAAAAGGAGAGACAAAATGGTTGCTGTTACATTTGGCGGTGCACGCGTTGCCGCCCCCGCCGTTGCCGGTTCCAAGCCTGTCAAAAAGCGCAAAGGCTTTTTCGCCCGCATGTTCGACGCGATTTGCGACGCGCAAATGAAGCGGGCGGAGCGCGAATTCGCACGGCATCGTCATCTGCTGCCGGCCGATTTCGAACTCAACCGGCTGCATTGGTCGCGTAACGACGAACAGGAGCCGTTCGGCGGCTGGTAATCGTCGGTCTCGTCTGCGAAACCGTCCCGGTCCGTCCCCGCGCCGGGGCGGTTTTGTTTTACTTTCTACGAAGAACCAGAGTCATCCAGCCTTCGAGCGGAATACGGCGCTCCAGCATCAGGCCCTGCGCGCGGTAGGCGGCGAGCGCGGCATTGGCGTGCGACGGCAACAGGCCGGACAGCACGACGCGCGCGCCGGGCGCGGCGAGCCGGCGGATCGGCACCGCCAGCCGCAACAACGGCCCCAGCAGAATATTCGCAAAGATCAGATCGTAGGGTGCGCGCGCCGCGATCGCTTTTCGGCTCGCGCCGGCGGCATGCATGAATGCGATGGCCGGCGCGCGGTTGAGCCGCGCATTGGCTCTGGCGGCGCCGACCGCGACTTTGTCGATGTCGCTGGCGGCCACGGACTTGCGAAATATCTTCGCCGCCGCGATCGCCAGTACGCCCGAGCCGGTGCCGACATCGAGAATACGTCCTGGGCTTCGCCGTTTCGCCAGATCGGCAAGCGCTAGCAGGCAGCCGCGCGTGGTGCCGTGATGACCGGTGCCGAAGGCCAGCGCGGCCTCGATCTCGATGCCGATGTCGTTGGGCTTCACACGCGCGCGGTCATGCGCGCCGTGCACGAGGAAGCGTCCGGCGCGCACCGGCCGCAATCCGCTCAGGCTTTGCGCCACCCAATCGGCGGCCTCGACCGGCTCGATGGTGAGCGCCTGCGCAGATGCCGCGTCCGACGCGGTCTCCATCAGCGCGCGCAAGGCGTCGTCGTTCGGTTTGTCGCGGAAATGGATCGCCAGTTGCCAGCGCCCGTCGTCGCCCTCGAAGGCGGCGCAGGCGGTGTCTTCGGGGTCGAGGCATTCGCTGAAAAAGGTCGCCAGCCGGCGCGCGGTCGGCTCGTCGCAGAGGAGGCGGGCGACGGTGGTGGGCGAACTCATGGCCGGGATGACAACGGTTGGCGAACCGCCCGTCAATCGTTATGTAGCGCCAATGCCGATTGAAGCGCCGACCCCCGCCGACATGGAAAATCTCGCCCTCGCCAGCCGCGGCGGCTGGCCGGATGATCTGCGCGTGCTGATCGCGCGTTTCCCGCGCGAGCAATGGGAAGGTCACGCCAATCTCGGCGAAATGGCGCGTTTCTGGTTGTCGCGTCATGCCATGTTCCGCGAACTGTCCGGCAATATCGGGCAGGTCACCGCCGGCTTCCTCAAGGGCGATCTGCCGGCCGCCGACTTTCCGAGCCAGCTTGTGCCGCGCCTGCAATTCCTGCTGTCGCAGCTCAACGTCCATCACCAGATCGAGGACGAGCATTACTTTCCGATCTTCCGCGCCGCCGAGGAGCGGCTGGCGCGCGGCTTCGACGTGCTGGAAGGCGATCACCACGCCATCCACAACAACATGGCGTCGACCGCCGAGACCGCCAACGCGTTGCTGCGCGCCCTGGCCGACAAGGCCGATGCCCGCATGCAGGCCGAGGCCTACGCGCGGGCGAGCGGGACGTTGATGAAAGGCCTGGTCCGCCATCTCGACGACGAGGAGGATCTGATCGTGCCGCTGATCCTCGACCGCGGCGAACAGGCGCTCGGCGTCGGACACTGATTTTCCAGATCACCACCCGTAAGGGTAGGGCGAGCCGCCGTAGCGGTAGAAGCGGCGCGGCGCTTCGTAATAAGGCTGTCCGCGATAAAAATCGCGCTCGTCGCGATAATTGCTCCAGCGCGCCTTGCGTTGCACTTTCGGCGGCGGCGGCAAGGCGCCGGTGAAATCCGGATCGTAGTCGTCGTTGCCGTAGACGCGCGGCTTGGCCGGCTCGCGCTTCGCCACGGCCGGAGCGGGCGCGACGGCCGGCGTTTCGCCCGTCAGCACCACGCGCGTATTGGCCATTTTCTCGTGCTTGACCAGATCCCACAGAATGGCGGCGTTGCCGGGCTCCAGCCGCACGCAGCCATGCGAGGCCGGCGTGCCGATCGCCTTGACGTGGCTGGAGCCGTGGATGGCGTGGCCCTGCTGCGTGAAGAAGATCGAGTTCGGCATCGGCGCGTCGTCCCACTCGCGGCTGAAATGGTCCTTCTCCATGCGGAACGGCTTGAACTCGCCGGACGGCGTGTCGTAGCCGGGCGCGCCGGTCGACACCGGCCAGACGTAAAGCACGGCGCCGTCCTGCGTGACGGTCATCTGCTGCGCGGATTTGTCGACTTCGACGACCAGTTCGGCGCGGGCGGACGCGCCGGACATCAGCACCGCGAGCGCGGCGAATACAAAACGGCTGAGACGCATTACCACCCTCCAGCCCGACAACAGGCCGTCAGCATAACACGTCCGGGGGCGGGATTAAGGCAGAGCGCTGATTTCGCGCGAGGGCCGGTCAGCCCCGGCAGGACCGCAGATACCGCGTGCGCATTTCGCGTTCTTCCGCCACCGCCGGCCCCGGCGCGGTGATGCACCAGCCGTAATGCACGCCGTATTCGCCGGACCAGCGGGTGCCGGCCAGCCCCGGCGCGCAGGCCGGATTGGCGCGGGCCGCGCGCGCCTGGTTGACCGCCGCCTGGGCATAGGCGGCGCAGAACTCGGGATTGGCCGCGCGCGCGGCGGTCGTGGCGGCCGCAAGCGCGAGTCCGGCGGCGAAGAATGCTTTCAGCATGAAGTCCCCCCAAAAATAGCCGTTCGCGGCGGACCATAAAGCGGGCCCCGGCGGGCGGGGAGATACCGCCGCGTAAATTCGGCGCCGGCGGCGGCGGGAACCATCTCGCAGGTCCGGCTTTATATTGCGCCGGTCCCGCCGGGGCGCGATGATCGCGTCCTCTCGGCAACCGGAAGGGGCAAATTCCATGTATCTCTCAGGCGAAGGCATTATCGTCATCCTGTTCGTCGGCCTGGTCGCCGGCTGGCTGGCCGGCAAGATCGTGCAGGGCACGGGTTTCGGGCTGATCGGCGACATCTGCATCGGCATCGTCGGCGCCTTCATCGCGAGCTGGCTGTTTCCCAAGCTCGGTTTCCACATCATGGCCGGCGGTCTCATCCGCGAGATCGTCTACGCCACCGTCGGCGCGGTGCTGCTGCTGCTCGTGATCCGGCTGGTGCGCGGCGGCGGCCGCTGGTAGCGGAGCGCGCGCGGCGTTCCTACATGTCCCTCAACGCCAAGAGGGACAGCCAAGGGGACGCCTATGCCGGAACCGCTCGTCGTCGTCATTCCCCATCGTCTCGGCAAGGATGAGGCGTTGCGCCGCATCAAGGACGGACTCGGCCGCGCCAAGACCGAGTTCGCCGCGCTCTTGACCATCGAGCAGGAAGCCTGGACCGGCGACCGCCTGAGCTTTTCCGTCAAGGCGCTGAGCCAGCGCGCGTCGGGCGTCATCGACGTCTATGACGGTTCGGTGCGGCTCGAGGTCACGCTGCCCTGGCTGCTGGCGCACTTCGCCCACGCCGCGCAGCGGGTGATCGGGCAGAAGGGGCAGTTGATGTTGGAGAAGCCGCCGTCGTCCTGAGAAGCGGGCGGACCTACCTCGGCCTCGTGGTGAGGAGCGCACGAAGTGCGCGTCTCGAACCATGTGGCCGCCCCATCCTTCGAGACGCCCGCTGTGCGGGCTCCTCAGGATGAGGGCGGGTCAATCAATCCCCCAATTCCAACATAAACCTGCACCGGAAAGCGCGGCACTGACCTACAGAGGCGGCAGCTTGTGCTCGGCGCGGCAGGGATTGAGGTCGAGGGTGGAGGCGGGGTGAACTGATAGTTGACGGAGCAATACTTTGCGTAGAAAGAGAATGAAGTCTTAACTTAAAGTTGATGGGTGTCTTTCAGTCTTTGCTAGTCAAATGGTTTGTTGAATGTTTTTCACTGTAATAAGCGCATGGAGCGAAGTGCCGCCCAATGCACGCGACGCAGCGTTTCTACTTGTCGATAATTGGGACGACTGGTTTAGCTATCGAACTATGTTCACCCTGTGGGTTTTCGCAGAACAAGGTGGTCAGCATCGCGTCGGCTCCGTGAAAATTGGACAGAAAGGGCTTCTGTCATCACGGGCAAACGTACCACAAACTCCAGGAACACGCTCGCCAAATTTGCCAAAAACGTTCGATCTGCTCAACGAAGACTTCTTCTCGCTAGGGCAGGATGAAAATTATTATGAGACGCTCAATAGTTTGTCCGAGGTCCAGCGTGAGCGGATTATCAAAGGCCTGAGGGATTGCGCTTTCGACTTAGCAATTTTCGACGCTGCACAAGCCGAAGACGTAATGACTGTTTCGCTGCTGAGAAGCGTCGATGCGAGCAACGTCAGAGGTCGCTTGCATCGTTTGTCAATTGGCG
>DASWPX010000067.1:0-1690 GCA_036398395.1 Pseudolabrys sp. | reverse complement strand
GGATCGCCTGGCGGTGGCCATGCGCGCGCAGGCCCTGAACCAGCGCATCGCGGTCGACACCGGGGATCGGCGTCTCGCCGGCCGAATAGACCGGTGCCACGATCACCGCGTCAGCGTCGTTGAAGCAGGAGCAGAACTGCTCGAACAAAGCTTGCAGCCGCGTATAGCGATGCGGTTGCATCACCGCGATCACCTGGCCCTTGGCGCTTTCGCGCGCGGCGCGCAGCACGGCCGCGATCTCCACGGGGTGATGGCCGTAGTCGTCGATGATGACGGCTCCGTTCCACTCGCCGACCTTGGTGAAGCGCCGCTTGACGCCGCCGAAGGCACCGAGCGCCTTGCGGATCATATCGTCCTTGATGCCGAGCTCATGTGCGACGGCAATCGCCGCGGTGGCGTTGAGTGCGTTGTGACGGCCCGGCATCGGCATGGTCAGCTTGTCGATGGTGTGGGTGGTCTTGCCTTCGCGGTCGCGAAACCGCACGGAGAAACGCGACGCGCCGTCATGATGATCCAAATCGACGAGCCGAATGTCGGCCTGCGGATTTTCGCCGTAGGTTAGAATGCGGCGGTCTTCCAGCTTGCCGACCAGCACCTGCACCACCGGATGGTCTATACACATTACGGCGAAACCGTAGAACGGAATATTCTCGACGAAGGCGCGGAAAGCGTCCTGCACCGCCTCGAAGGTGTGGAAATGATCGAGGTGCTCTGGATCGACATTGGTAACGATGGCGATGTCGGCCGGCAGCTTCAGAAAGGTGCCGTCGGATTCGTCGGCCTCGACCACCATCCAGTCGCCGGCCCCGAGCCGCGCGTTGGTGCCATAGGCGTTGATGATGCCGCCGTTGATCACGGTCGGGTCGAGCCCACCGGCGTCGAGCAGCGAGGCGACGATCGAGGTGGTGGTGGTTTTGCCGTGGGTGCCGGCGATGGCGACGCAGCTTTTCAGCCGCATCAGTTCGGCGAGCATTTCGGCGCGCCGCACCACCGGCAGGCGCTTGGCGCGCGCCGCGACCAGCTCCGGATTGTCGCGCTTGATGGCGGAAGAGACGACCACCACGTCGGCGCCGTCGAGGTTTTCAGCCTTGTGGCCGATGGCAACTTTGATGCCCTTGTCGCGCAGGCGCTTGACGTTGGCGCTATCGGCGACGTCAGATCCGGTGACGGTGTAGGCAGGATTAGCCAGCACCTCGGCGATGCCGCTCATGCCGATGCCGCCGATGCCGACGAAGTGCACCGGACCGATGTCGCGCGGCAGTTTCATGGATCAGCCCTCGTTTCGTGGCTGCTTAATGCAAGAGGTCGAGGGCGGAAACAAGTCCGGGCGATGCCCGTTCTTGCCGGAATGCTTAAATTACGGGGCCTATAAATAGGCTTGCTGTCGGCGGCTAATCGTTGCCGTTGCCGCGAAATCGCAGGATTTGGCCGCCGTTTCGCGGCTTGATTCCCAACTTGGCCACTTGGGCGGCCAACTGGCTTTGGGAAAAGGGTTTGCCGAGCTTCGGTACCCTGAGAGCGACGTCCGGTTCGAGTTCGGCATAGCCGGTGGCGAGAAGAACCGAAATTTGCGGCCATTGCTGGCCGATAGCATCCACCAGCTGCAAACCGGTCATATGCGGCATGACCTGATCCGTAATGACCAGATCGATCGTATCGGTGCTGCCGAGAATTTCGAGAGCCTCGATGC
>DASWPX010000066.1:0-10387 GCA_036398395.1 Pseudolabrys sp. | reverse complement strand
TATGCCGAACTTGGGTAAACCCAAGTTCGGATGCAATCCATCAAGCGTGGAAAGCTTGAATGGATTCAAGATGGACCCCCGGGTCAATCCAGGGGTGACAAGATGAGTGTTTTCCGCTTCGCGCCGTCTCCGAACGGCTATCTGCATCTCGGCCACGCGCTGTCGGCGTTGCTGAACGCCGACAGGGCGCGCGCGACGAAAGGCAAAGCGCTGCTGCGCATTGAGGATATCGACGAAACCCGCTGCCGGCCAGAATACGAAACCGCGATCTATGAGGACCTTGCCTGGCTCGGGCTGGCTTTCGCGCCGCCGGTGCGCAAGCAATCGCAGCATTACGACGATTACCGCACGGCGCTGATCCGGCTTGACGCCATGGGGCTGATCTATCCGAGCTTCGAGAGCCGCGCCGAGATCGCGGCGTTGGCGGTCGGACAAGACCCGGATGGCGCGCCGCTTTATACGGGCGCCGCTAAATCGCTTTCCGCCGGCGAACGCGCCCGCCGCATCGAGGCGGGCGAACCTTACGCGCTGCGTCTCGACATGGCGGCAGCGCTTTCTTTCTTAACCTCCCCCCTTGAGGGGGAGGTCGCTCGTCGTCGCGTCAGCGGCGGCGAGCGGGAGGGGGGTAGGCAACAAATTCAAACCAAGACTTCAGATACCCCCCTCCCTAACCCTCCCCCTCAAGGGGGGAGGGAAAAAGAAGTTGCCGCGCCTCCGCTTAATCTAACTTGGTCCGAGAGTGGAGCAGGCCCGAATGGCGAGACCGGAATAGTCAAAGCCGACCCCGCCGCCTGGGGCGACGTCATTCTGGCGCGGAAGGAAACGCCCACCAGCTATCATCTCGCCGTCGTCGTCGACGACGCCGCGCAGGGCGTCACCGACGTGGTGCGCGGCCGCGATCTGTTTCACGCGACAAGCGTTCACCGTCTGCTGCAGGCGCTGCTCGAACTGCCGCAGCCGCGCTACCATCATCATCGGTTGATCCTCGACGCGCAGGACCGCAAGCTGTCAAAATCGACGCAGGCCACCGGCTTGCGCGAATTGCGCGCCGCCGGCGCGAGCCCGGCCGATATCCGAAAGCGCATCGGGCTCGATTGAGGGTCAATTCCGTGGCATGGTCCGTGCCGGGGCGGGATCGATGGCGAAGCGCAAAACCGGCAAACGGCCAAAGCGGAAGCCGCGGCAAACGCGTCACAAAGCGCGGCAGAAATCGCGCGCTGTCGAAGCCGCGCTCGCCGGCATCGCGCATGACATCCGCACGCCGCTCACCGGCATCGTGGCGCTGGCCGAATTGCTGGCGTCCTCCAATCTCGGCGCGCGCGAGCGCGAATGGGCGGCCGCGATCAAAAGCGGTGCCGATCATCTGGCGGCGCTTACCACGCTGATCGTCGACGCCGCCAAGTCCGACGCCACCGGACTGGTGTTGCGCAACGAACCGTTCTCGCCGCGCGCCTTGGCCGAGGCCGTCGGCCAGGCGCTGGTGGCGCGCGCCGGCAACAAGAGCATCAAGGCCGAGGTCGCCATCGCCCGCGACCTTCCGGCGCTGGTCGCGGGCGACGCTCTGCGCCTGCGCGCCGCGCTGGAAAATCTCGCCGACAACGCGGTGAAGTTCACCCATGTCGGCGCCGTCACATTCAGCGCCGCCGCCGAGACGGCCGGGCGCGGACGATTGCGCCTGATCTTCACAGTCGCCGACAGCGGCATCGGCCTGAGCGCCGCCGAACTCAAGCTCTTGTTCAGGCCTTACGCGCAAGCGAGCGAAGATATCGCGCGGCGCTACGGCGGCGCCGGGCTGGGCTTAACTTTCGTCAAGCGCATCGCCAAGGCAATGGGCGGCACCCTGAAAGTGACCGGCAAAAAAGGCAGCGGCAGCACCTTCCGCCTCAGTGTCTTTGTCGAGCCCGTGAACGAACGCCGCGCCACCGACCGCGGTCAGCGCGCCAAGGCCTCGCGCCCGCTGGCGCTGCTCTGCGCCGAGGACAATCCGTATGGCCGCGTCGTGATGAACACGATCCTCGGTGAACTCGGCCACCGCGTCGACTTCGTCGAGAGCGGCGAGGCCGCGGTGAAAGCAGCCAGCGGCGGCGATTACGAGGCGGTGCTGATGGATATCGCGCTGCCGGGGCTCGACGGTCTTGAGGCGACACGCCGCATCCGCGCGCTGCCCGGCAAAGCGGGCCAGGTGCCGGTCATCGGCATTACCGGCCGCGACGAGCCCGGCAGCAAAGCCGCCGCGCGCGAAGCCGGCATGAATTTTTATTTCGCCAAGCCCCTCAGCCCGAGCCGATTGGCGCAGGCGCTCAATAGTATCGCCAAATAGCCATCGACTTACCGCGGCGGCAGCCAGTACATGACGTGACCGGTCCACCAACTGGCGTCGCTGGTGAGCCGGATGGCAAAGAGGCCGACGCCTGCGACGACGGCGATCCAGAACACCCATGCCGGCATGCGCCGGCGCACGCCAAACATGCCGATGATGGCCAGTGCGTCGATGCTCATCTCCAGGACCTGCTCGGGCCGCATCGGATATTCATGCGCCGGCGTGAAAACCCGCCACAGCAGATTCAAGATCAAATAGGCCGGCAAAAACAGCACCGGCAGGCGGCTGAAAAAAGACGGGCTCGATGCCGGGGTCTGCGATTCGCTCACGACGGCTCCTGCGCATTGGCGTTGCGGGAATAACCGTCGGATTTTTGCCGATTCTGCTTTAGGCCGTCAAATGTTGCTGACGCCGTTGGCGCGTTCGACGATCCGCACCACGTCCGACATGATGCGGTTGAGTTCGAAATCCTTCGGCGTATAGACCGCGGCGACGCCGGATTTTTCCAGCGCGGCGGCGTCCTCCGGCGGAATGATGCCACCGACGACCAGCGGCATGGTCATGCCGGCTTCCTTCATGCGTGCAACGACGTCGGCGACCAGCGGCAGATGGCTGCCGGACAAAACCGACAACCCAATGACGTGGGCTTTCTGTTCGCGCGCCGCGTCGACGATTTCTTCCGGCGTCAGCCGGATGCCCTGATAGACCACCTGCATGCCGGCGTCGCGGGCGCGCACCGCAATCTGCTCGGCGCCGTTGGAATGGCCGTCGAGGCCGGGCTTGCCGACCAGGAAGGTGAGGCGGCGTCCTAGCTTTCTCGAAACACGGTCCACCTCGCCGCGGATATCGTCGAGCCCGTCGACGTCGTTGCGCATGGCGCTGCCGACGCCGGTCGGCGCGCGGTATTCTCCGAAGGCCTGGCGCAGGGTCCAACCCCATTCGCCGGTGGTGACGCCGGCCTTGGCGCAGGCGATCGAAGCCGGCATGATATTGGCGCCGGTCGTCGCGGCTCGCTTGAGTTCGGCGAGCGTTGCGGCAACGGCCTCGCTGTCGCGCGACGCGCGCCAGGCTTCCAGCCGCTCGAGTTGGTCGCGCTCGGCATCTTCCGAGACCGTCATGATGGCGTCGATGCCGCCGGTCAGCGGCGATTCCTCGGTCTCGAGATATTTATTGACGCCGACGACGATCTGCTCGCCGCGCTCGATGCTTTCAAAGCGCGCGCTGTTGGATTCGACCAGCCGCTGCTTCATGTAGCCGCTCTCGACCGCGGCGATGGCGCCGCCCATCTGTTCGATATTGGCGAGCTCTTCCATGGCTTCGGTCTTGAGCGCGTCGACCTTGCGCTTCATCTCCTCGGAGCCGTCGAAAATGTCACCGAATTCCAAAAGGTCGGTTTCGTAGGCGAGAATCTGCTGCATGCGTAGCGACCACTGCTGGTCCCACGGCCGCGGCAGGCCAAGGGCCTCGTTCCAGGCCGGCAGTTGCACCGCGCGGGCGCGCGCGTTCTTCGACAAAGTCACCGCCAGCATCTCGATCAGGATGCGCGCGACGTTGTTTTCAGGCTGCGGCTCGGTGAGACCGAGCGAGTTCACCTGCACGCCATAGCGGAACAGCCGCTGCTTGGGATCTGTAATGCCGTAGCGATTGCGCGTGATCTCGTCCCACAATTCGACGAAGGCGCGCATCTTGCAGATCTCGGTGATGAAGCGCATGCCGGCGTTGACGAAAAACGAGATGCGCCCGACCACCTCGCCGAATTTTTCTTCCGTGACCTGCCCCGACGCCTTCACCGTGTCCAGCACCGCCACCGCCGTGGCGAGCGCGAAGGCCAGCTCCTGCACCGGCGTCGCGCCTGCCTCCTGCAAGTGATAGGAGCAGATGTTCATCGGATTCCATTTCGGCAATTCGGTCGTCGTGAAGATCGCGATGTCCTTGATCAGCCGCATCGACGGCGCCGGCGGAAACACGTAAGTGCCGCGCGACAGGTATTCCTTGATGATGTCGTTCTGGATGGTGCCGGTCAGCGCCGTGCGCGGCGCGCCCTGCTCGTCGGCCACCGCGATATAGAGCGCCATCAGCCACGCCGCGGTGGCGTTGATGGTCATCGAGGTGTTCATGGTGCCGAGCGGAATCTGGTCGAACAGCGCGCGCATGTCGCCCAGATGATTGACCGGCACGCCGACTTTGCCGACTTCGCCTTTGGCCAGCACGTGATCGGAGTCGTATCCGGTCTGGGTCGGCAGATCGAAGGCGACCGAAAGGCCGGTCTGCCCCTTGGAGAGATTCTTGCGATAAAGCGCGTTGGAGTCTTTGGCCGTGGAATGTCCCGCGTAGGTGCGGAACATCCAGGGTTTGTCGCGTTTGGTTTTGTCGCCTTTGGTTTTGTCGAGCATCGGGTGCCTGCGACGGCAGTGTGACGCAACCCTTGCTGCAATGCAACATAGAAGCCGTATTCCGGGGCCGCTGGCCCCGGAAACCCGTTACTCGATTAAGGAAAGCGTGCCGTCCGCGGGTCAGGCTCTTTTAACGAGCCGGATGAGGAACAGCAGGATGCACGCGCCGATGGTCGCGCTGATAATCGCCGTCAGCCACCACGGACCAATTCCAGGCAAGCCGAGCACGCCCCAAAGCCAGCCGCCGATGAAGGCGCCGATAATGCCAATGATGATGTCGCCGATCAGGCCGAAGCCGCCGCCGCTCATGATTTTGCCGGCGAGCCAGCCGGCGATCGCGCCGATGATGATCAAGACGATGATGGATTGCATATCCATGGTGTATTCCCCCTCAGGCCGCGGGTTCGGACCCCGACGGCCCGCCCGCTGACAAGACAATTCAACAGGAACTTGAGGCCGCCGTCGACGGGCCAACGTCCGATTTTATGGGCTTTTCACGCGGCCCGGCGTCGACAAAGTTTCCTTAACACCCCGGCTTTAACGTCGAATCCGGCTTAACCAGGGTGTCGCCAATGACGACTTCCGCGATGCGCTACAGCATCGTCGTTCCGGTATTCAACGAGCAGGCGGTGCTGCCGGTTCTGCTGCGCCGGCTCGACCTCTTGATGGCAAGCCTCGACGGCGCCGCCGAAGCCATCTTCGTCGACGACGGTTCGTCCGACACCAGCTCCATCGTCCTGCGCGCCAAGGCCAAGGACGATCCGCGCTACCGCTTCATCGGCCTGTCGCGCAATTTCGGCCACCAGATCGCGATCACCGCCGGCATGGATGCGGCCCAGGGCGACGCCGTCATCGTCATGGACGCGGATTTGCAGGACCCGCCCGAAGTCGTCGGGCAGATGATCGAGAAGTGGAAGGAAGGCTACGAGGTCGTCTACGGCCGCAGGTTGTCGCGCCAAGGCGACAGCGCCTTCAAGCAATGGACCGCGAGCCTATTCTACAAACTGCTCGGCCGGCTGTCATCGGTCGAAATCCCGCGCGACACCGGCGACTTCCGTCTGATCGATCGCAAGGTGCTCGACGCCTTCAAGGCGATGCCGGAGCAGGACCGCTTCGTGCGCGGCATGTTCGCCTGGCTCGGCTTCCGCCAGACCGAAGTCGCGTTCCACCGCCTGCCGCGGCTGGCCGGCGAAACCAAATATCCGCTGTTCAAGATGCTGCGCCTCGCCGCCAACGGCGTGGTCGGGTTTTCCGACGCGCCGTTGCGGCTGGCGATCTGGGGCGGCTTTGCCGTCTCGGCCCTCGCCGCGCTTTACGCCCTCTATGTCGGCGCGCACTGGCTGATGGGCGACAAGAGCCTAGTGGCCGGCTGGGCCTCGACCATCATCATCGTGTCGTTCCTGTCCGGCATCAACATGATCATGACCGGCATCATGGGCCTCTATGTCGGCCGCATCTACGCCGAGGTGAAACGCCGTCCGCTCTATGTCGTGCGCGAGAAAGCCGGCTTCGATCGGGCGGCTGCGTCAGGGGACGCGGCGGCGGATATGCACCACCGCCACGTCGTCTGAATAGACGCGCTGCCACTCCGGCAGACGGTCGAGCAGGCCGATGGCCGGCGTGCCGGGCGCCAATAATGTCGCGCCGAATTTATACTGATCGAGCATCGCCAGGAAATCCGGCACGTTCTGCAATTCCAGCGCACGGTGATGCCGCAGCGTGAAGGCCGAGCCGTAGAGTTCGCCACGCCCGTCGATGAAGGGCGCGATGCCGGCGAAATCGAGATAGCCGCCGAAGCTGTAATCGTTGAGGATCGGGCCGCTCTTGACGGCGTCGAACGATTTCAGCGCCGCGCTCGGCGTGATGTTGGCGGCAGGCGTTATGCCACGCGCAGCGGCGAATGCCGTGACGCCGATCAGCATGACGGCGACGATCGCCGGCAGCCAGGCGCCGGCATGCGCTTCATAACGCGCGGCGGCCACGGCCTTGAATTGTCCGGCCAGCGGCCGCACCAGGAAAATCGGCGCCAGCAGGCCGAGCAGATCGGCGTGGCGCGACTGCGACAGTCCGAGATGCAGCACGCCCAGCAGCATGATGAGCCGCAGCGGCGGCAATTTCACGCCGCGATAGAGCGCGTAACCGAAGCCCGCCAGCATGATCGCTTCGAACGGACCGAGGTGGGCGAAGTCCTGCGGCCGCCATTCGGTGATGATCGACAGCGCGTCGCCGAGCGCCGCGGTGTGGAACGTCACCAGGACGATCGACGGTCCGTAAGGATTGACGCAGGCAGCGATCAGCGCGCCGAGGCCGAACAACACCCATAATTTGGCAACGCGCAGGCGCTCGGCGGGTTTTGCGTTCCACACCGCGTCGCACATCACGGCGCCGATCATCGCCAGTCCGAAAGTGAAGCTGCCGTGCAGATTCGCCCACAGCGTCATCAGCGGAATCAAATGCCAGGGCGGCGAACGCTTTGCGTCCACCGCGCCGATTAGGCTTGAAACCCAAAACACCATCAGCGGTAGCGCCAGCACATGCGGCCGCGCCAGGATATGCGGCGAGGCCAAGACGAAGGCCGCGAGCACGGCGATCAGCGCCGGCGTCGGCTGCCATTCGCGCAGCAGGAACCGCATCAGCAGCCCGAAGGCGAGCGCTATCGCCGCGCAGGCGACCGCGACCACGCCGGTCCAGCCGCCGAGCGCGAAGGCCGAGGCATAAATGACCTGCGAAAGCCACTCGAACGCCACCCAATGTTCGCCGCGCATGGTCTGCGACAGCGGATCGGCGAAGGGCACCGCGTGGTGTTCCAGGATCCAGCGGCCGAGCGCGATGTGGGAATAGGTGTCCGGGTCGGCGAGGAGCCGCGGCCCCAGCAACATCAGCAGCGCATAAATAGCTGCAGCGGCCAGCCACGGCAGCGCCGCGGCGGAAACCGTCAATCGGCCGGGGCGCGCGATGATCTGGTCGGACATTTAGGGGCTGCCTGGCTTCGCCGGAAACTAGGCCTGGTCCCTTGCAAAAGCCTTAAAAACGGGGGTTCCCGGCCGTCCCACCAACGATCTTATTGCGCTGCAACATCTATTGCGTCAAACTGTCATGGACTTCGCAGGGAGAAATGCCGATGTCGGCCGTTGCCCAGGTGAGGAGCGTCGCTCCTCTCAAAGATATTTATGACATCGGCGAGATTCCGCCGCTCGGCCATGTGCCGTCGAAGATGCACGCCTGGGTGATCCGGCAGGACCGTCACGGCCCACCGGATAAATCCTTCCAGCTCGAAGTGGTGCCGACCTGGCCGATCGGCGAGGACGAAGTCCTGCTCTTGGTGATGGCAGGCGGCGTCAACTACAACGGCATCTGGGCCGGTCTCGGCCAGCCGATCACGCCGTTTAACGTCCACAAGCAGCCCTATCATATCGCCGGATCGGACGCTTCGGGCATCGTCTGGGCGGTCGGCGCCAAGGTAAAGCGCTGGAAGGTTGGCGACGAAGTCATCGTCCATTGCAATCAGGACGACGGCGACGACGAGGACTGCAATGGCGGCGATCCGCTGCTGTCGCCCTCGCAACGCATCTGGGGTTACGAGACGCCGGATGGCTCCTTCGCGCAATTCTGCCGCGTGCAGTCGCGCCAGTTGATGCAGAAGCCGGCGCATCTCACTTGGGAAGAATCGGCCTGCTACACGCTCACGCTCGCCACCGCCTATCGAATGCTGTTCGGCCATCCGCCGCACACGCTCAAGCCCGGCGACAACGTGCTGGTGTGGGGCGCGTCCGGCGGCCTCGGCGTGTTCGGCATTCAGCTCGTCGCGGCCTCCGGCGCCAACGCCATCGGCGTCATCTCCGACGAATCCAAGGCCGAATATGTTTTCAATCTCGGCGCCAAGGGCGTGATCAACCGCAAGGAGTTCAAGTGCTGGGGCCAGTTGCCGCAGGTGAACTCGGCTGAGTTCAACGACTGGACCAAGGAAGCGCGCAGATTCGGCAAGGCGATCTGGGACATCACGGGAAAGCGCGACGTCGACATCGTGTTCGAGCATCCGGGCGAGCAGACCTTCCCGGTGTCGTCGATGGTGGTCAAGCGCGGCGGCATGGTGGTGTTCTGCGCCGGCACCACCGGCTTCAACATCACATTCGACGCGCGCTACGTCTGGATGCGGCAGAAGCGCATCCAGGGTTCGCACTTCGCGCATTTGAAGCAGGCAAGCCAAGCCAATCGCTTCGTGCTCGAGCGCCGCATCGACCCCTGCATGAGCGAAGTGTTCTCGTTCAACGATATTCCGCTGGCGCACATGAAGATGTGGAAGAACCAGCATCCGCCCGGCAACATGTCGGTATTGGTCAACGCGCCGCGCGGAGGATTGCGGACGCTGGAGGATGCGCAGGAAGCGGTCGGCGCGTAAGCTCTACCCTGGTTTCTTGCGTTTATGCGCCTGCATCCTGGCGATGACGGAATTCAACTCGCCGCCATAGATGAAGATCGACGCGCAGACATAGAGAAAGACCAGCGCCACCATCGCCGATGCCAGTCCCGCATACATCGACACATAGGCGAAGGCATATTCGGCGAGATAGCGCCCGAAGGCCGCGCCGCTGATCAGCCAGAGCAGCAGCGTCGCCACAATGCCCGGCGCGATCTCGACGATGGAACGCCGCCCTGCCGGCAGCCATGAATGCAAAATGGTCAGTGCCACGACCAGCACGAAAACCGCGACGGCATAACGGGAAAACGTGACGAGGTCGCCCAAGGGCTCCAGCGTCGGCACATAATTCACCAGCTTGCCCCAGATCAGCGGCGCCAGCACCACCAGGAACGAGAACACCAGGATCGCCACCGCACCGACCAGTACGTAGCCGATCGATTCCAGCCGCAGCAGCCACCAAGAGCGCGGCTCCGCCATGTCGTAGGCGCGGTTGAGGCCGACGCGCAGGCTTTCGACGCCGCTGGAGGCGAAATAGAGCGCAAACAGCGCGCCGAATGTGAGCACGCCGCTGCGCGTGTCGGTCAGCACGCCGTTGATGTCGAGCGCGATCGGCGCGGCTACTTCCTGCGGCCAGGCTTGCAGCAGAAGGCGCGCGGCCTCGTCGGCCAGTTCCTTGGAGCCGAAGAAGAAGCCGGCCAGTGCCGTGACCACGATCAGGAACGGGAACATCGCCATCAGCGTCGACAGCGCGATATGGCTGGCGATCGCCCAGCCGTCGTCGGCGATGAAATGCCAAAACGCCTCGACCGCGATCCGCGATAGCAGTGTGAGTATGCGCAAAAGTCTCGCCCCAGGATGCCGTCATCTTGAAATTGGCTATTGGCAGGCGTAATGCAAGCTATGGCTTATGCCTCTCTCCGTTAAGAGCGGACGAGGGAAGTTTACGCCGCCTTCACGTTGGCGAGGAACTGCCGCACTTCCGCTTCCAGGCCTTCGGCCTCAATGGCGACGGCGTCGGCGAGATCCTTGACGTCGGAAGCGGTGGCGCGGGCGTCGGTGGTGGCGCCGGCGACGCGGCTCATGGCTTCCGCGCCGGTGCGCGCCTCGCCGGACGCGCGGCTGACGCCTTCCGCGATCGAGGCGACCGCGGAGTTCTGCTGGTCGACCGTTGCCGCCACCATGGTGGCGATCGCTGACATGTCGCTGATGATGGTGTTGACCTGCTCGATGGCCTGCGCGGCGTCGGCCGCCGCC
>DASWPX010000065.1:0-12613 GCA_036398395.1 Pseudolabrys sp. | reverse complement strand
TTATCTTGCGGCGCGGAACCCCTGCGCCGTTTAGGACTTCTCCAAAGTATGCCGACACGAGGAGTCGTAATCGGCACTTTCGGAACAATGCGGGGAACCGATGAAGTTCACCAAGCAAGTCCATAACGCGGGCGAAGGTTTCAGCCGGCGCAATTTTCTCACAACGACAGCAATCTCGACCATGAGTTTGACCTTGCTTGAGCGGCCTTTCGCCGAGGCCGCGCCGGCGCCCGTCAGCGCAAGCGATTTGCGCGATCCCCTCAATCTGACATTACGCGTTAACGGCCGCGATCATCCGCTCTCGCTCGACTCGCGCACCACGCTGCTTGACGCCATGAGGGAACATATCGGTTTGACCGGGAGCAAGAAGGGCTGCGACCACGGCCAGTGTGGCGCCTGCACGGTACTGATGGACGGCAAGCGCGTACTGTCCTGTCTGACGCTTGCCGCCGTGGCCCAGGGCCGAGAAGTTACCACCATCGAGGGCCTCGCCAGTGTTGACGGTCATTTGCATCCGATGCAGCAGGCCTTCATCGATAACGACGCCTTCCAATGCGGATATTGCACGCCTGGTCAGATCATGGCGGCCGTCGCTTGCGTGACCGAAGGCCATGCCAACAGCGACGATGAAATCCGCGAATACATGAGCGGCAATCTGTGCCGTTGTGCGGCCTATCCCAACATCGTCGATGCCGTGCGCGACGCCAAACCGAAGATGAAGGAGACCTGACATGCGTCCCTTCACCTACACACGCGCCGACAGTGTCCAAGCGGCGGTTCAGGCCCGAGTCAATGAAGCCAACCTGAACGTCGCGTCTGTGCATGCCGCCAACCAATATCTCGCCGGCGGCACGACGCTGATCGATCTGATGAAGCTCGACGTCATGCAGCCAGCGCGCGTGACCGACATCAATGCGCTGGAGCAGACGCCCGCGGGGAAAATCGAATTCGGCGCGAACGGCCTGCGTCTCGGTGCGCTGGTGCGCATGGCGGCGGCATCCGAGCACGACGCTGTAAAGACGAATTTCCCGGTCATCTCGCAAGCATTGCAGCTCGCTGCAAGTCCGCAAATCCGCAACATGGCGTCGCTCGGCGGCAACGTGCTGCAACGCACACGGTGCACTTACTTCCGCGACACCTCTTACGAGGCCTGCAACAAACGCGATCCCGGCAGCGGCTGCGCGGCGATGGACGGTTTCAACCGGCCGCACGCCGTGCTCGGCACCAGCGACCAATGCATCGCGGCCTATCCGGGCGATTTCGCGCAAGCGCTGATCGCGCTCGACGCCCAGGTCGAGATCGACGGCCCGCGCGGCACTCGGGTCATCCCCTTCGAACAACTGCACCGTCCGCCCGGCAATTCTCCGCATATCGAGACGTCGCTGGCGCCGGGCGAGTTGATCACAGCCTTCAGCGTTCCAAGCGCACCTTGGGCGAAGCGCTCGCTGTTTCTTAAAATCCGCGACCGCCAATCCTATGAATTCGCACTGGCCTCGGCGGCAGTCGCGCTGGACATCGAGAACGGCACGGTAAAGCAGGCGCGCATCGCGCTCGGCGGCGTTGCCGCCCTGCCTTGGCGCGCCAAAGCCGCGGAAGCTGCCCTTACCGGCAAGCCTATCGACGACAACAGCCTCACGGCCGCAGCCGACGCCGCCTTCGCGCAGGCGCGTCCCCGGGCGCACAACGCCTTCAAGGTTGAACTCGGCAAGCGCACGCTGACCCGCGCGCTTCGTCAAGCCGCCGCACTGGAGATTCCGACATGAGCAACGCCGCACCGGAACCGAAAGCCAATATGGGCAAGCCCGAGCCACGGCTGGAGGCGAAGCTGAAAGTCACCGGCGAAGCGCGCTATGGCTCTGACATGCCGGCGAACAATCCGGCTTTCGCCTTTCTCGTCACCAGCGCCATTTCCAAAGGCACGATCACCGGCCTGGATCTCAACGCGGCAAAGGCCGTGCCGGGCGTGATTGACATTTTCACGCATGAGAACACCGGCGACTTGAAGACGCTCAGCTACGCCCCGGGTGGCGGCGGCGCATCCACGTCGATCCAGGAACTCGGTCCGAAGATTTTCCACGACGGTCAGATCGTCGCGATGGTGGTGGCCAACACATTCGAGGCGGCACGAGAAGCTGCCTATAAAGTCAAAGTCGCATACTCATCGGAGCAACCGAGCTCCAGTTTTGGTACCGCGGGCACGTCCGATTCGGCCGTCAAGAAGAAATTGCCCCAGGCGGGCGACGCTTCGAAGGCCTTCGACGACGCGGCGGTCAAATTCGAGGGCGAGTACGGCACGCCGCCTCACCACCACAATGCGATCGAGTTGTTCACCACCACCGCAATCTGGAATAACGACGAACTCACGGTCTACGAGCCCAGCCAGTTCATGTACGGGCTCAAGAACAACACCGCGCAACGGCTCGGCATCAAAGCGGACAAAGTCCGCGGCGTAAGCCCCTTCGTCGGCGGCGCGTTCGGCAGCAAGGCGCAACAAACACCGCGCACCGCTCTGGTCGCCTTCGCGGCCAAGAAGCTCAACCGGCCGGTCAAGTTGGTCGCGACGCGCGATCAGGGTTTCACGATTTCGACCTATCGCGCCGAGACGCGACACAAGATCCGCATCGGCGCCCAGCAGAACGGCAAGATCGTCAGCTTCCAGCATGACGGCCAGGAAGTGACCTCGCGTCCCGACAACTATTCGGTCGCCGGCGTCGAGGATAGCGCGCGGCTTTACAGCTACGGCACCGTCAAGACCAGCGTGACCATGGTGCATGCCGACCGCAATACGCCGGGCTTCATGCGTTCGCCGCCGGTCACCCCTTACATCTATGCGCTCGAAAGCGCGATGGACGAGCTTGCGGTCAAGCTCAACATGGACCCGGTCGAGTTGCGCCGCGTCAATGACGGCAAGGTCGACGCCACCGGCAAGGAATGGTCGAGCCGCTCGCTGATGAAATGCTATGACCAGGCCTCGCAGGCCTTCGGCTGGTCGAAACGCACGCCGCAGCCGGGCTCCATGCGCGACGGCGAATGGCTGATCGGCTGGGGCTGCGCCAGCGCGGTCTACCCGACGCATATCGGCGCCGGCGCCGCCCGCGTACAGCTCGCCGCCGACGGCCGCGCCAAGGTACAGCTCGCCGCGCACGAAATCGGCACCGGCGTGATGACCGTGGTCGGCCAGATGGCGGCCGAACGCCTCGGCATTCCGCTCGACCAGGTCCAGGTGGAGCTCGGCGACAGCATTTATCCGCCCGTGCCGGTGGCCGGCGGCTCCAACCAGACCGCGAGCTGCTGCTCGGTGGTGATGAAGGCCTGCGACGCGATCATGGCCAAGCTGCGCGCGGCGGACCGGCAAAAAGAAACCGTCGGCGGCGGCCCGTCCGGCAGCGAGAGCAGCCTCTCCGAAAAATTCGCCAAGCTCGGCGTCTCGACGGTGGAAGAATACGCCGAATTCGTGCCGCCCGCCGCCAAGCCGAATGCCGTGATGGGCCTGATTACCGATCCGATCAAGAAGCTTTATGCCGGCGTCCCGACGCTGGTCGGCGGATCGGAGGGCGAAAAGCTGATGTATGCGACCGGCGCCGAATTCGTCGAGGTGCGCGTTCATTCGCTCACGCGCGAAATCCGCGTGCCGCGCATCGTCGGCGCCTTCGCTGCCGGGCGCATCATGAATACCCGCACGGCGCGCAGCCAATACATGGGCGCGATGATCTGGGGCATCTCGTCGGCGTTGCATGAGGCGACAGAAATCGACGAGCGCAATGCGCGTTACGTCAACGACAATCTCGCCGATTATCTCGTACCGGTGAATGCCGACATCCAGCAACTCGAAGTCATCCTGGTTCCCGAGGAAGACAACGCGGTCAATCCGGCGGGCGTCAAAGGAATCGGCGAGTTGGGCAATGTCGGCACCGCGGCGGCGGTCGCCAATGCGGTCTATCACGCCACCGGCATTCGCGTGCGTCAGCTTCCGATCCGCCTTGAGAAGCTGATGGTCTAGCGGTGCAGGCAGGCATAGGCGCGCAACAGGTCGCGCGCCGGCGCGGGAACGGCGCGGCTGGCGTTGAAACTCGCGGTCGCCGTTTTGCAGGACAGCCAGAAATAATTGCCCGTCGGATCGACCACGAGCCGCGCCGGCGCGAACTTCGCCAGGATCACGGACAGATAGAGCGTCGTTGAATTCCATGACAGCCGGTTCAGGTCCGCGCCAATCCGCTCCGACGATACGAAGCGCGGGTCGCCGAGCGATGGATCGGACGCCTCGCCGGTAGCCAGCGCCGCAACCGCGGCTTTGTATTCGATCCAGGCGCTTATGAATTTGGCGGTCTCGACGGCGTGGATCAGCATCACGAGCATAAAGGCGCCAGCAACCGCGCGCGTTGTGACGCCGCTTTCAAGCCGGTCGAGCAGCGCGAGATCAAATTCACCATCGGCGCGCAACGCATAGAGCGAAGCCAACAAGCCCAAAATGAGGGTCGCGACGAAGAGCGCGGTGCGCATGTAATAGCGGTTGGCGGCATGCAGCGAATGGTCGAGCGACAGCCAGTAGGCAACCAACGCCAGCGCGACGAAGGCTGCGGCATGGATGTGCGCCCTGCCCGGCGTGAAGCGTTCCAGAACAACGAAGACAACGCCATAGACCGCGAGGGCACCCGCCAGGATCAAGACCAATCCACTCATCAGAATGGCGGGATCGAAGAAGCCCAGCGCCGCGCGCTCGAAAACGCCTTCGAAATAGGGGCCGGGCGGCAAAATCAATTTGACCGCCAGCCGGATCGCCAGCGCTGCCGCCAAGACGCCCAGGCCGCGCATGAACAGGCGGCCGCGCGGGCCTCGCAGCAGCAGCGTCGCTACGATTGCGGCGGCAATGACGATTGCGCCCTCGTGCGTAAACACCAGCGCGAGCATCGCCGCAAATACCAAGGCCGTTCCGGCGACGCCGGGCCGCGCGTAATGGGCCAACGCCAATGCCGGCCAGAACAGCGAGCGTGCCAGCCACATTTCGGTCGGAAAGCCGAACACCAGCGGGCAAAGCGCGGCTGTCGAAAAGCAGGCATAGGTAAAAAAGACGCGGCCTTGCGAGCGATCGGCGGCGTAGGTCGCGATCAGCCCCAACAGCGGATAGGCGAAAAACAGCAAGCCGTAAACAAAAACGCCGGCGGCCGGACTGCCGGTCAGGGCGACGAAAATCTCCGCGGGCGCCATGGTGAAAAGATAGACCGTCGCGCGGCCCGAAATATTGTGCCAATGGAAGGCCCAGGCATCCTGCGCCGCGACCGCGTAGGAAAACAGCGCACCGTCGCCGTAAAGCTGCAAGCCGTAGCGCAGTCCGATGACGACGAAGAGAACCGCGCTGCAAATTCCGGCACCTATCGCGAGCCTGCGCAGCATGTCAGCGGCGGATGAGGCGCTGGCGGTCAACAAGCTGGTTGAGAACAGGCCCTGCTTTCTCAACCGCGGCATCGAACAGGCGGGTGCCGAACTCAGCCGACGCGGCTTGCGCGTCACCGATCACGCCCAGGTCGGCGAGCTTCTTGTCGTCCGTCGTCCAGGGCCAGGATACGCCGCGATCGAGGATCGTCGTGCGAATCGCCGCGGCGTCGGGCGGACTTTTCAATTGCGCGATTTTGTCGGTGCGCACGAGTTGCGGCGCCGCCGCCAACATCATCGAGGTTTCGTTCCTGCCGCCGTGGATGTCCGCGATTACGGCCTTCGGATCGGTCTCGGCCCAGGCCGCCGGATGCATGACGCAGACATTGAGCCCGAAATCGGCGCGGAAATCCTGGATCAGCGCCTCCAGGATGCCGCGGTTGCCGCCGTGGCCGTTGACGATGGCGAGATTGCGCGCCGGCAGAGCGCGGGCGATCTCACGCCCCAGCTCGCGCATGTAGGCCGTCATGCCTGCGACCGACAGCGACAAGGTGCCCGGCGCCCATTCATGCTCGCGCGCCAGACTGACCGTCACTGCCGGCAATTGCCAAAGATCGAGAGCCTCGCCCCAGCGCGCGATCATGCGGCGGGTGAATTCCTCGGCCAGCACGACGTCGGTATTGAGCGGCAGATGCGGCCCGTGCTGCTCGATGGAGCCGACCGGCAAGCAGACGATCGAACTGGCGGCAAGACGCTCGGCAATTTCCGGCGACGTCAGCTCGCCGATCAACCGGCTGTGCGGCGCTTTCGGCATAACTCAACCGGCCAGCGGGGCGACATCCCGATCCGGGTCGGATTCGGCGAGCGAGTCGATGAGGTGATCGAGCCGATGGCCGGCGCGCGCGGCTTTCGCCGTGAGGTAGCGGCGGTTGTCGGAATTGATCGGCGCTTCGAGCGCCATGCGGCTGGCGATCTCGATGCCGGCCTTGGCGAGACCGTCGAGCTTGGCGGGATTGTTGGTGAGAAGCACGACGCGCGTGCAGCCGAGCATCTCCAGCATGCGCGCGGCGATGCCGTAGTCGCGCTCGTCGTCGTCGAAGCCGAGCGTGGTGTTGGCGTCGACGGTGTCGAGCCCGTCCTCCTGCATCTGATAGGTACGCATCTTGTTGGCGAGCCCGAGCCCGCGGCCTTCCTGGGCCAGATAAAGAATGATACCGCCGCCAACTTCTTCCAAGCGCCCAAGCGCGAGCTTGAGCTGATCGCCGCAATCGCAACGCCGCGAGCCAAAGACGTCGCCGGTCAGACAAGCGGAATGCAGGCGAACCGCGACCGGACGGCTGAAGTCGGGCTTACCGACAATGATGGCGACCGAACTGCCGCCCGTCGCATCGCGGAAAATGACGAAGCGCGTGCGCGCGCCCGAATTGAGCGGCACCGACGCCTCGCTTGAAATCACCAAGGATCGAATGACGTCGTCGCCGAAGCGCGCAACGGCGGCGGCCTCGACCGCGATCAGTTGCGGTTCGACCGCCAGCGTTTGCCCCGCCACGACCTCCGCCGCCAGCACCGCCGGCAATCCGTGCGACAATTTGACGAGTTGAATCGCGGCGGCCGCGGCGGGTCCCACCGGCCTTGCGTCAAGCTTACAATCGATCTTGGCCGCGGCGACCAGGGCCAGGATCGTATCGGCGTCGCATCCGGGCGCGAGTTGCAGCGCGACCGGCGCCGTCGCCGCAAGACCAAGCGCGAGCGCGCGCCGCGCCGTGATGACCAGCCGCGGCACCGCCGGCGCGCAGAGCGTCATGAATTCGGCAAGGCGCCCGGCGTCGAGCCCTTCGACAGGCAGCGTGAGCAGCGTCTCGCCCGCGCCGGTCACGAGCACCGGCCGGCGGGCGCGATATTCGGCAAGCCCGCGATTGACGCCGATCTGGCCTTGCGCCCCAAACAAAGAGGAACTCAAGTTTTTCCGCCCCGCACTCATTCCCGGATTCCATTCTTATTGACCGCTATTCTAGAACACCGCGAGGCCCATGCCCATTCCGGTCGCAAATAATTGTTTTTTATGCGAGTTTGATGGAACGGACTTCGGTCGATAAAGCAAACTTTGGTCGATAAAAAGGCAAAGCGCGTGCAATGGGCTGAGTTCGTAAAAGCCTTTCGCGGTGCGGCCGGGCCGCCCCCATCAGGCCAGCCTTGGAGCGATCTGTTTGGGCCGCTGAAGCGCGGGGCCGCCGACGATCTGGTCGTCGTCGGCCAGATCGGGCAGTCGCTGGACGGGCGCATTGCGACTGAAAGCGGTCACTCGAAATACATCAACGGCCCGGCTGGTCTCGATCACCTTCACCGGTTGCGGTCATTGGTCGACGCAGTGGTCATCGGCGCCGGTACCGCGCTCGCCGACGATCCGCAACTGACGGTCAGGCGTTGCGCCGGCCCGCATCCGGCGCGCGTCGTGCTCGATCCGAATGCGCGGATACCGGTGAGCGCGAGAGTCTTCACCGATGACGGCGTGCGCCGCCTTCTCGTCACCGCAGAGGCAACGCGATGTGCCCCGCCGGCCGGCGTCGAACATGTGGCGTTGCCGGTGACCGACAAGCACATCGCACCGGCGGCGATCCTGGCGGCGCTGGCGGAACGCGGCCTGCGGCGCGTGCTGATCGAAGGCGGCGCCGACACGGTGTCGCGCTTTCTCGCCGCCGGTTGCCTCGACCGGCTGCATGTCACGGTCGCTCCGATCATCCTCGGCGCCGGGCGCGCGAGCTTCATCCTGCCCGGCTTCGATCGCGCCGATCAGGCCTTGCGCATGCCGGTGCGCGCGCACCAGCTCGACGACGAAGTGCTGTTCGACTGCGACCTGTCGGCTCAGCGCGTGCCGGTGGGGCGCGCGAAGATATCGACGTGACCGACGCGGACTGTCGAGCGGCCATTGCCGACGAGATCGCGGCGGCGCGTCAGCCAGGAAACCATGTCGGCCAGCGACAGGTCGCCGATCTCGCGCGCGGCGCTCGCCCAGCCGGAAAAAATCTCCAGTTGGATGTCGCGGTCGTCCGGGCCGATCGCCCAGTCGGAAGCGCCATGAACGACGTCATAACCGAGCTTTTTGAATTGCGCGATGGCGGCGGCCCCTGCAGCCGGTCCCAGCGCCGGGCCGAAACCCTTGTTGGTGCGCTGATGCGCGTTGACCGCACTGACGACCGCCTTGTCCATCGGATCTGCGGGATTAAGTTCGATGCGGCCATCATAGCTCAACGCGGCATAGACCGGTATCGACCGCGCCGCGGTCTCGACCGCCAGCCGTTCGAGCCACGCTTCGGAAACGAGGTCGAGCAGCGCCGAAGTCGCGATCAGATCGACCGGCCCATCCAGCACCGCTTCGAGATCGTGGTTGAGATCGAGCGGAACGCCTTCGACCGCAATGCGCGCCGGGCGCGTCATCGCCAGCGCCCGGCCCAACAGGCTGAGATCGTTGTCGGCCAGCCGCCAGTTCTGCGGCGCGGCGAGGCGCGGGCCCAGCGCGCGCAAGGTCGAGCCGGTGCCGCAGGCCAGATCGACGATCCGCACCGAAGGCAGGCCCTCGAAGGCGGCGACAACCGCGTCGAGCACTGCCGGATTGCGCGCCTGCGCATCGAAGGGCTCGCGCAGCGCCAGCCATTCGGCCGAGAAGCTCATGTCACGGCCTCCAAAGCGCGCGCGAATAATTTGGCGGAATCCTGCCATTTCGGAAGTTGTGCGGCCGCGTCGCGCGCAGCCACCGCCAGCCGCCGCCGATGTTCCGGATTTTCGATGGCCGTGCGCAGCGCTTGCGCGAGCGCACTCACGTCGTCGGGCGCGACCAGCACGCCCGCGCCCGCCGGTACGGTTTCGACAATCGCCCCCGCTGTCGTGCCGATGACCGGCAGGCCGTGCGCGAGAGCCTCGGCATAGGCCATGCCGTAACCCTCGTAGCGCGAGGCCAGCACGAAGAGATCGGCGGCGGCATAGAGTCCGGCCAGGCGCTCGTCCGGGACGGCGCCGAGCACGGCAACCTTATCGGTGAGCTTATGCCGCGCAATATCGGCATCCAGTTGCGCGGCGGTCTTCGGATCGCGGCCCCGGTCGCCGGCAATAGCCAAATGCCACGGCAGGCCGGCGAGCGTGGAAAGCGCGGCGATCAGCACGTCGAAGCCCTTGCGCCGCACCAGCGCGCCGACCGACAGCAGCCGCACGAGGCCGTCGTGGCTGCCCTGCGCCATCGGCACCGGATCGTTGCCCGGACGCGCGATCGTGATGCGGCTTTCCGCCACGCCATAATCGGCGGCCAATTGCCGGGCGGTTTCGGCGCTGGTGACGATGACGCCGCTCGCGACCGCCAGGGCCGCGCGCTCGCTGGCGCGCAATTCGCCGGCTTGTTGCACGGTGAGCCCCGTCTCCATCGCCAGCGGATGATGCACCAGCGCGATCAGCGGGTTGCGCGACCGCAAACGCTCCGCCGCGTCCGGCAATACGCCGAGCGCCAGCCCGTCGACGACGATGGTGCGGCCCGCCGGCACGGCCGCGAGCAGCGCCAGCGCGGCCTTGCGCGCCGCGCCGCCGGGCCACGGGAAGCTTTCACCGAGATCGACGACATCGACCTGCCAGCCGAGATGTTCGAGTTCCGCGATGATGCGCCGGTCATAAGCGTAGCCGCCGGTCGGAGTCGCAAGATCGCCCGGCACCGCGAAGGCGATGCGTCTCACCACAAGGGAGCCTCGTACCACGCGCGCGCGATGTGCGATTCCGACAAGGTGATGCGGATCGCCTTGAGTTCGCGGCCGTCGCGGCCGAGTTTTCCGCCGCGCGCGGCTTCCGCCAGCCGGTCGAAAACATGCTTGGTGAGAAATTCCGTGGTGGTGTTGGCGCCTTTGAACTCGGGCAGATCGTCGAGGTTTTTGTAATTGAGCGGCGTCAGCGCCGCCTTCAGTTCGTCGAGCGCGCGGCCGATATCGACAACGATGCCGTTGACGTCGAGTTTGTCGGCGATGAAGGCGGCGTCGACCACGAAGGTTGCGCCGTGCAAAGCCTGCGCCGGGCCGAACACGGCGCCGCGGAACGAATGAGCGATCATGATGTGGTCGCGGACTTCGACGGCGAACAAAAGACTTCTCCCTTAAGGATAAGCAATGACTTGGCAGAGTATCCCGCTCTTGGCGTCAAGAATACCGGGAAGCCGCGCCGGCAGGTCATGAAAAGCGATAGCGGGCGCGAGCAAAGCGTCGAGCCGCTCATCGGCCAGTATATCCACCGCCAATGCCAGACGGCGCGCATGCGTCCATTCGGCGCGATGCGACGGCGCGACGTGACCGACCTGGCTCGAAACCAGCTTCAACCGCCGGCTATGGAATGCGCCGCCGAGTGGCATCGGTACCTGCGCGTCACCATACCAGCTCAACTCGAGCACGGTTGCCTCGAAGCCCGCGAGCGAAAGCGCCGTGGCGAGGCCCGCTGCCGTGCCGCTGGCGTGGATGACGAGATCGCAATCGCCTTGCGCCAAATCGGGCGTGGTGAAATTCACGCCGAGTGCTTTCGCCAGTTCGGCGCGCGCCGGATTGATATCGAAAAGCGTCACTTGCACGCCCGTGATTTGCGCACACTGATAAGCCACCAGCGCGCCGACCACACCGGCGCCGATAACGGCGACGCGGCCGTTCGGCGACGCATCCCACACCGCATTGAGCGCGGTCTCCATATTGGCGGCGAGAACCGCGCGCTTTGGCGGCACGGCCTCGGGCAGCGGCACGACGGCGCTTGCGGGCACATCGAACAAAGTCTGATGCGGATGCAACACAAACACCGATCTGCCGCGCAGCATCTGCGGCCCGTCCTCGACCCGGCCGACCGTGGCGTAGCCGTATTTCACCGGAAACGGGAAATTGCCGGCCATGAAAGGCGGCCGCATGCGCTCGTATTCGCCCGGCGGCACGCGGCCGGCCATGACCAGCGACTCAGTGCCGCGGCTGAGCGCGCCGAACAGCGAGCGCACGCGCACCTGATCGTGCCCCAGTGATGCAAGCCTTTCTTCGCGGATTTCGGCGCGTCCCGGCGCAACATACCAAAGCGCCTGGGCAATATCGTCGGGCCGCTCTATTGCCACTATCTTGCCTCGGGTTGGACTATGGACGCGTCTGGCCGTGTTATATCGTCGATGCCGCCACATCAGAAGCCATAACGCCGTGCTGGAACGATCCCCCGCCTATGCCATCGACACCACCCGCGCCGGGACAATGACCGGCCGGCGCGTGGCGTTCGGTCTGCTCTTTGCCGCGACGATGGTGGCAATGCTGGCGCTCATGGCCGTCGCGCTGTCGCCCGGCGGCTTGAGCCTTGCCGATGACGTGTTGCTCGCGCTGTTTGCGGTGACGCTGCCCTGGATCGTCGCCGGTTTCTGGAATGCCGTGATTGGATTCATCATTGTGCGCTTCGCGGGCGATCCAATCGAAGCAATATTCTCGGGAGCGGCGGCCCTGCGCGGCAACGAGCCCATCGCGGCGTCGACCGCGATCCTGCTGTGCATCCGCAACGAGTTGCCGGACCGGATGCTGCGCAATCTCGCGCCGATGCTGGCGGGGCTGACCGCTTTCGGCGCTGCCGAGCGCTTTCATCTTTATGTGCTCAGCGACACCGACAACGCCGAGATCGCGGCCACCGAGGAGAAGCAATTCGCCGCGCTGGCCGCGCTCTGGCGCGGGCGCATCGCCATCACCTACCGCCGCCGCGACATCAACACCGGCTACAAGGCCGGCAACATCCGCGACTTCTGCGACCGCTGGGGCGGCGACTACGAGTTCGCCGTGACACTCGACACCGACAGTTTCATGACCGCCGAGGCCGTCTTGCGCCTCGTGCGCATCATGCAGGCCGACCCCAAGCTCGGCATCCTGCAAGGCCTCGTCGTCGGCCTGCCCTCGACCAGCGCCTTCGCGCGCATCTTTCAGTTCGGCATGCGGCTCGGCATGCGCTCCTACACCATCGGCAGCGCCTGGTGGCAGGGCGATTGCGGCCCCTATTGGGGCCACAACGCGGTGCTGCGCCTTGCGCCCTTCATCGCGCATTGCGAATTGCCGCGCTCGGGCGACGGCCACATCCTGAGCCACGATCAGATCGAGGCGGTGTTGATGCGCCGCGGCGGCTACGACGTGCGCGTGCTGCCGGAAGACGAATTGGGTTGGGAGGAAAACCCACCGACCTTGATCGAATTCATCCGGCGCGATCTGCGCTGGTGCCAGGG
>DASWPX010000064.1:0-7120 GCA_036398395.1 Pseudolabrys sp. | reverse complement strand
ATGCGGTCGAGCGCCTGCGGGTCTTCGCGCAACGCCGGCAGATATTCCTTCTCGATGATCGACGGCGGCACGTTCCAGGTCGGGTTGACGGTGATGAACTTCATCTCCGCGCTGATCAACGGCGTCGCCTTGCCCGGCTTGCCGACCACGACCTTGGTTTTCCAATAAACGGCGTCGTCGTTCCAGAGCGTCAGCGTGTAGTCGGGAATGTTAACGACGACGTGCGGATTGCCGAGATCGCGCGGATACCAGCGCCAGCGTTCCATATTGACGACGATGGTGTCGACCGGATCGGCGGTCGGGCCCTTGGCCTCATGCTTTTCGCCGTTCATCGCCTTGACGGTGGTCGGACCGAGATTGCCGTCGGTGTCGAGATCGGCCGAGGTCTGGAACGTCTTGACCGCGTCGCGCACCGCGTCGTCATAGAGCGGATTTTCCTTGTCGCCCTTGACGTCCAGACGCTTGCGCAATGCGATGACGCGCGCGTCCTTCATACCGGGGCGCAGGATCTTACCTTCGGGGACCTTCACCAGCACCGGCTTGTCTTCGTCTACCGGCTTGGCGATGACGCCGCCGTTCTTGCGAACTTCGGCTAACTTTTCGCGCAGCGCTTTGAACTCGGCCTGCGGCGGATTGTAACTGTCGAGCACCGCGGCGTCGTCGCTGCCGTCCGCGAGCTTGGCGAGGACCGAGGCCGCCTCCGGCGCGTTCACCTCGAACGACATATCGGCGCTGACGCGGGTGAAGCTGATGCGGCCGACCTGCGCGTGACGCGCGAAGGTGAGAGCGGCGGCGGTGAGCTTCAGTTCGGCTTCGGCCAGCGCGTCGGCGCTGGTCGCCGACTTGAAGTCGGGCGTCGCGTAATCGCTCGGGTCGAGGCCGACGGCGTCGGCCTGACCGAGATAGGCGATCACGGATTTGGCGCGGTCGTTGGCGGCGCCGGCGGAGACCCAGAGCGGCGCGTAATTGCGCGCCTTGTAGAACGACTCCATGCCTTCGCGTTCGGCCTTGCGGCTTGCGATGCGCTCGAGCTTGCCGGAGAACATGTCGCGCAGCTTGTCGGTGACGGCGCTATCGGCCACCGAAGTCGCCGGCGTCGCGGCCGCATCCTGAGTGGTGAGCGCGGGAGCCGCTGCGGGCGCCGGCGCGACATCCTTCACGGCCGGCGGCGGCGAGGAAGTATCCGGCGTCGGCGCGGCGGCCTGCTCCTTCTTGTCGGGTTGCTGGGCGTATCCAGCGTGGCTGGACAGCACCAAGACAAGCCCGAGGGCGGTCGAGGCCAACAAACGGTCAAATCGGACGCTTTTCACCGGCATTTCTCCAAAAGCTACGGGGCAGAGCCCACTTATATACCGTTAGTCCTCGACTCGTTACGGCTTTCCCAACATGGCAGGTCGAACCAATGCGTGGTGTGGCTATTCTGCACTGGTATCGAAACACCCTGCCATGACCGGCATTTTTCGAGGACTTCGGCCGTTCCAAACGACGATTTGAGCGTAGTGCAACATTCGCCCCTCAGGTGGGTTCCGAAACGGGTTTTGCGAGTTGTACCCGCTCATATTTTTAGTAACCGCCAGTTCCGGGGAGGTTCAAATTACGCCGCGCCGGTGACGGTGAAATGATGCCGGTCCCAAGTCGGGACAGGTCCGGCCGCCCGGTTCGGAATTTCGTCACCGCCCGCGACGTATGCACCGCGTGGAACGCGCGCATTCGCATTCGCGATCGAAGACCGAAGCGAAGCCGGAAAAAAACCGGGCCCCGCGAGGGGCCCGGTTTCAGTTTGCCGGCGTGGGGGCCGGCAACATCTTCCAGAGGGGAACATGCTGACACCGGTAATCTGGGAGGATTCACGTCCGATGCGCAGCGTTCAAACTATGCGAGGCGCGAGCCATTCCATCAACGCATGACTCCGCATGTCTGACATGCCGAAAATAATAGGAATATTCCGCATGCCCATATGTGGGGCATCGTTTGGCGCCGTGAAAATCAGAAGTGCCAGCGCTGCGCGTTGGCGACCAGGAAATCGCGGAACACCTGAATGCGCGCGACCGACTTGAGTTCTTCCGGATAAACAAAATAGGCATCGAGCGCGAGCGTGTCGGCGTCGCCGAACAACTGCACCAGCCCGCCGTTTTCCTCGACCAGATAGTCCGGCAGCATCGCGATCCCCAGGCCGCGCTGGCAGGCGCGCAACAGGCCGAGCACGTTGTTGATGGACAGCGTCGGCGTGCGGGGATCCTTGGTCTCGCGCGCGACTTCCAAAAGCCAGCGCCGGTTGGCGAAGTGCGCCGGCACATTGCCCCCGAGCAGCAGAATGCGGTGCTTGTCGAGTTCGTCATGCGCGCGCGGCGTGCCGAAACGCTTGAGGTAATCGGGCGAGGCATAGGCGTGGAAATGCACCGAGAACAACTTGCGCTGGATCAGGTCGGGTTGGGTCGGCTGACGCAGGCGGATGGCGACGTCGGCCTCGCGCATCGCCAGATCGAGTTCCTCGTCGGTGGTGATCAACGTGATGTGGATGTCGGGATAAAGATCGAGAAACTCGCCGAGCCTGGGCGTCAACCAATGCACGCCGATGCCGGGCGTGGTGGAAACCTTGAGTTCGCCGTTCGGCCGTTCGCGGCTGTCGGTCAGCTTGGTGCGCGCGGCCTCCAGTTTCATGAACACTTCGTGCGCCGTGCGGTAGAGCATTTCGCCCTGTTCGGTCAGGATCAGCCCGCGCGCGTGGCGGTGAAACAGCGAGACCGACAGTTCCGACTCCAGCGCCGACACCTGGCGCGACACCGCCGACTGCGACAGCCCGAGCCGTTCGCCGGCGTGGGTGAAGGAGCCGGCTTCCGCCGCGGCGTGGAACACTTTCAGCTTGTCCCAGTCCATCGTCTTGTTTGGATTGACCATGATTTATTCCGCCGCCGCGCGCTGATGTTCGCGCGCCGCCAGGAATTTCTCCGCTTCAAGGGCCGCCATGCAGCCTTGCCCCGCGGCGGTAACCGCCTGGCGGTAGATGTCGTCGGTGACGTCGCCGGCGGCGAATACGCCGGCCACCGAGGTCGCGGTGGAATGGCCGGCGGTGACGATGTAGCCGGAGCCCTTCATCTGCAGTTGGCCGGCAAACAATTCGGAGGCCGGCGCGTGCCCGATGGCGATGAAGACGCCGTCGGCGTTGCGCTCGCTCACCGCGCCGGTCTTGACGTTCTTGATGCGCACGCGGTTGACCTTCAACGGATTGTCGCTGCCCATCACGTCGTCCAGCGCCGAATCCCAGATCACGTCGATCTTGGGGTGCTTGAACAGGCGCTCCTGCAAAATCTTTTCCGCGCGGAACGAATCGCGCCGGTGCACGATCGTGACCTTGGAAGCGAAATTGGTGAGGAACAAAGCCTCCTCGACCGCGGTGTTGCCGCCGCCGACCACGATCACTTCCTTATTGCGGTAAAAGAAGCCGTCGCAGGTGGCGCAGGCCGACACGCCGTAGCCTTTGAACTTCTGCTCGGACGGCAGATCGAGCCAGCGGGCCTGCGCGCCGGTGGCGACGATCAGCGCCTCCGCGAGATAGACGTCGCCTGAATCGCAAGTCAGACGGAACGGACGGCTCGCCAGCTCCACTTTCGTCACATAGTCGGTGACGATCCTGGTGCCGACATGCTCGGCCTGCTTGACCATCTGCTCCATCAGCCAGGGGCCCTGGATGACATCGGCAAAGCCCGGATAGTTCTCCACGTCGGTGGTGATGGTGAGTTGGCCGCCGGGCTGGATGCCCTGGATCAAAATCGGTTCAAGCATGGCACGGGCGGCATAGATCGCGGCGGTGTAGCCGGCAGGACCCGAGCCGATGATTACGACCTTGGCGTGCGTCGTCATTGACATGTGTTGCGCCCCCCTGGCGGGCGTCGCGGGCCGACATCGGCCCGGGCGGCCGGACTGTGGCCGGCTCTTTTTGCTCCGACCGATGTATGGCTTTCGGCCGAGCTATGCAAGATACGCAACCCCCAGGACTCACAACATAGGTTTACGCAGGGCAAACGGGCCTGGAGCGCGCGCAATAATCTTTCGCGAAACATTGTTTCGCGGTATGGATGTTCGCCAGCGCATGATCCCGAAAAGTAGCACCCGGTTTTCGGACGAGATCATGCGCCAATAAGCGGAGTTAACCGTGCCCGCCCGTCTCGACGCCATCGACCGCAAGATCCTCAAGGAGCTTCAGGACGACGGCCGCATGACCAATGTGGAACTGGCGAGCCGGGTCGGCATCTCGGCGCCGCCCTGCCTGCGCCGCGTGCGCGCGCTCGAGGAGGCGGGCTACATCAAAGGCTACCGCGCGCTGCTCGACGAAAAGAAGCTCGGCTACGAGGTCGCGGTCTTCGCCATGGTGCATCTGGCGAGCCAGGCCGAAACCGATCTTATGGCTTTCGAGGACTTCGTGCGCGCGCAGCCCTTGGTTCGCGAATGCTGGATGCTGTCGGGCGAGATCGACTTCGTCTTGAAATGCGTGGCGCCGGATTTGAAAACCTTCCAGGCTTTCGTCGAGAAGCTCACCTCGGCGCCGAACGTGCGCAACGTCAAGACCTCACTGACGCTGCGTCAATCCAAAGATGCGGCGATGGTGCCGATGGAGAGTTGAGCGCGGGGCCGCGGCTACTCGACGTGAAGGCCCAATTTCCTGACGATCGTGCCCCACAATTTCAGATCGGCGGCGGCCTGCGTGGCGTATTCTTCCGGCGTGCCGGCAAGCGGCGCGGCGCCGACTTCGAGGATGCGACTGCTGACTGCCGGATCTGTCACGGCGGCGCGCAATTCGCTGTTGAGGCGCTCGATAATCGGCCGCGGCGTTCCAGCCGGCGCCATCAATCCAATCAATTGTTCGGACGTAAAGCCGGGCAGGCCGGCTTCGCTCATGGTCGGCACATCCGGCAACAACGGCGATCGATTCTTGCCGGTCACGGCGAGCGCGCGCAACTGACCGCTCTTGACCAGGCCGATCACGGACGGGATCGGAGGCAGCATCACCTGCACATGATTGCCGATCAGATCGGAAACCGCAGGTCCGGTTCCGCTATAGGGGATATGCTTCATTTTGATGTTTGCGGCGTCGAGCACCATCTCGGTGGAGACGTGGACGACCGTGCCGGTGCCCGACGAGCCGTAGTTGAGCGCTTCCGGATTGGCTTTGGCGTAGTCGATGAGTTCGCGCAATGTCCTGGCAGGCACGGCGGGGTTCACGACCAGCACGGCCGGCGCGCTGGCGATGGTGCCGATCGCGGTCAAGTCCTTGTTCGAATCGTAACCGATGCTCGCGTACAACGCGGGATTGATGGCGATGGTGCCGGAAAATGTCAGCAACATCGTGTAGCCATCGGGCGTACTCCGCGCCGCTTGGCGCGAGCCGATATTGCCGCCGGCACCGCCACGGTTTTCGACCACGATGGCCTGGCCCAGCGAACGGCTCATGCGCTCGCCGACCAACCGCGCCAGCAAGTCATTCGCGCCGCCGGGCGGAAACGGCACGATCAGCATAATCGCACGCGTCGGGTAGGGCTCCGCCGCCCCCGCTGGGACCGCGAATTCGGTCGAGAGCGCCGACAGGCCGGCGAAAATCAGCGCGGCCGCAGCCAGCCATTGTCGCTTTCCGGCGCGAGCCGTAGGCCCTGGATGATGCACTGACGTTTCCCGGCGTTTAAGAATTGGCAGTTTCAAAAAAGGAAGGTGGCGGTGCCGTGTGCTACCGCCACTCCACTTTCTTGATCTCATAGCCCTTGGCGCCGCCGGGCGCGTTGACCTCGATCGAGGCGCCCTTGCTCTTGCCGATCAGCGCGCGCGCCAGCGGCGAGGTGATGGAAATCTTGCCGGCCTTGGCGTTGGCCTCCGGCTCGCCGACGATCTGCCACACCTTTTTCTCGTCGGTGTCCTCGTCGACCAGCGTCACCGTGGCGCCGAAAGTGATGGTATCGCCGGAGAGCTTCGACACGTCGATGATGTCGGCGCGTACGAGTTTGTCCTGCAACTCGACGATGCGCCCTTCATTGAGCGACTGCTGCTCCTTGGCGGCGTGATATTCGGCGTTCTCCGACAGATCGCCGTGCGTGCGCGCTTCGGTGATCTGCTGGATGATGCGCGGACGCTCCACCTGCTGGCAGTGTTTGAGCTCGGCTTCGAGCGTGGCATAGCCCGCGGCCGTCATCGGAATTTTGTCCATCGTCCTTCTCCTCCTGGCGGGCGCTATCTTGAATGCGCTTTAGCGCCGCCAAGCCCTTCCATCCTCGAGATCGTCGTCGCATCCACTCGCAATACGACTCCGGCCACGGATTTCCCGCGAAACCGGAGTCATGTGAGTCTCGGGCCGGTCAAAACACCTCGATCGCGGCCGATTTCACCCGCACCGCAATCGTGGAATTCCCGGCTTAACTCTCGCCGCCGCTTTAGGTTCGCGCCGGCCGGGGCAAATCCCGTCAGGCGCGACCGGTGAAGTAGCTTTGCAGCGTACGAACCTCGAGGTCGCCCCCGAGATAGGCTTTTATGCCCTGCGCCGCGGCGACGGCACCCGAAAGAGTGGTGTAGTACGGCACTTTATGCAAGAGGGCGGCGTGCCGCAGCGAGCGGCTGTCGGCCAATGCCGCAGTGCCCTCGGTGGTGTTGAAAACAAGCTGAACCCGGCCGTTTTTGATGGCGTCCACGATATGAGGCCGCCCTTCCAGGACCTTGTTGATCTTGGTCGCCTCCACCCCCTGTTCGGCGAGGTAGCGCTGGGTTCCCGACGTGGCGATGGTGGTAAAGCCGAGCGAGGCCAAGAGCCGCACTGCCTCCAGCACGCGCGGTTTGTCGTCGTCGCGGACCGACACGAATACAGTGCCGCCGCGCGGCAGGTTGGTGCCGCCGCCGATCTGGCTCTTGGCGAAGGCGATTTCGAATGAGGTGTCGATGCCCATCACCTCGCCGGTCGATTTCATCTCCGGCCCCAGCACGGTATCGACGCCGGGGAAGCGCGCGAAGGGGAATACCGCCTCCTTAACCGCGCGGTGCTTGTAGAGCGTGGGCTTGAGTTTGAAGCTCGCAAGACTTTCGCCGGCCATGACGCGCGATGCGATCTTGGCGACCGGCAAGCCGATCACCTTGGCGACGAAAG